>JBJEML010000103.1:0-34833 GCA_051879675.1 Lachnospiraceae bacterium | reverse complement strand
TCAGATTCATTAAAATCTGTCCGAAAAAGTGTCTTAATTTATGAGACCATTATAACTTTTACTATATCTTGGAAGTCCATATACTTTAACATAATCATGCATCATATCCTGTAATTGATATTTCTGCGGTTCCAAAAGATATTTTACTAGTTTTTCAAAATATAGCGGGCTAAACATTTGACTGTTTACTCCTTTTCTTACCAACTCAGATTTTATTTTAAACATAATGTGGTGCAATACCGCTATATTGCTCAAGGCAAAGGAATGACATCCATGATCACTAAAATAGATAGTTGCTTTTGTATCTATTCTTTTATCATAGAATGCCATCTGACGATCTTCGTACTGCAATGCATTTTTTCTTTGAGCGTAAATATCCTGATCAATTAAAAGGTTCGCTCTCTCATGAATAGGAAAATATTTTTCTCCATCCATATCTGCTGATAAATAGGGTGTATGTCCTCCCATAAGGTGAACCAGCCGAAAAGTCGGCACTGTATCGACCACCATATCACACAACATTTTCCAATAATGCAGTGTAGATACTGCAAACAAGCGATGTTTTCTAATATTTACCAATTTCCCATCAAGTATTCGATCTATGCCATAATATTTAAACTCCCATCCATGCTTTTCCAAAATATCGAATATATTAGATTCTTCAATTGGAACACCTTGTCGAAAACGTTTTGATTCCATGGGCGCTTCTTGGCAAAACAATGCACTTGCTTCGCCTCCTGTAGTATCAATAACCGCAAATGCATTGCTACAAACCATACATTCATTATCAAGACTATGCAAATAAGGAAGATTCTTGTCCTCCCCATAAGAGAAAGCATCCAGCCAGTACATAACGATATCCTTTTGTTTTTTACTTGTTATTATCCGCTGCATTTTATCCAACAATGTTTCTGCTTCTCTTAAAAAGAAATAATACCTTTCTGCATCTTCTGGGTATAACTCACAATACTTTTCTATATATAATGCGCCATCATCAAAATTTCTCATATTATAATAATCAAAAATAACATTTTCCAGATAATATTTTTTTAATATTTCTGTTTTTGCCAGTTTATATCGTCGTTTATCATAAAAAAGGACTCCGTAATCACTTTGAAAATACGAATCCTCTATTTTTTCCCCCTCGGAGTCAAAGTATAACTCATTTGTTATCTGGTAAAATTCATGGAACAGTAAAAGCCCATTTTCAACCAAATAATCATAAATATCTACCAATTCCAATCCGCAGCTTACAAGTTCTGATCCAATTCGTACATGGTCCCGGTAAGTAATCAGCAATAGTGCGTCTGCATCTGTTTTTTCTAGTTCTTCAACACTATTTTTATATGAAAAAAATGAATTATTCTGATATTGAATTCCCTTATAGCTCACCTCTTCTGGAATATGTATTCTAAAATTTTCATAGTCTCCTTCCTTTTCAAATAGCAAAACTACTTTTTTATACTTTACCTTTTCCCAAAAGCACTTAATTAACTTCTCTGCCTGCACTGATTCATAAAACCAAGGGTGATTAATATCTATACTATATTTATGCATTAACTCTTTTATCATCAAATCAAAATCCACGTATGCTCCTCCCGTATAATAAACCATATCTCAACTTTTTCCACCGTAGATTATTACTGTTTCTGTGAATAATATTTCTGTAACCACTCCTGTTCGTCAAGTTTGTCTTCAAATATCAATTTATACATATGCTCATATATCTCTTCATAAACAATCTCTTGATCTATGACAGATGAAATGAGAAAACAATCTTCAGTTTCTTTTGTATGGATTCCTCGCTTATATAATAAAAAACTTCTCCAAAGAGCATATTCTGACAAATTATGGTATGCAAATTTTTCAAACTCCTCGTTAAAACTATCACCAAACTTACTAAAATAAGCACGAACAATTGAAATAATTGCTTCCCAGCGATACAAAATTTCTTTAAATTCATTGGAATAAACAACTGCCTTTGTACATGCCAACGCCTCTTTTATATATAATACGTTATTCTCCTGCGCTTCTCTTGCCAATTTATTCCAATATCTTCGTTCATTGCTTTCTGAATTAGCTTTATACCGATCAATATTAAAGTAACCTCCCATATGAAAAATCTGGTGCATATATCCTCTTTTAATGTACTCATTTATATCTCTACTGCCATCTATGATTCTATCCTCTTCAAATAACGGCTTCTGGTGTGTTATAGTACCATTTTCCATAAACACATCGCACTCACAAATCACCATTTTAATATTTTTACATCCATTACCAAGATACTTCGTAATTAACGTTCTCAGACAATGTGGATATAATCGTTCTCCCGGATATACAATTACTGCAAAACAATATGCTCCACCCGGCCAAACATATTTAAGAATTTTTCCTGCTTCTGCAATTCTCTGATTCTCATTTTTAACCACTATTCTATATATTCCAAAATTTCTGTGATTATATTGCAATAATTTTTCATAGGTTCCGTCAGTTGAACCAAAATCTACAACAGTTATATAAATATTATCCAGATCATATTCTTGATTCTTTATGCTTTTTATTGTCTCTTCTAATTCTACTAACTGATTAATCGTAGGAATCAATATCTGTATTCTTGCTTCATCCATGCAACAATATCCTCCGGTACAATTTTTTCATATTCTTCTGGCGGCTCATAGCTCCTTTTATGTTGGTAACTAACATTTACCTGATTTTCTATAAATAACTTGTCTACCTTACCTTTTTCTATCATAGAACGGTATGTTTTGTATAACTGCTCGTCAACAATTCCACGGTCTACAATTGTGGCATAATCAAGATACACCGTTGCCTTTTTTATATTATCTCGGTAAAGCATGCCACCCGCATATCCGACGAATTCTTTTGCCAATCTTGTTAATGCCTCTTGTTCTCTTTCATAAACCTCTGGCAATTTTTTCTCTCTAGCAAAATTGACATAATCCATTATCGTAAGATGACATAATATCGGATGCTGGAAATTCTCTTGGGTGATAACTGTTTCCGTCTGACTACCAATGCGAATTCTGCACATTTTTTCTTTTATATATGCCGCATTATTGTCATAGGAAAGATAAAACCACTGAGAGCGATCAGCATTCATATGCTCAATTTCCATATCGTAACCACCCGACTGGAGAAATGCTGCTTTTCGGATCAACCCCTGAGCTGGATGTGCTACTGTTGTCACCATATAAACCGGCATTGTTTTTCTTCCCGATGCCACAAAACTGCATTTATAAAATGGATCCAGCTCTATCAATTGATCTTCCGGTGTTACAAAGTCTCTCTCCCCATGAACATAACCCACATTTGGATACATTTCCATAATAGCAACCGCTTTTTCTATAAAATCAGGCATTATATAATCATCCGCACAGAGCAAAATGAAGTATTTGCCCTGAGCCAAGACATTTGCAAGTATTTTATAACTACAGTTCATAACATTAAATTCATTTCTGCATATAACGATCCCCTGATTTATATATTTTCTAGCAACTTGTATAGAGTTATCCTGTGAACTATTATCCAATAAAATAATCTCTTTATTGGGATAGGTCTGATTAATTGCACTTTGTATACATTGATCCAAATATCTGGAATGATTATAATTTGGTATCAAAATACTGACTAACGGTAATTCCCTTTTCATGCTTGTCTCCTCTTACTTCCAATACGGTTTTTGTGTTCTATCTTCTTCACTAAACACTTCCGTCCACGGTACCGGCACCGGTTTTCCGTAGATATGACCTTCCACATACTTTTTTATAAACGGTAGATCCTCCGCTATCAGACACGTGTCCACATGCTCACCAAAATGTTTGATATTCATTCCTGTCTGAATAATTTCCTTTAAGGGTGTTTCCAGAATATTTCCGATTGAAGTATGAATATACGGGCACGGCTGCACATCACCATATTGAGTAACCGAAATAAATCCCTTTACACCGATACAGCCCATATCCAGTCCATATGCCGGTGTCAAATGTGTGCAGACACGGTATTTCTTCTCTAATTCGGTCATATAAGCCATATCGTTTCTGTCGATCAGATTATCGTAATGTCCTTCCCATGCTCCCACGGGCTTTGCGTATGATACAAACACATTTAGTCCCATTCCGTTGAAATACTCCAAAAATTTGATGAATTCATCGGAGTGTAACCGTTCCTTTGTCACCACTGTCTGAATATATAACGGAAGTCCTATTCTCTGACACTCTTTAATACCTTCCATCGCCCTCTTATGAGCACCCGGCATTCTTCTGAATGAATCATGCTCTTCCGGATCAAGGCTATCAATACTCAGCTGAATCCGGTCAATACCGATTTTCTTCATATGCTCTGCCTTTTCAGCCAGGAGATATCCATTGGAATCACTATTGATATAAAATTTTTCCGGATCAATCGCGGCCACCAACTCATCCAGATCCGGGAACGTCGTCGGCTCACCACCACTGATAACAAAACGTGCCAAACCCATTTCATCTGCCTGCTTTGCCAGATTTGCCACATCTGCCGGGGTAAGCTTTCTCTTATCTTTCTTTCCCTGAAAACGAGCGATAGAGCAGTGCTCGCACTTCATGTTACAGCGATAGTCATACTGCAGCTGGATGATAGCGATACTTTCTCCCCGATTATATTTTTCTGTGAATTTCGAAACCTTTTCATATACATAAGGCTTCTTCTCTTTTAAATAATTACGATTATTCTGCTCTCCCTGAGTTAATCCCATTTTATTTCTCCTCTTCCGGAACATAAGCATATAACTTATGCCATCCATATGTAATCTTGTATTTCGGATTAGCCTGTACTATTAATTTTGTCAGCACCTCTTTATCATCGGGTAGATGATAAGTACACAATGATAATCTCGGGGCATATCGTTTTAAAGTATTCTGAGCTCCTATCAGTAGATTCCGCTCAGCTCCCTCAATATCTGCTTTTATAAAATCTACTCTCTCGCCTCTCTGTTCAACAAAAGAGTCCAGCGAAATTGTAGCAACCTCCTCTAAATGAGAATTTTCAGCAGCAATATCTGTCAATCGATTCTTTGTACCTTCTCCCAGATCATTTACAGTAAAGCAAGCTTTACCGTTCCTATCTGATAATGCATACCCTAAGATCTCTATTTCTCCTGCCGAATACAATTCCGCATTCTTTTTTAAATAGTCCCTTGCTGTCCTGGTTGGTTCAAAAGCATACACCTTGCATCCCTTTGAAGCAGCACAGCACGAAAACATACCTATATTGGCACCGGCATCAATGACAACTCCCTTTTCACATCTGACTGCACCATATTCGTATGGTCCCTCAACGCAAGCCCCAACTTCATGGAACAAAAAAGGATACAGTATATCCACTGCTTCTACAAGAAAGCTCTCCGCATACTCTTTCGACATTTTCTTCCAACTGCAGATCTTGAAATGATCTTTTTCCAAAATGCTCCCATCTTCAGACATTCCATGAATCTGCATCATAAAATCAAAATAACCTTCTCTGATAATCTGATTTACAGACTCCCAATGGTTTGCTTTATAGATGTGTTGGAACCCATTTTCCCTCAATGTATACTCAATTTCACTGTTCCATTTTTCATTTACGGCAATTAAAATATCACAACATGTCTTCTGTTCTCTGGGAAAACTTTCTACTGTATAACTTTTTATATTTCTTAAAAATTCTTCCTTCGTTGCCTCATCTTTGGTAGAAACCAAAGCTTCTACCTCTTGTCCCATCATTGCACATGCATCTTTCATGATGGTAGCCTGACGCCCTTTTCCAAAAAGTATTTTTTCTCTGGGAGACGCGAAAAAATCATATACTTCTTTTTCCAATTGCGGACGAATATATTCTAAAAAATTCATGCGTCTCTCCTTTACTCTTAGCCCAACAGTTCCTTTTCTATTTCCTTTAGTTCATGCTCGGAAAGATATGGATACGGATTTTCCAGATAAGCCGATACCCTTTTCCCTGTCTTTTCATCCACGGATGAAATACATTTTGGTATTTCATCAAACCACAGCGAACCTATGATATCACAGATAACCGGTCCTTCCTCCTGCATCGCACGCTTTACCTGTTCTTCTATGTCCTCTGCTTTCTCTATTTTCAAGTATGGAATCTGATATGCATATGCCAGCTTTTCCAGATCCGGCATGAAAAGCCCGCTCTTTTCATTACTGCCCACATAATAACTGTCAAAATTGCGATCCTGCATCGTCGTGATCGCCGCATATCCGTTATTGTTGAAAATAAACATTTTCGCGTTGATCTGATTCGCTGCAATTGTTTCCAGTTCCTGAATATTAAGTTGCAGACTGCCGTCTCCTTCTATCACGACCACCCGGTTCTTTCCGTTTGCGTAATAAGCTCCGACTGCGGAAGGAATCGCAAATCCCATAGAACCCATACCCATAGAGGAGATCGTCTTTTGTCCCCGCTTATGTCGAAATGCGATATGCCCGGCTGTATTACATCTGCTGGTGGAAGATATAACAATCGTATCTTCCGGTCTTGAATAAGCGGAAACTACATCTGTCACCTCATAGAGGCTGACTCCCTCTTGTTTATCCTGCTTTTCTTTCAAAATCGGAAATCGTTCTTTTATTGCTTTGCACTTTTCTGTCCAATCAGTATACTGCGGTATTTTTACTTCTCTTAATACCTCCAGCAGAACTTCCATATAATCTTTTACATCTGAAACTACCGGATACACCTCTGTCATCGCCAGCTTCTTGATCTCTTTTTCATCGATGTCTACAATTACTTTTTTGGCACGATATGCGAAATGCTCCTCATTAAATGCCGTTATCATATTATCCATGCGGCTTCCAAGAACAATCAACGTATCTGCATGCTGTAAGATCAGATTTGAGTATCTCGGCGCCTGTAGTCCGGGACTTCCAAAGAAACCGTCCTCCTCTGTTCCCATGAAGTCCAATGCCCTCCAGGTGGCCAACACCGGTATTCCCGTCTTTTGCACAAACTGATGAACGAATTCTTCCGCCCCCGCTGACACCATACCTTGTCCCACCAAAAGTACCGGCCGCTTCGCGTTTGCAAGTAGCTCAATCGTATATTCTGCTGCCAATTTTTTCATCTTATCGTCGAAAAATGCTTCGCTCTCTGCTTCCTTTTCCGGTTCATAGTGGAGCAGTGAGCTTTCGTCTATCATCGCTGCCTGCACATCCAACGGTATGTCTATCCACACTGGCCCCTTTCTTCCATGTGTTGCCAGATATACACTTTTTTCCAATTCCCATGCAATCTTTTCCGGCTCCATGACCGTAACCGCATATTTCGTAATCGGCTTTGCCATTGCTACAATATCATTCTCCTGTGCACCGAACTGTCTCACACCTCTGATACTTGCAAAATCACTTCTTTTCACTTGTCCGCTCATATATATAACCGGCGTGGAATCTACATAAGCTGCAGCTGCCCCCGTCAATGCATTTGTTCCACCGGGTCCGGTTGTCACAAGGCACATGCTCAATTGTTCCTGATACATATCATATGCCTGTGCTGCTATTGCTGCCGCCTGCTCATGATGACAACATACATACTCCATGTCACTACGCCCCAGTGAATCAACCAGATGCATGATGCCACCTCCGGTCAGTGTAAAAACCGTATTCACTCCGACTTCTTTGAAATATTTAAAAACATAATCTGATAATTTGATCATAATTCCTCCGGTTTACTTGATTATTGCACTGAAAAAGCCCCCGCATTTTATGCGAGGGCTCCCTTACATTCTATCTTCTGTATCGCGACTCCATTCGCACAAAGCAATTCCATTTTGCTCAACTTATATGTTTTCATTTATTATACTATATCGGATATCATGATACAAATATTTAGTTTTTCACATCTATAAATATAATTGTTAAGCTTCTTCAAACAGATTAATTTTGTCCTTATTTTGTAAAACAAAGCGGCGGTCAATCGCATTTTTTATGCTTTCACCGCCGCTTAAAATCTATTTCTTATTTTTTATTATCGAGGAACATCGCGTCCCCGGGCTTCTGACTCATCATGTTCTGATAATAACTGTTTACCATCTTCCGGCTAGCCTTAACCTCGCGGACCTGCTTTTTAACATTGGCAAATTTGCGCTGTGCGAGTTCGTAATTTCTCTGCTCCTCTGCCCGCACAGATGCATCCTTCGCCATGACCTGACGGATCAATTCCCGCATCTGCTCCAACTGATCCTCGTATGCGCTGTGATCGCGCTCCATCAGGTCTTTGATATGTGCATACACTTCGTCAAATCCCACGTCCAATGCTACGATCTGGTCCACCAGATCCCCCTTGTCCCGGACATTGATGTCAAAGACATCAGGTGCTGCCTCTTCATCCTGAAGGATCTCTCTCTGTTCCCGGTTCAAGATGGATATCCGGTTTAACAGTACCAGCTTCTTTCGAAGACTTTGGATCAGGACATCTAAGTACTCTCTTTCCTGCATAATCTCTCCGTTCTAAGATATGGCTGTTTGTTTTGTATTAGCAGTGCGCATGACCTCTTTCCATGTATCACGCATGGTGCGCAGATGCTCCAGCACTTCGTTCAGGATCTCGGGATCCTTCTTTAAGTTTGCTTCCACCAGTCGGTCATAGATATAATTATATACGTTCTCAAAATCCTTGGCTACCGGATATTTATGGTCCAATGTCGCTAAGAATTCTTCAATGATCGCCTCTGTCTTTTGTATATTGGTATTGGCTCCCGGAATATCCTTTTTCTCAATACACATGATCGCAATATTGCAGAATTTGATGGCTCCGTCATAAAGCATGAGGGTCAATTCCCCCTTAGACGCAGTCATGATCTTGCTACGCAAATACTGGTCATAGCCCTTGTTTACCATGGTTGTTCCTCCCTGAAATCCTGTTCCTGTTTTCCCTGCTGCCGGATTACATTCCCAACAAGCCGGACAGCTGTGAAGTCTGGCTCTGCAGTTTTGACAGTGCTGACTCCATCGCCGCAAATTTCTTATAATAACTGTCCTCGATATCTGTTACTTTTTGCTCCCAGTCAGAAATCTTTGTCGTATAGCTGCTGTACTCTTTATCCAGTTCTTTGTCGTTATAGAACTTTCCGTACGAACGCAGCGATGTACTGGTCATATGTTTTCCGAGACTCTCATACAGATCACCGGTAACCTTTTGAAAAAACTGCGTCACGCCATCGGGGTCTGCAACGATGGCTGCCATCAGCTTATCTGTATTGGACGATGTATTCTCATCATCCGCGTCACCGTCAATATGATATGCATTATGTTCGTTCTTCTCTGAATTAGTAATGCCCAGTGTCTTGATTCCAAAACTGGAAAGCGCATAGGTCTTACCGTTGATCGTATAAGACTTAGCCATCGCATTTGTCATTGCGCTCATCAGTGTGCTGAGTGTACTGTCTCTGCGCAGGACACCGCCCTTTCCTTTTTCCTCCCACTTTTCGATCTCCTTCTCGCTCAAGGCTTCTTTTTCATCATCTGTGAGCGGCTCATAATTTGCCGCGCTCTCCGCGTTGTATGAAGAAGTCATGGCGTTGATCAGGCTGTTGTACTCGGACAGGAAATCCTTGATCTTATCATAAATTCCCTGATTATCCGTAGAAGTGGTGATGGACAACGTCTCGCCGGGCTCTGTAAGTGCCATCGCATTGATGGTCAGTCCGTTGATGCTAAAGGAATTGCTCTTGGATGTAAATTCTGCTCCGTTGAGTTTGATCATTGCGTCCTGTCCGTTGATGCGGACAGCATCCACATTGTAGCCAAGCGTTTGTGCATCTGCGCCCTTCACCGAATCTGCATAATTGACAAATTCCCTGAATTCCTGGAACACCGCGTCTTTCGTCATTACATCATCTGCATTCTG
Source organism: Lachnospiraceae bacterium (assembly GCA_051879675.1). GTDB lineage: Bacteria > Bacillota > Clostridia > Lachnospirales > Lachnospiraceae > W0P33-017. The sequence continues at coordinate 24,933 of JBJEML010000103.1, read as the reverse complement.
ATACTCTTTTGCAAAGTTTGCCAGAAGACGGTCTGCCGTTTCCGAATTGCTGTCGTAGGACTGCAGCAGTTCTTTTAATTCATCGTTTTCTTTTCCCTTATAAGATGCATAGGCCTCATAAGGATTTTTTCCGTTCTCGGGTTCTGCATTGATACCAAGCTGGCTGAGAGCCTTTGTACCTGCCGCATTGAGTCCAATCAATGAAAAATCTGCTGCCTTTCCACTCTCGTTAGAGCTCACAAAAATGCGCTGGTTTGTGGCATCGAAACTGGCATTGACGCCTGCATCTTTCAGCTTACTGATGACCTCACTGACTTTTGTCTGTCCGGTAATAGTAATCCGCTTGCCGTTGATACTGATATCCCCATTCGCTTCCAGTCCCAGCTCGCTCATCGTTGTGCTGTTTGATACAGCCTTTCCGTCTGTACTTTTTACCTTTCCTCCGGTCAGATAACCGGTCTTGGCAAGCGCATTGATCTCCAGCGTCTGTGTGCCGTTGACTGCGTTATTACCTGCAGTGACTGCGGCCTTTGACGCGTTTGACACGGATGTCGTCTTTAAATTATATCCGGAAGAAAAACGCATGCTGTCCAGACTGTTTCGAAAGCTGTATGTCTTCGAGCTCATTGTCTTCCAGGCCTCCTGTTTCCAGGATATCTTTGTCTGAGCTTTTGTAAATTTATCTCCCTTGGCACGGTATGCGGATACCAGCTCGGAAACGAGCGCTTCCGTATCCAGGCCGGAATTCATTCCTGTGATTCTAATAGGCATCGTAATTACCTCCTATTTCTGTGTTTCATCTGTTTCTATCGCTTCTCATCTACCATGAGACCTGCCATCTCCCATACTTTCTGGATCATGTCAAGTGTCTTTTCGGCAGGATACTCTTTCTTTACTTCCTTTGTGTCCTTGTCTATGATCTTGATCATAACCCGATTGGTTCCTTCATGATATCCGAAGATTGCCTCCATACCGGCTGAGTTACGGTTGATCTGCTCTACAGCATTCTTCAAAGAGCTGTCCGATGCTTTTTCCGGCATAGAGATCTGATCTGCCGGTCTGCCGGCCTCAGTTCCTGCATTTGTCTGCTCTGCTGCAGACACCGTCCGCTCTGCTGTCTTTATTTCTGTCTTAGCTGCACTCTGTGTTTTTTCGACTGCTGCTCCACTTCCCTGATATACTGCAGTCCGATTTTGAATTGGTTCCATTGTCATAGCTGTCACCTCCATGTGATCGTTTGATTGTTGCGTTCGTCTGATAAAAAACGAAGCAGCAGACCTGGCCATCATCTGCTGCTCTGGTTCGGGTTGCTATTTTTTATATCGGCACAGAACCCGGATTCTTTATAGGTTAAAGTAATTTTTTAAGCGCTTCCAGGTTTTCTACGCTGGCTGCTGCCTCATTTTCCTTCTGGATCTGGATATAAACCTCCTTGCGATAGACAGGCACCTCACGGGGAGCCTTGACGCCCAGCTTCACCTGGTCACCACGGATCTCCAGCACGGTCACCTCGATATCATTGTTCAGGACGAGAGACTCGCCCTTTTTTCTCGTTAATGCTAACATGTCTCGCCCTCCTTCCGCTTTTTGAGGGTCTCATAGATCGGATGCTTTACCTGAAAGTCATCCTCCACAATGATCTGTACTGCCTTGTTGTTCGCCATATTGATCACAATGGGCGCTTTAAGATTTACGGACATCTTCTCGATCTCCGGGGGCACCGTGATCGTTACGAGTGTGTAGATCTGATCCTGCGCCAATTCGCCCACCGGTGTCAGATATTCATCGTTTACAGTCGGGTTATAATCGTCCACTACAAGATGGGGTTCAATGACAGGCATGGCAAACCCCGGTTCCTCCATCGATTGCAGCCACATGATGGGCGCTTTCTCATTATCTGCGTCATGAATCAACGCAAATTGATTTAAAAATGGAAAACCAACAATCCCATCCGGAAATGTGATGAGTTTTTCATCTGCTATTGATATCTCCCCAAATAATCTGGTCTCTATCGTCATATTATGTCCTCTCCTTCTATGTTTATTTGAGAAGTATATGATTTTTGAGCTTTCGCACGTTAGGTGCAGCGAAAAAATCATATACTTCTCTTAATAATTTTACAGGTAATCTAACAACGACATATCATCGATCTTTCCTGCCGCCTGCAGGGATGCCTGATAGGCGGAATATGCGGATGTATAATCGATCGTCACATCAGACAGTTCTTCGTCCTCGTTGTTCGATTTCAGCTCCGTAAAGGTCGTTTTCTGGTTGCTGATCCGGTTCTCCGCCAGCGAGAGCTGGTCACCCCGACTTCCCACATCCGTGATGGCAAGGTTTACTTTGTTCAGATATTTTTCAAAGTGAGAGATCTGGCTTCCAAATACCTTTTGAAGATGATCATCTGCGTATGCCATCTGTTTTTTTGCCTTCTCCAGACAGTCCTTCAGATATTTCTGTTCGTCTTCACTGGTATAATCTACGGACGCGATCATCTTTTCAATATTTGATACGGTCGTATGTGCATCGATAGATTCCTGCACAATATCTGTCAGTTCTGCCAGATCGCGATAGCAGTCTGCGCTGACGACATCGTGGATCTGTGTGTTGATCGTCATGTCCTGATTGGCAGATACCGCATAATCGATATTCTGATAGATCCAGTTGTTATCCGCATCATAGTTTGTATATTTGATGTGGTTGATCGCACTGGCATCGGTTTTGTTGACACAGTTAAAGTACATTTCAGGTCTGGTCTCGCCCTTGATAAAGCCGTCCTTGTCATAATTGACACTGAGCGTTGCGTACTCAGAAGTCAGGTTCTCTGCCAGCTTGGAGCCTATGATCATCTCGCCGGAATCCGGCAGATAGATCAAGGTGTTTTTATCTCTCTCTCTCACCGCATCGGGATCAGCGGCCAGTTCTGTCAGATACTCCTCAAATTCCTGCCGGGTCTTTGTCACGACCTTCAGCTCGGTCGTCAGCTTTTTATCTGCAGTATCAACCGTGTACGCCCACCCTTTGGTCGGGTCCGTATTGTCCAGCGGCTTTGTCGTTGCGGTCATCGCCGGATCTCCATCCGCATTTCGCACCTCGATGGTACGCGGATCCGTTGCCGCTCCTGCGAAATCCAGATTTGTCTGAATGGTGTTGCCCTGCACATCCGTGATCTGATCCAGCGTCGCACCGGTATAGTGTAATTCCACTTTGTTGCCCTGCGAGTCTGCGACAAATGCAGTCTTTACACCAGCTTCCACTGCTTCCTGTGCCGTAAATACCGTATTTCCGCTCGCGTCGGTGAACGTGTAGTGCGTGGTAGTCACTCCGGCAATCGTGGTCGTTCTCGTTGTCTGAGTAAGCGAAGGATCATTCACCAAAAATTTTCCGTCGGTTGAGATCTTCAGCTCATATCCGTTCATGTCCTCCAGCGTGACACTGCTCATCTTACCGTCCTCACCTGCTTCATAGGTGAATGAGCTGTCCTTCCGGTGACTGCGCCACTGGAAGGTCTGCGTCGTCGAATCCGTAGCATCATTGATCGTCGTCTTGATCGCCACATTTCCGGTTGTCGTACCGGTGCCACTGCCGGAACTGGTATCGACCGCATAATTGTAGGAAAAGCTGTTCAGTCTGGTCTGCTTACTGTAGGAGAGGCGCAGACGCTTGAGTACCTCCTCCTGCGGCGTATTGACCTTGACCGTAGGGTTCGCCTGTATCTCAGTTGCCGTAGGTGTATCCAGCTTGTTTGCATAATAGGTATATGCCTCGATATCACCGGCACTCAGCTGCTCGGATATCTCGTACTTCGCCTGTGATGCCTCAAATGCATCCGTGAATGTGACCGTGGAATTTGTCTTGTAGCCGCTGAATACCGTGCGATCGGCATAATCGGCATTTGCCTCGGAGTAGAGCTGTCCGCTCAGACCTTTCAGCTGTGTCAAAATCGTATTCCGATCCTCATCCGACAGCGTGTCCGTGGAGCCGTTGACACAGAGGCGATATGCGTCGTTAAGAATATCCTTCATATTCGTCAGCGCTGTCTCCGTGACATCCATCCACGACTGCGCATCCTTAATGTTGTTGTTGCAATACTGATTGATCTGACTCAGCGTGGTGGAAAGCCGCAGGGATTTGATCGCGATCAGCGGATTGTCCGAAGGCTTTGTGATCTTTTTCTGCGTAGACATCTGTGTGTTCAGACGGTCTACGGATACTTTATTATTATTGATGTTCAACTTTGTGGTATTCATCATCATACCGTTTGTAATTCGCATCATAAGCTATTTACCTCCTGTTGCTTTCCTCCTAAACACCGGTACTTGTGATCAGGCGGTCATACATCTCGGACATGATCTGCACGACCTTCGAGCAGAGATTGTATGCATTCTGGAACTTGACCAGATCCAATGCCTCCTCATCCTCATCCACACCGGAGATCGACGTCCGCTGCTTTTCAACCATATTTACGATCGTTGTGTAATTATCAGACAGCAGTACGGATTCCTCAGTGTCCACCGTCACATCGCTGATCATCGTTGCCAAAAACTGGTCGCCGCCGCTGCCGCGGTACATGATCACATCCTTTTGCAGCTTCATCATTTCCTCGATCATGTCCTGATAGTCCTGTCCGTTTTCAAAATTTTCCAGATCCGCAGTTGCAAAAATTGCCGGATCCGTACACGCATCCGCGACTTTCAGGTTTGATGCCGTCAGCCGGTAATAGCTGTCACCGTTGGAGCGGATCACAGCCTCATCTGCGTCCGCAAAGCCCAGCTCCGTCCCCTGTACACTCTCGGCAACAAAAAATGACTGCATCGGATTTTTGTACAGGTCAACACCCTTGTGCTGGATGTCATTAAATGCCTTGGTGAAGGCACGCAAAAACTCGTTCATCTGGGACTGATAGTAGGCAATACCCTTATAATCTATAGATGTTCCCACCGATGCGGCACTCCCTACCGTAGAGGAGAGTCCGGTTATCTCCGATGTGATGGTAAATGTAAACGTGGTCTCTCCACTGGGTGTTTTCTGCATCATAAAGGATGAGTATGTGTACTCCCGGTTGCCCAGTGTCAACACGCCGGAGCTGGGAAGGTTCATCGCCAATTCGGATTTCACATTGCAATCCGAGATCACGACCTGTCTTCCGGAAGCACTTGCCACCTTTCCGCTAAAATTTGCGTGATTGTTACCGTCGCGCAGCTGCATGAGCGCTTTCAGACTTCCGGTTGCAAGGCTGCTCGTTGACGGGAATTCCGAATGATTGTCGGCCCACCGGATATCATACAGTCCCTCCGCATCGTTCTGGTTATCCTTATACTCCCGCGCCACACATTCCAGCTGACGGTACTGATTATCGTCAACCAGCTCCAGCCCGTTAATCTTCACCGTATAGTGTGTCGCCCCGGTATACATGTCGGGATAGTTGCTGTTTACGACCTTTGTCTCCTGCACATCAACAGCCACCATCGTAGCCAGCTGATCCACAAGCAGCGCACGCTGGTCGCGCATGTCGTTGGCGTAGGAGCCGTTGATCTCGACATCGTTGATCTGGTCATTCAAAAGCGCGATCTTTTGTGCGATGGAGTTGATCGTATCCACTGTTGAGTTTATCTGTTCGTTTAAGTCTTCCTGTATTTTTTTCAGACCGTCTGAAACGGTATTGAAATAACTGCACAGTTTTTTCGCTCCACTGATCACCTGATTCCTGTAGGATGTATCTGCGGCATTACCGCGCAGGGAATCAATATCGTTAAAAAAATCTGCATAGATCGTTGCAAAGCCTTCCATCGTACTGTCATCCTGAAAATAGGTCTGCAGCTGATCCATATATTTTACTTTTTCGTCATACTCACCACGATAACCGCTGTACTGCCAATATTTATTATCGTAATACTCACTGCGCAACTGCGTCACGGACTCTGCGGAAACGCCTGCACTCAGCGTTCCGTATTCCGTGTAACCGCGCAGCGCATTGTTTGCCTTCATGTTTGTGACCTGCTTGGTGTAGCCGGTCGTATCCACATTGGAGATATTGTTTGCAACTGTATTCGCAGATGCCTGATAGGCACGCAGTCCGGATGTCGCAATTGACAAACCAAAAAATGTACTAGCCATAGCGATCCTCCTCCCTCTACAGTCCTGTCACCAAAAGTTCGATCATATCCGACACGGTCTGGATATAGCGGCTGGCCGCATTATAAGCATTCTGAAACTTGATCATACTTGCCAGTTCTTCATCCGTTGACACGCCGGTCACCTGCTGACGCTTGTTATCGATCGCCGATACGGAGCTTTCCAGTGTGTTGGCGGTAGACTCATAGGTGGAACCGGCAGATGCGATCCCTCCGATCATCTCCGTATAATATTCGCTGAAGCTGAAGGTGGCTGCTGAGCCGGGATAAATCTTCAGTGTCTTTGTCGTCCACAGATCCGAGATCTGTGCGCCCATTGCGTAATCAATCTCATGCGTATCCTTTGTCAGATGCGGAAACAGATCTGCCTGATTTTCCAGATCATCATTGACTCCGAGTGATTGCAGCGTGTACTGCGTGGATGTATCCAGCGCATAGTCCGGATTCAGTACATAGAAAGATTTTCCGGAAATAAACTGTTTGATGTATTTCTGATTGTCTCTGGTTGACCACTGCTCGTAAGGTCCCTCCTCGCTTCGCAGTGCCGTACCATCCGCAGCATAGTCGGTCCGTGTCACATAACCGTTGCCCTTCGTCTCATCCCAGACCTGATAGTCCCTGCCTGCAAACGTCACCGTCTTGCAGTCATAAATATCTTCTTCGTTGTAGATGTACCAGGTCTTTCCATCCGTGTCCGTAACTTTTGTGTACCGCTCCGGTACACCAACTCTTGTAAACAGCTCTCTGGGCGGAATTCTCATATCTGAACCAAGCCTGCAGTTATCCTCATCCAGCACCTTTACATTTTTGTACTGCGTAATACTGTAGGTGCCATCCGCATTTTCCGTCTTTACAGAAAATGTGGCCGTCGTATTTGGTGCAAGGATCTCATTGATCTGTGTTGCGATCCCGTGGATGAGCACATCCAGCTGCGCCTCGGATTCCTCCATCACGGACATTCCGATGGTGTTTGCATAGGTCTGCGGATCTGCGCCCTCTAGGTATGCAAAGTTTTTGACTCCGTCGCCCCGCGCCTGGATCAGCGCCTTGATCTCTCCGATATCCGTATTGTTCTCGGATGAGATCGGGATCGAAAAATCAAACAGGTTCACATACTGCTCGTTTGCCTCGTTTGAGAGATACGGCCAGTATGCATTGACATATCCGGTGGAACGATCGATCTGTTTTCCTACCTGATATAAATGGGCCTCATCCACAAAATACTGACCCTCTAATTTAACGGTAACTATACCGGTAGCATCCTCTGTGTAAGACATATTCACAAGTGCACCCAGTTCATCCAATGCGCTGTCTCTGGCATCGCGCAGATCATAAGCAGTCTCTACGTGGCCTGCCTCAATACTTTGGATCTGCAGATTCAATTCATAGATCTGCTTACCGAGCTCGTTGACACGATCGATGTCATTTGAGATCTGAATATTTATTTGTGACTGGTAGGTGGATAAACTCGAATAAATTGCACTTGCACGAGTGAGAAGCAGGTTGGAGCGCTGAATCACCAGACTCTGATTCGTAGTATCGGACGGATCCTCCGCAAGCATCTCAAACGCAGACCACAAGCTGCTGTTTGAATCCCGCTCACTGCCGGAACCCATCAGTACATCCTTGAATGCAGTCCCCTCCAACTCCTGATATAGACTCTGCACCTCGTCAATCGCATTATAGTAGGCGTTATAGTAAGACTGGCGTCCCGCTTCCGAGCGGTAAGTCTTATCTAAAAAAATATCCCTGGCGTGTACGATATCCCCGATTCCTACACCAAGGCCTACTTTCTGCGTACTGACTGCAGCATACGCAAACGTATTATAATTTTTATCCGCAAAGAGAACCTGCTGGCGAACATAACCTGTTGTGTTTACGTTCGCAAGGTTGTTTGCAGACGTGTTAATGGCATTCTGCGCCGACCGAAGACCACTACCGCCTACATAGAGCGCTTCCATTCCATTAGCCATAATAGTTCCCCCTATCTGTTATTGCTTTGCATCAAAGCCCCGGCTTCCGAGCAGATCCCCGGTATTTACAGCAGACCGGTTATAATTTGCCGTTTCGGGAGCCTGTCGCATGCTGCGATACAGATTCAGGTCGAATTCCAATAACTCCATGGACTGACGAAGCAAGGTCTGATTTGTGCGATTCACACACTTCAGTTCATCCATGGTTTGTTTCAGTTCGGTACGGACTGCGGCAAGATTCTCCCTGAGCGCCGGCTGTCCCGCCAGCGTCTCCTCCAGCATGGAGACCTTCAATTCTTCCGGCTTTTTGTTCAGGACGACTGCGATGTCGTTCATGATACGCGCGCGCTTGTATTCCAGACTCTGGATTTCGTTTGAGACTTCCTCCTGCGCAGCTGTCAGACGCTCCACATCAGCCACATTCGACTCGATCAGCGCTTCCTTCAGATTCTCGGACAACTCGGTCAGCTTTTTGTATTCAACTGTTTCATTCTCCAGAACCTGTGTCAGGTCATCCATCAAGCTTGCCACGTTCCTGTTACCTCACTAATACAATTCGTTGTACTTTTCTAACAATTTACTTGCAAAATCTCCAGCATCAACCTGATAGTTCCCGGAATCAACCTTAGTTTTCAGCTCTGCGACTTTATCTTCCCTGATGTCTGAAGCATTTGCGACTGCCTGTTTTGCGATCTGAAAATCCCGTCCGGCCTGTGAGATCTGCAGCTGATCCTGAAAGCTTGCAGTCTTCTTCGTTGCACTTGTACGGGCAGGCTTGCTACTCTTATAGATCGCAGCCACCTGATTATATGCATCTATACGCATAACGGCATCCTCTCTTTCTTCCTTGATACAATATTTATCGGAGGATTATTTGAAAACATTAGAGGTATTTTGAATTTTTTTGCGGTCTGCCCCGGCAATGTCTAGCCCTTGACACCACCGAGGGCAACGCCGCCCACGATGAACTTGGAGAGCAGCAGATATACCACGATGACAGGGAAGATGGAGAATGCGATCATCACATACACCTGACCCATGTCAAACTTCAGAAAGTCTGCACTTCGCAGCTGCGCAATCAGGATCGGCAGCGTCTTCTTTGTGTCGGTATGCAGTACCAGCGCCGGAGTGAAGTAATTTTTCCAGCTTGATACAAAAGTCAAAATTGCCTGTACTGCAATCGCGGGCTTCATCATCGGGATCACGATACTGTTGAATGCACGAAACTCTCCGGCACCGTCAATGCGAGCCGCCTCAATGATCGCAAGCGGCAAGGTGCTTTCCATGTACTGCTTCATGTAGAAGTAGGTAATAGGTACTGCGATGCTCGGGATAACGAGCGGGATGAAGGTATCTTCCATTTGCATTTTTCCGATCAACTTCAGAAATCCAAGCGCAGTCACCTGCGTTGGAATCATCATGACCGCCAAAATAAAGGCTGCCATGAATTTCTTTGCCTTAAAATCATATGCATGGATCGCATATGCGGTCAATGTAGAGAAATACACACCTAACGCTGCACTGCATACCGATACGATCACACTGTTGAACATCCCACGCACAACCGGAAGTGTCCCCCCTATCAGTGCCTTCCAGTTCTCGATCAGATGCGTGCTCGGGATCGGCGTGAAGCCTCTCGTCAGCTCGCCGTGGGAACGAGTTGCATTGACAAACAGGATGTAGAACCAGAACAAGCAAAAAAATGAGATCAGGATCAGTGTCAGGTAGGCAACCGCCTTTCTGACATGAATGACATGTCCTCTTTTTGCCTTATGCTTTTTCATGACCACACCTCCCGTTTTTCGCTTGCAGCATTGATGTTAAACACGATCAGGCTCAAAATACCGGTCACAACAAACAAGACCACAGACAACGCACCACCCATACCATAATTCTTGCTGAACAGATGCTTGTTCAGATACATGATCAGCGTCATCGTGCTTCGCGCGGGATCACCGTTTCCGTTCGTGAAGATCTGCGGAATGTCAAACATCTGCAAGCCACCGATCAAAGAAGTGATCATCACATAGATCAGGATCGGCCGAAGCAGAGGGAGCGTAATCTCGAAAAATACCTGCGAAGGGGTGGCACCATCCACCTCTGCAGCCTCAAAAAGTGCCGTGTCAATACCCATCATGCCCGCCATCAGAAGAAGCGTCGTGTTACCAAACCACATCAGAAAGTTCATCATTGCGATCAATCCGCGTGCGCTTCCTATGTGTGACATAAATTTGTATGGTTCAGAGATCATTCCGATCGACATGAGGATACTATTGATCGGACCGCCGTCCGAAAAGAGGGTAAAAAACAGCATCGCAAATGCAGAAGCCATGATCAGATTCGGCATGTAAATAACGGCCTTAAAAAATGTCTCTCCCTTCAGTCGCATTCTCGGATTGGAGAGCCACGTACCGAGCAGTAATGATATGAGAATCTGCGGCACAAACCCGAGGATCCACATGATCAGCGTATTGCCGAGATAAGTCCAGATGTCTCCGCTGCTTAACAGGGATATATAATTCTCAAATCCGATAAAATTCGGTCCAACCTGCATCAGGCCGGAGCGGTAATTCTCAAAAAAACTGTTCCATATCGTACTGATCAGCGGAATCAGCTGAAATACAGCATATACCAGTACAAAGGGTATGAGAAATATGTAACCCCATTTATTGTAACGGACCACCTTACTTTTCTTTGACGGTTTTTTCATAGCGCACCCTCCATCATTTGCCTGATCGTAAACCGGCTATCATTCGCCGGCCAGCTCAGGATATTTCACAATAACATCCTTGATAAACATATCAATGGCATCCTCATAGCTCATATTACCCTCAAAGTAATTCTTCATTGCGTCCCTAAATTCCTCGGTACATCCCTGATCATACGGAGAGGTATTGCTAAAATCAATTTTCTCAGCACCGGCACAGAATATCCCCAGTGCATTCTGACCACCAAGAACAGCGTTTCCGTAAGAATCATCTGCTGCCATTCTGGTCATTATAGGTACGTTATTTACGAAATCATTGTCTTCTTTTACGATATCGATCATAGTGTCTGTGTTGCAGGTCAACTGACGGATAATGTCAGCTACCAATGACGGGTTATCCGTCCCGGTTGCTGCACAGATCCATGTCCCACCCCAAAAGAAGCTCTGCGGTCCCTCAGTTGCACCCCATCCACCCTGATTTGCGATAGACCCCTCCGTATCAGCAGCCATGCGAAAATCAATCAGCCATGCGGGTCCAAAGTAACAAAATACCCTGCCATTTGGATAGAAGCCCTTTGACCAGTCATCAGACCACAGCTTATGCGTTCCCGTCTCGCCTGCTGCTACCATGTCCTTTGACATGTCAACCCACTTTTTGATGTTCTCATCAATGTTGATCCTGCCATCCTCAACCCACTTAGAGGTTACATTGTTAGAAAATACGCGAAAGGTGTCATTTACAGATGATGTCATTTTATAACCGGCATCCTTCATGATCTTTGCAGTTGAAAGGAAGGTATCCCAGTCCTTTACAAACTCCTGTACAGCTGCCGGATCATCTGTTCCTAATACTTCCTTTGCTGCCTCGCGGTTGTAGATCAGAACACCCGGACAGCCCTGCCATGATACACCCTTCAGTTTTCCGTTTTCATCGGTTACAACATCCTTCGTGTACTGGTACTGATCCTTCAGTTCATCCTCGGTGATGCCCAGCTCGGCAACATCCATCGTGTAATCTGTATTTACATATTTTAATGCGTAATCAGCCTCGATCAGGAATAAGTCTATCTTGTCATCTGCGGCAGAATCCTTCTGCCTTAACAGCATATCATCAAGGTGGTTCTGATAAGCATTATCATCAGAAGGAGTGATCGTCCACTTTACGATCACGTCTCCTATTTTACCGGTTGTACCGTCTACGACTTCATATCCGGGATAGTGGTCAGCCAGACGGCTCTTAAACTCCTCATTCCAGCACTGGATGTTCAAAATCCTTCCCTGACCCGTTGCCCCTTTACTGCCGCATCCCACCAGCATGCCTGCTGCCATTGCAATTACAAGCAGCGCGCAAATTGCTTTCATTTTCATATTCTTTTATCTCCCGACAGCCTTTTGTTTTATCTATACCGTTACTTCCCCTGCCAGGATCTTCCGGTAATCCTCATAATTCTTCTTCAGCAGGTTCGGCGTGTCCAGCTCGTAGGGACACTTCTTACGGCAGGCTCCGCACTCCAAACACCCTTCGATCTTTTTCATCTCCGCCTGCATGTCCGGTGTCAGCCATGCCTCTGACGGCGCACGGCGCAGCATGAGCGACATACGCGCGCACTGGTTGATCATGATGCCTGCCGGACAGGGCATACAATACCCACAGCCCCGGCAAAACTCTCCGGTCAGCTCTGTGCGCTCTTTTTCGATGAATGCCTGCAGCTCCTCCGTCAGCTCCGGCTCTTTGTCCATAAACGCCAGCCAATCCTCCAGTTCCGACATACGCTGTACGCCCCAGATTGGAATCACATTGTCAAACTGCAGCATAAACGCCATCGCCGCCGGCGCATGGTTGATCAATCCTCCGGCCAGTCCCTTCATCGCGATAAATCCCATATTGTGCGTTTTACATTCCTCCACCAGTGCGATCTCTTCATCGGAGGAAAGGTAGCTCAGCGGGTACTGCAACGTCTCATACAAGCCGGATGCGATGATCTCCTTTGCAATGCCAAGCTTGTGTGTCGTAATGCCGATATGGCGAATTTTTCCCGCCGCCTTTAATTCCTGCATGCACTCGTACATTCCGGTGCCATCATTCGGCTTATAGCAGCAGTTCACACAGTGAAACTGATAGATATCCACATAGTCAAGCTCCATATTCCGAAGGCTTGCCGCAAACTGCTCGCGCACCTGCTCCGGTGTCTCTGCAGCCGTTTTTGTGGCGATATATACATTTTCCCGCTCCGCGCCAAATCCGTGAAATGCCGCGCCGATCTTTTCCTCGCTGTCGCTGTATGCACGCGCCGTGTCAAAAAAGCGCATCCCACCCTCATAAGCGCGGCGCAGGATCGCTGCTGCGTCCTCTGTACTGATACGCTGGATCGGCAATGCACCAAAGCCGTTCTGTGGTACAGTGATTCCTGTACTTCCCAATGTAACGCTTCTCATATTCCTTTTCCTCCACTCATCTGTTTTCTCTTATGTCCCTGATTCTCCGAGCTGTCTCACCACATGGATTCTTTCAGCCTAAGCACAATCAGCTACTGTGCACAATCCTAGATCTCATAATCGAGACACGCGCGCGTTGCCGTGAAAGGACGTACCTTGCCATCTGCAACAGCGACATGCTCCGGATGAACGGCATAACCCTTTAATGCTTCTGCGCTCTCAAAGGTTGAATCTAGCATCAGATCTGCGGTGGAACTGGGCAGGCCCTCAATATTGATCTTCATCTCTAAAAGTCCCGGAATCTTTCCTACCAGCGCTTCCAGACTCTCTTTGATGTCCGCCTTAATACGCGCCTTCTCCTCAACACTGTATTCATCCTTCAAATTCCATAAGATCACATGTTTTACCATTGTTGTTTTCCTCCGAACTTTTTTCAAAATAATTATTTATTTTACACTCTTTCATACAGAATTACAACTACCGGGATTGCTTACTCCCGCACTTCCATCACACTCATGTAGGCCGGGCGGATGATCTTATCCATGCAGATCAGCTCCTCGATCCGGTGGGCACTCCAGCCGACGATTCGCGCAATCGCAAAGATCGCCGTATACAGTTCCTGCGGAATTCCGAGCATATCATATACAAATCCGCTGTAAAAGTCTACATTCGGGCTGACACCCTTGAAAATGCGACGCTTCTCCGCAATAACTTTCGGCGCGATCTCCTCAATATTTTCGTACAAAAGCAGATCCTGCTCTCTTCCTTTTTCCTTTGCCAGTTCCTCTACATAGGACTTGAACACGCGCTCACGCGGATCTGACAGGGAATAGACGGCATGTCCCATTCCATAGACCAGACCCTTTTTATCAAACGCCTCTTTATTAACGATCTTTTCCAGATAAGCTCTCACCTCATCCTTATCCCCGTAATCGCTGACATGCTCCCGGATATTGTTCATCATCTCCATGACCTTGATGTTCGCACCACCATGCTTAGGGCCCTTTAAGGAAGACATTGCTGCTGCCATGGTCGAATACGTGTCCGAACCGGAAGAAGTGACTACTCTCGTCGTAAACGTCGAGTTATTTCCGCCGCCGTGCTCCATATGCAGGATCAATGCCGTATCCAGCACCTTTGCCTCAACGGGTGAATACTGTTTATCCGGGCGCAGAAGCATGAGAAGATTTTCCGCCGTTGAGAGATTCGGGTCCGGATGATGGATGAACATACTCTGATCCTTCTCATAATGATTGTATGCGTTGTAGCCGTACACCGCCAGTAGCGGAAATTCACTGATGAGCTGAATACATTGTCTGAGAGAATTTGCGACACTCGTATCCTTCGCCTTCGGATCATAAGAGGCCAGCGTCAGGATACTTCGCGTCATGGAATTCATGATGTCCTCCGACGGTGCCTTCATGATGACATCTCTGGTAAAGTTGGTCGGAAGTGTGCGCACTTCTCCCATGAGCTCACGAAACTCAGCTTCTTCCTCTGCCGTCGGCAGCTGTCCCATGAGCAGCAGATATGCGATTTTCTCAAATCCCATCTCCTGCGGTCCAAGGCCGTTGATCAGATTCTCAACGCGATAACCGCGGTACCAGAGCTCACCGTCACAGGAAACCTTTTTGCCATCCACGATCTTTGAGGATACGATCTTTGATATGTTGGTCAGTCCGGTCAGGACACCGTTTCCGTTTTCATCTCTCAGTCCGCAGTTTACACCATATTCATCATACAGTCGACGGTCGATCGCATCATTTGCTCTGCATGTCGCCTCTTGTCTGTTTACATATTCTTCCATTGATTTTGTCATCCGCATCGTCCTCCTTTCAGTCCTCTAATTCCCCGGCTTCTTCCATCTGTTCGATCTCGCGGGTCATCACCGTCTCCAGCTCCTTCATCTGATGAAGCAGCCGGATCAGATTTTCCTTTCCAAAGCTATCGATCACGCGCCCATAAAACTCCTTAACAATCGTCTCCTGCTTCTCCAAAAGCTGTCTTCCGCTCTCTGTGATCGTCACATAAGTTCCGTCTTTTCCGTTTCCGTCATGAGACCATGTCACAAGCCCCCGGTCTCTCAGATCCCCAGCCATCTTTGAAGTCTGGCGCATAGACAGCTGCATTTTCTCCGACAGTTCCTGTAAATACGTACGTTCACCATATATAGAGGAATTCTCTCCATCCTGGGCGATGCTGTAAAGTGCGATGTATTCCGGAATCCGGATATCTTGAAACAGACTGCGGATCTTTCCCCTGTCCATCATATAGCGCCGATAAGTAAACTCATGTGACAGTCGCTCCAGCTCGTTTCTATCAATCGTCTTGTTTTGTTCTTCCATATCAACCTTCCTTTCTTTCCGGATCTCCTTTTCACGGATGTTTTCGCCTGTATTTTCATACCTTTATTTTGTCAGCACTCTTTTGCCGAGAGTGCTGACCAGATTGTAAAAAATATATGCCTCCTGCGAAGCATATATTTTAAAATGATATTAAAGAGTATTTTACGCTCCTTTTTCGGGTTTTACAACCCTTTCAATTATTAAAAATCTATAAACTCACACAGAGCCATCTACCACCATACACCGCGCATCTGTTTATTCTCCACGATTTACAATATAAATACCGCCGCACACGAGCACAAGCGAAAGGATGCACATCACGCCGAGGCTGCCTGTCTCCCGCAAGAAGATCGCAGACAGGATCACGCCAAACACCGGATTCATGAAGCCGAACACCGCCACGCGTGAGATGGGATTATACTTTAACAGCATGCCCCACAGGGAATATGCCACCGCTGAAACGACGGCAAGGTAGACAAGCATCGCTATACCCGCCAGGTTCACCACCTCCAGGCGTCCACCAAACAACACCCCGCAGACCGCCATGATCAGGCCTCCGAGTACAAACTGCCAGCCGCTCAGCACGACAGGGTCTTCTTCCTTCGAATAGCGCTTCAGATAGACGGATGAAAACGCATACGCAACTGTGGATAGCAAAATGCAACCGTCTCCGAGCAACGCAAAACCGCCTGCTCCTGCCTCTCCGGTCAAGTTGACCAGCACCACACCGGCAAATCCGATGATACTTCCGATGACCTTTCGCCCAGTGAGCGGCTCCTGATGAAAAATAAGGCTTGCCACAAGAATCGCGATAAACACATTCACTCCTTCTATGATGGATGCACGCACGCCGGATGTATGTGCCAGTCCGACATAAAAAAACAGATATTGTACTACCGTCTGCAGCATGCACAGCTTCACGATCTTTGGTCCGGAGCCCTTTTTCGGGATCAGCCACTTCCGGTTTAACGCTGATCCGATCAAAAGCGCGATCACGCCTGCCAGCGTAAAACGCAGACCGGCAAACAGGATCTGTGTTGCCACAGCATCCGAGGGTATCTCAAATAAGCGGTATCCGATCTTGATACACGGAAAGGCACTGCCCCAGAGCGCACAACAAAGCATTGCTCCCAGCCATACCACCACCATTTTTGTCATAAATGTTTCTTTCATATGTAACGTTCCTTTTCCATTTCTGTGTCATTTTCCGAATAAGCAGCCCCGCGGCTGATGCAAAGACCCTTCCCTGCACAGTCGCACTTACTCCGGCAGCTCCACACGAGGCAGATTCCACTCATAGTGCGCTGCCAGAAGCCGCAGCAATACGACCAGAAACAGGCTGATCAGCACGGCTGCACGCGGATATCCCAGACGTTGGATCCCAAGATATGCGACGGCCCCCGCAATGGATGCCGTCGCATACACATGCTTACGAAAAATATACGGCACATTTCCGGCAAAAATGTCCCGAAGCAGACCACCACCCACACCGGTGATCACACCGACAAAGAGCAGGATCGCCGTACCATGATAGTCCGTCTGCTGCTGAACGCCCTGAATACCGAGCACAGTAAATGCACCCAGTCCAAAAGCATCCGAGATCAAAAGGACACGATTCCAGAGCATACTGTGCACAGGCTTCTTCCGCCTGGACAAAAAGGCTCCTACCAGAAACGCCGCAAATGCCGTCCCCAGCGCGATCAGCGCATTTCGCGGATTGCGAAAAGAGGCAGGTGGCAGTTCGCCGATGATCAGGTCGCGGATAATGCCTCCGCCGACCGCTGTCACCAGACCGAGCACAAGTACGCCCAGAAGATCCATTTTCTTTTTCATTGCCTCAATCGCTCCCGAAATGGAAAATGCAATCGTTCCCAAAAGCTCCAATATAAGCATCATTTTTCCCCTTATTGAATCACTTTATCTGTGCTCCTGCAACCAGCGCATTGCTGTGTATGCATACACGGCACTGCCTCCGGCAAGCGCATCCTCGTCAAATTTTACCATCGGATGATGCTGCGGATACTGATAGCCTTTCTGCGGCTGTCCGGCAGCCAGAGCCAACATAATGGACGGCACCTCCTGACTGACATAGGCAAAATCCTCTGAGCCTGCTGCCTTTGAAGATTTTCCGCCGCCTCCCATTGCATTGAGCTGTGCAACAGAAAATGCCTGTCCTTCACCCAACAATTCTTTGACATATTTATCTGCACACTCTGATAATTCCTTATCGTTGATCAGTGTCGGACATCCGCTTCCAAACGTCACCTCCGCCTGTGCTCGGAAAGACTTCGCAACTCCCTCAGCGACCTCTGTCAAACGCTGCTTCAGAAAGGCGCGTGTCTCCTCATCAAACGTACGGATGCTTCCACCCATCGTAGCAGTATCCGGAATCGCATTTGCTGCCGTTCCGGCGTGCAGCGTTCCGATCGTCATGACAGCCTGATCTCCCATTGCCAATTCCCGGGCATGAATTTCCTGCAGCGCGATCAAAATGTGCGCCGCTGCATTTAACGGATCAACTCCGGTATTCGGCATGGAGCCATGGCAGCCCTTTCCCTGTACTTTGATTTCAAAATAGTCTGCCGCCGGAGCACTGACACCGGGCGCAGAGACAATGACAGTTCCCGCCGGGAACGGCATGCCTGCCATCACATGGATCATCAGCGCCGCATCTACCTTCGGGTCTTCCAGCAGTCCGGCTTCGATCATGTCATGAGAACCCTCAAAGATCTCCTCTGCCGGCTGAAACATCAGTTTGATCGTTCCCTCTATCTCGTCTTCATGTGCTTTCAACAGGCGCGCCGCGCCAAGCAGCATTGACGTATGCATATCGTGTCCGCACGCATGCATACAGCCGTTTTCGGAAGCAAACTCTACATCTGCCTCCTCACGAATTGGCAGTGCGTCCATGTCCGCACGGATGAGAAAAACCTTTCCGGGCTTTTTTCCACCCGCCAGAGCGATCAATCCGGCTTTTCCGCACTCCTTCGGTTCATAGCCCATCGCCTCCAGTTCTTTTTTTACATACTCCACCGTCTCTTTGATATCAAACCCGGTTCCCGGATGCATGTGCAAATACCGCCTGTCAGAAACAATCGTTTCGCGCAACTCCTGCGCCTCTTTTCTAATACTCTCAGCTGTCATATGTCATTCTCCTTTTCTAAAAAAGCAGGGCCTCTATGACTGTTTCACAGAGGACCCCCTAAACTTATTATGTATTATCTCTAAAAACTTAAAATTTAAACTTGCTCGTCTGTTCATTGAGCTGCTCGCTCAGGTCGGAGAGCACTGTTGTTTCATCCTTGCATTTGTCAAGGTTTTCTGTCAGCGTGTACATGCTCGCACTTGTCTCCTGCGTGGACGCAGCGTTCTCCTCCGCAATGGCTGCCAGCTGCTCAATGACACTGCTCACACCATTTTTGAGACTGTTAATGGAGCTTGTCTGATCAAAAATCTCTCTGGAAGCAACAGACACCGTCTCCATCTCCCTCTTCAGACCGTCAAAGGATACCGTTGTGTTTTCCAGTCTCTCAGCCTGCACCTTGGATGCCTTGCTGAGATCATGCATTTTTGCGACGCCATCCTCGGAATTTGCGATCAATTCCCGAACAATCGCCTCTATCTGCTCCGCACTGCTTGCCGAATCCTCCGCCAGCTTGCGGATCTGTTCTGCTACAACCGCAAATCCGCGCCCGCTTTCCCCGGCTCTCGCTGCCTCAATAGAGGCATTTAGTGACAGCAGATTTGTCTGCGATGCAATACCCTGAATGGCAACAACCGCCTCGTTGATCTTTTCCGCAGACTGGTTCGTGCGATCTGTCTGCTCTGTGACAACATCTATTGTATCGGCTGTCCAGCTGTTGATACGTACCAGATCATTCAACATCTCCGTAGACTCTGTTGCCAGCGAATTCATCTTCTGAATGGAGTTCTCCAGCAATTCCACACTGGTGCTGTTAGATTCTATGGCATTTCCGATATCGACAATATGCTCACTTGCCGTAGAAGTCTCCTGTGCCTGCGAGGTACTTCCGGTTGCGATTTCCTCCACTGCAATATTGACATTATCCACAGTCTGGACAATCTCAGAAAATCCCTGTGCAAACTGCATATTACTCTCGGATAGCTTTGCACCCTGACTCTGGATCGCCCCGATAATCTCACGAAGCTCACCGTGCAGATTACCGACCGCCTTAGCGATCAGACCAATCTCATCTCTTCGTTTTGACAAGACCTTCTCTTCCTCACTTTCCGTGAGATCCAGATCAGCTACCTTATCTACAACGCCGGTGAGCACATGCAAAGGTCTGACCAACCTGTTTATCAACAGTCCGCCCACTGCGGCAAACAAAATAACTACTACAAACAATACGATGACCAGCACATTTCTCGTATGTGCAACAGAGCGGAATGCATCCGTTTCATCCGCAGTCACGACCAATATATAACTTCCCTGCGGATTGATATAGTAAGAGGCATATTTTGTCACCCCTTTGAATTCATATTCCACACAATCCGGCTCTGCAATCGTTCCCTGTTTCAGATCCGCAACCAGCTTTGTGACTACTGCATTTTCTACCGGAGACCCGATCTTTTCTGCTGTCGGATGATAGAGCATCGTTCCTTCTGCCGATACCAGATATGCATAGCTGCTGTCCATACCCTCAATCTTTACTCCCGACAGGATCTGCCCGAGCGCTTCGCCGTTTTCGAGAATCTCCTCTCCACGCGTTGCGACGACCGTATCCATGATATAGCCATTGCTTTCGGCAGCTGTGAGCATGTAGCTCTGAACAAGTGACCGTGTCGATTTCTGGGTCTGCTCAACTGAGATCGTCATCAAAAGAACCGCGGTCAAAAGGATTCCAACCACAAAGAGACCTACCAGTTTGAACATCATAGAATGCACAAGCTTTACTTTTTTCTTCTGTTTCATCTTTATCCCCCTACTTAGTATCCTTTGTTATTACGCAACAAGCACTTTTTTATATTTTATCATAGTCCTCCTATACAGTCCAGCCAAAATATGGAAGCCACCGGTTTCCGGAAAACAAAAAATTCCGATTCTCACCGAATCGGAATTTCATTGTTTTAAGCGATTAGAATAAATCTACTCTTCCCTGAACCTTTTCATTGATCACATAGTATGCAGATCTCTCTTCAGGCTTTACATACACCTTCAGGCTCTTGATGGAAGATGCTCTGTGACCCTGTGCCACATATTCATTTCTGATGCGGTCTACAACTGCATCTACAGCTGCCTCACCGTTAGGACCATACTGAACATAAACCTCGGTTACAGCTTCCTCTTTTTTTGCAGCCTTTGTTGTCTTAGTCTTGCTGCCGGGCTTCCGTCCGGGTTTCTTCTTGTCTGCCTTTACTTCCTTCGCAGGAGCAACCTCTTTCTTTTCAGGTGCTGCCTTCTCAGCCTTTACTGCTGCCACCTTTGTCTCAGCCTTTACTGCTGCCTCTTTTGCCTCTGTCTTAACTTCGTCAATCTTTGTCTCTACTGCCTTTGCTGCAGTCTTTACTGCCTCTTTTGTCTCTTCCGCTTTCTTAGCTGCCACATTCTTTACTGTGTCTGCAGTTGCTTTTACGTTTGCCATTGCTGCGTCCTCCTATAAACTGATTTTTCGTTTTTAGCTGCAAACCAAAAACTTTTCCATTGCTACAAGTGCTTCCTGCTCGTCGCTACCATCAGCTACAATATTCACAGTCATCCCCCGGGTCGGGTTGAATGCCATGATCCCCATAATACTCTTAGCGTTGATCTTGCGGTTGTCATTCTCCAAAACAATATTACTATCAAACTGACATGCAACCTGAACCAACTCAGCGATGGGGTTCTCATGCTCACGACTTACATCAGATACTACAATTTCCTTATTACTCATACTCAATACCCTCATAATATGTATTCACATATGTACCATATCAGCTCACCACTAACAGCTGATAACTTTCGGACAGCCTGTATTCCATAAAATGACACACTATCTCTCTTATATATACCTTAAAAACCCCCATTTTTCAAGGCATTTTCTCATTTCTGTTAAAACCATACGAATATGGCATCAAAATATTATCTTTTTTATGCAATTTTCATTGTAAAAATGCAGTGTACCGGCTACTGTGCGTGCCATAATCTGCCTCCGCATCCGAAATCGCCTTTCGAGCAGTCAAATTGCTCTCCGCGTCATACACCCAGATATTTACAGAGTCATAGCCCAGGATGAGCTCCTTTTTACCATCTTCAAGCGTTACCAAAACCGGGATTCCTTCGCTCACATAATACAGCGTCTGCGATAGTCTGCATCCGGTCAGATCATACTGCTTTGCATCCGGATAAAATGTCTGAATATCGTCCACACGGAAATCTTCCGGCAGCTCAATCGGCGTACAGACAAGCCGCTTTGCCCGCTTCCACACCGGCTTCAGCGTACGGTCAACAACAATACCCATCTGCCCGTCCGCCTCCTTGACAGCATCTGAAAGCCCGGAGCAGAACGCTTGGCAGCTGCCCTTTGCATAGATATAGTAGCCCTCCCACGGATGCTCCGGCGCAAGCTCGGTCTCCGGCAATTGATCTAACAGTATCTCCCTGGAGGTCACCACATTGGAACTCTTATGCGTTGCCTTCGCGCTGAGCAGCATCTGTACCTGCATCTGTTTGGCACTATCATATGACCGCCGGATGTTGTCGTCCAGAATTCCTTCTCCCTCGTGGTTCAGAATGGTGTCTGCCGTCACCTCGACATAACCGGTCTCCGTGCGCTTCACACGTTGCAACGTGATCACATACTCATCGATCAATACATCCGAAATAAAATAGTCCGGCTTGCTGTATTCCTTTACGATCTCGTCACCGGTAACATTGTAGATCACGACACGGCTCATCAGCACGGTTCCGTCTGCCGCCACCGGATTCGAGTTCTCCGCAATCCCATAGACGAAATCATCCTGTAAAAACCCGATCGGATACAGCGTTTGCCCGCCTGCTGCCTCAAGAACACTCAGATGCTCCTTCTCGAGATCTGCAACTGTCAGATTCCCTCCATCTTTAAGATCCTGCCGCCATACGAGCAGACGGTGGTCTGATGACGCGCAATAGTTCTCGCTTCCCAGCCCTTCCGCCAATATGCGTACACTGCTGTCTGCTGTATCAATGCAGTAAATCGTTCCCTCCATCATGCAGTAGAGATTACCCTCCGCGCTTTCATAGAGCACACCGCCCATATCTATCTTCAGGCGACCATAGGATTTATCGGATTTTATGAACAGCACTTCCTCCACCGTGGCAGCCACACTGTCAAAATGGCACACGGACACACCGACCTGTCCCTCATGCACACCCCGGTTCATATACCCGTATACGGCAAAATCCACACTACCACTCTCATTGATGCCAAGGATGCGGATGTCGTGCGCGGAGTAGTTTTCCCGGATATCCATGCCCTCATATCCCCGGAAACTGAAAATACGGTACAGGGTGCTATTCCCCTCATTATAACTCCACAGCTCTCCCTGCTGCACAAAGCAGGTAATTTGTCCGTTCTCATTCTTTTTATATTCTACATTTCCGTCTCTAATGCCTAATTGGATATAATTGTCAACAAAATTTTCTCCGTCGGCTCGGAAAATCTGGTTGACATTTCGCTCAAAATTGTGAAGATAACAGCGTTTTCCCTCTTCATTGTAGCTGACGCGATAATATTCCCTTGCGTTGTAATACTCCAACTCACCGCCGGCCCCTGTCGCAGTCAACACATAGTCCAAAGTGATCACCGCATATCTGTCACTAAGATCCGCGATCGTCAGAATAGAATCTGTGAGCTGATGACAGTCAAAATCAGCCCAAGACACCTGCTGAAGACTGGAATTGATCGTCACCAAGTTCAGGTCATTGTTTTCCACGGAACTGTCAGGCTCCAGATAAGTGGACAACCGTGCTGCGTTCTCCTTGTTCATCGTGTCCTCATGAAACTGATTGACAAACTCCAGATAATCGTCCAAATGCTTGTCCGGTTTCTGCATCAGACGGGTATAGTAGTGAATCGTGTCTTCGCCGCTCTGAACCAGAAACAACAGCTGATACTCCTCACTCTCCTCCA
The DNA here is from genome assembly GCA_051879675.1 of Lachnospiraceae bacterium. GTDB lineage: Bacteria > Bacillota > Clostridia > Lachnospirales > Lachnospiraceae > W0P33-017. The sequence continues at coordinate 1,227 of JBJEML010000103.1, read as the reverse complement.
GCAGATTTTCCATCACCAGTTCCAGATGCAGGATATCACCGTTTGTTGTGTAATTATCACACACGCGGTCCGCAATGAGACGCTCACCGTTCAGGCTTCGGATCTCATAACTGATCTTGTCGATCTGTCTGCCAAATGTATTGACCTCCACCGTAACTGCACGGTCGTTCTGCAGCGGCACAACACAGTCGCGCATGGTCGTTATGTCCATTTTTTCACGGTAGCCATGCAGTTCGCCCACCAGATACTCCTTGTGATAGACAGAGATCACCGGATAAGATGCTGCCTGCATCTCTGTCGTGAGATTTACACTGTTTTGATTTGTAAAATATCCGAACGTAATGACCGCTGCAACGAAGCAGAATGCCAGTACGACTGCCTTTATGATTCCTTTTTTCAATGTATTTTCCTCAATTATTTGTATATTTTCGCTCCGGACGCGTGGAAGGATTCACATCTTTCATCCGGCTCCACGACAAAACAGGGAGTGTCCAACTGCTCGGACACTCCCTATTGTAATGCGTTTTTTGCAAAACCTCAACTATTACTTTACCAAAATCTTCGACATTGACGGCGTTTGCAGCGGCGCTTGTGCATTTCATTGAATAACAGCACCTCTAAAAGATTGCGTCTGCCACGATCAAAGCGAAAATCGTCACGATCTCCGCGGCCACGGCGACGCACGTTCATTGCGTTCATCTCCTCGTCTGTTTCCATGTCAGCTTCTTCCTTCGCCCGGCGCTCTGCATCCTCTCTGGCGAGTGCTTTTTCGATCCGGTCGCAGATCAGCAGCATGGACACCCGGTCCGGGTATTCATCATACATCATGCTGCCCTCGTACTCGAGCTTATCTAATTCTTCTTCGACTTTCTTCTGCATTCTCTTGGCATCTGCGGGATACATCTGCTGTAAATATTGCAGATCGCGTTCTGTCTCCATCTCACTCATATATAGATCCGGATAGGGATACATGAGCGAGTACGGTATCTGCCGCAGCTGCTGCATCTGGAAAAAGTAATCCCTCTGGTTAAAATCCATGAAATAACTCCAAAACAATGTTTTCCCTATAAGATATGCGCGGATATTCATCTGGTGAAAAAAGAGCCCTGCGGGCAATCGTCCGCAAGGCTCTGTGTTTGTATTTTTTACTGTTTTCTTTAATTAGCAAACACCCTGAGCTAACATAGCATCTACTACCTTCTCAAATCCGGCAATATTTGCACCTGC
>JBJEML010000102.1:28969-34975 GCA_051879675.1 Lachnospiraceae bacterium | reverse complement strand
TATTATTTCTAATACTGAGATCTTTAATTTTGTCATGTTAACTTAATGACATTGGACATCTGTCTTACTCCTTTTTTTACTGCCGGCGGTGGGACTTGAACCCACACGTGGTTACCCACAACAGATTTTGAGTCTGCATCGTCTGCCATTCCGACACGCCGGCTGATATGCAATGCACTGTTCATTACAACGAATAAAAGTATAACATACATTTCATGGCGTGGCAAGAAAAAAATTCACTTTTGTAAACTAAAATTTTAGATCAAATCCTTAGAGCTTCATCCGGTAGCCAACTCGCGTTTCCGTGTTTTTGCAGCTTTCTTATACCCTGCAAGCACACTCACCACTTCGTCATAATTTCCGAAAGATTCCCGCTCATTGGAAGCAGAAACGATCGTCACAGATACGAGCGGAAATGTCTCTATGACGCCGTGTCTGTTGTAAGCCTGAATACACTGTCGTGCCCGATCCTCCTCTCTGTAGAGCATATGGGCGCGCTGCTCAAACTCTGTCCGTATCTTCTCGGAAAATGCAAACGTCTGAAACCCTTCACAGATCATCACAAAATCATCCCCGCCGATATGTCCTACAAAATCGTTCGCACCGGCATTTTTCTTTAATACGTCTGCCAGTATACGGATGACCTCATCACCCTTTTCAAAACCGTAAACGTCATTGAACGCCTTGAAATTGTCCAGATCAAAATAATAGATCGTGCACTTTTTTCCGGACTCCACGCTTTCCTTTACCTCCTGATCAATGACAATATTACCCGGAAGACCGGTCAGGGGATTCGCGCATTTTGCAAGGTCCACATCGATTTCCATCGCCTTTTTTAACAGATCCTGAATCGTGACAATTCCTGCATACTTGTCCTCCTCTTTGACCACAATGAAATCATAGAGTGCATCCATCTCACGCTCCATTGCAATCTTTGCAACGCTGCTGATGGAAGTCTTCGCATCAACCATTAAAAAATTTTTCTCAGCCAGATCACCGATATTTTTCTTATAATACAGGGAAAACCCGTACTGCCCGCTCAATTTTTGAAACAGCTTTTCCCTTGTCAGAATACCTGTCACTTGTTCCTGATCCACAACGCAGATTCCAACAGCCTCATCATGCCGTTTCATATAAGTAAGTACTGATTCCACGGTTGCATGCGGTGCAACAGTTAATCCTATCCTCATTAAATTTTTGATATAATACTTTTTTACACCAAGATGATTGTGCATGTGGTTGCAGGTATTCTTCTCAACGATTTCCTCTACTGCCTGCTGATTATCAAAGTGCAGCCGAAACTCCGGCTTTGCCAGATAGTAACCCTGACCGTACTGAACACCCAGATCGATCAGCAGATCCAGCTCTTTTTTTGTCTCAATACCCTCCGCGATCAGCAGGATACCGCTGTTATGGGAAAATTCTACCATTCCCTTGATCATTGCATACTTGATCGGATTTTTATATACATCTCGCACCAATGCATTATCCAGTTTAATATATCCCGGTGTCAGGCTGCAGATGCGGTTTAATCCGGCATAACCTGATCCGACATCATCGATAGCGATCTGGTAATGCTGCATTTTATAGTGCTCAATTGCCTGCCGAAAGCTCTTTTCATCCTCCACGCGCTCCCGTTCCGTGACCTCAAAAACAATTCGCTCGGTATCGATCCCATATCGTTTTGTATATTCTCGTGTAAAGCCCTCGCGAAATTTTTCGTCATGCAATACTTTCGGACTTACATTGATAAAGATCTTTGCGCGATACTGATCCAGTGCATCTTTTTGTTCATAGATTCCCCTCAGGATCGCACGCCTGCACACCTGTTCCAGCATCCAGATACAGCCGCTCTCTTCCGCACATTGAAACATTTCTTCAACATTGTCAAACAAACCGGGTTGTTCCACCCTGCTCAATGCCTCAAAACCGAGTACGCTCCCATCACGGAGTGAAACAATGGGCTGAAATACCGGTCTGATCCATCGGTTGATGATGATTTCCTCTAATTTTTCCCGCTGCTCGATCGTAACCATACAAACCTTCAAATCCTTTCGTCTCTGTAACTCTACAGAATCAGTATAGCCCATCCCTGAACCTCACATCTATCTTGGAAATGTAAAATGTATGAAAAAAACAGGTAAAAAAAGTCGTTATATATGCCATCAGACACATATAACGACCCTATTTTCTTTCGCATTACTGCAATTTTCCTTTAAACTCGTCGAAACAGTCAAATGTTGCAAAATAATCTGCAATTGTCTCTGCACGACGGATCAACTTCGGGGTTCCGTCCTCCTGCAACAGAATTTCGGAAGACCACAGTCTGCCGTTGTAATTGTAGCCCATTGCAAAACCGTGCGCGCCGGTGTCATGGATGACTAACAGATCACCCTTGTCAATCTTCGGCAGCATGCGGTCGATCGCAAATTTATCATTGTTCTCGCACAGCGCACCTACAATATCATACATGTGCTCACAAGGCTCGTTTTCCTTGCCCATAACGGTGATATGATGATATGCACCATACATTGCCGGACGCATCAGATTTGCTGCACATGCATCCACACCAATGTACTCCTTGTAAGTATGCTTCTCATGAATCGCCTTCGTTACCAGACACCCGTAAGGTCCCATCATAAAACGGCCCATCTCCGTATAGATTGCCACGTCACCGAGCCCCGCCGGTACTAAGACCTCATCGAACACCTGATGCACGCCCTCTCCGATCACTGCTATATCATTGGGCACCTGATCAGGCTTGTACGCAATACCTACACCACCGGAAAGATTGATAAAACTGATCTCGATGCCAAGCTCCTGCTTGATCTCCACAACGAGATTGAACAATGTACGTGCCAATGCCGGATAATAATCATTTGTAACGGTATTGCTCACAAGGAAGGAATGGAGTCCAAAGCGCTTTGCGCCTTTCTCCTTTAAGATCCTGTAACCCTGAAAGAGCTGCGCTTTTGTCAGACCATATTTTGCATCCCCGGGGTTGTCCATGATGCCGTTGCTGATCTCATATACTCCACCCGGATTGTAACGTAGGCTGATCGTCTCGGGGATATGTCCGAGCGTCTGCTCCAGAAATTCGATATGTGTAAAATCATCCAGATTGATGATCGCACCCAGCTCGTCCGCTTTTACAAACTCCTCTGCCGGTGTGTCATTTGAGGAAAACATAATATCCTCACCACGGATATCACATGCATCCGAGAGTACCAGCTCTGCCATGGAAGAACAGTCACAGCCACAGCCATACTCGTGCAAAATCTTGATCAGAAACGGATTGGGTGTCGCCTTTACTGCAAAATACTCTTTATAACCCTTATTCCACGCAAATGCATCCTTCACGGCCTGCGCGTTCGCACGGATTCCTTTCTCGTCATATAAATGAAAGGGAGTCGGATATTCTTTTACAATCGTATCCAGCTGCTCCTTTGTAACAAATGTCTCTTTTTTCATCGCTATATCCTCTTTTCGTAAAATTTAAGAAAAATTATACTCTATACGTTTCGAAAAGGCAACAGTAAGTTTAAACTAACACGCGTTGTTTCAAAAAAACGAAGAATCGAAAGTTTAATAACCGAAATATGCGTCGATCCCGTCTGCCAGCCCCTTTACCATCTTCTTTTGCCCTGAGGCGGATGCCATGTATCGGTCTTCCGTAGAATTGGTCATAAAACCAAGCTCGATCAATGTCGTCGGCACGGTGCTCCAGTTTGTTCCGGTCAAATCATCCCTGTAAGAAATGCCGCGGTTACGAAGCCCCGTCTCTTTGCAGTATGCGCTGATCAGCGCCGTGGACAGTTTTTTACTCTTGTTGTATAGATTGCTGATATAACGATTGGAAGACGACGGACAGAGTACCGTTGCTCCCCTTGCAGAAGCCGATGCGCCATCCGCATGAATACGCACGCAAATGTCCGCCCCACTCTCATTGATCAGAATTGCCCGCTCCTTGTTGGAAATATTGACATCATTTTTTGTGCGGGTCATGACAACCTGATAGCCCCGATCCCAAAGCTCTGTCTTTAATTTTTTTGCCACCTCTAGTGTCAACTGATATTCGGGTTTTCCGGTCGAGACACCACGCGTACCGCCTGCCACCTTCGCCTTATAAGTCGACGAACCCGGTCCGACAGGCTCCGTGCTGCTATCGCCTCGCAGCTGATGCCCGGGATCAATGCCCACAATCTTTTTTCCCTTCACCTGCAGCAGTACGGAAATCTTCTCCCCGCCGCAGCTTGCGTAAATACGCGTCTTACCGTAACGCTTTGCCTTTACCGTTCCGTTCTTGCTGACGGATGCAATCTTTGTATTACCGACTGACCAGACCACCGTACCCGTCTTATTTACCAGAAACCGGTAGGTCTTCCCGGCTGTCAGTTTTTTTACCGATTTTGTGAAGGCCAGCGCCGATGTCTTTGCGGCAGCTTCTGTCTGCACCGGAACGACCACGACCACTGCAAGCAATACGCACAAAAATGTAGCAATCAAGCGTTTTCGTTTCTCCGTCATATACGGTCTTTTTATACAATTTCGTTTCATTTTATTTCTCATCACTTTCTCTTCGGATCATCCCAAAATACATCAGATGATCGCGACATGCAATACATTTAACAATAAGATCCACGCCAGACCATAATAGGTCACAACTGCCACCAGATCATTCACTGTGGAAATCAGAGGGCCTGATGCAACCGCCGGGTCCACCTTGATCTTGTTAAAAAAGAGCGGAATCACCGTACCGGTCAGACTGGAGATCGTCATTGCCACCAAAAGTGCCAGACCGATGCAGCCGGAGATTGGAAAACCAGTCGCCAGCGGCTGTCCCTTGACAACTGTCAGATAGCACCCGATAAACACAAAGGCAATGCTTCCAAGCAACAGACCATTTGCCATACCGACGCGAATCTCCTTGAATACCAGATACAGTTTCTGCTTACCCTCCAGATTCTCGTCCATGAGCACACGCAGAGTCACCGCAAGAGACTGCGTGCCAACATTTCCCGACATACCAAGCGTCAACGACTGGAACGTGACGATCAGTGTCAGCTCAGACATGACGTGCTCAAACAGACCGGTGATCGTCGATACACCAAGTCCCATAATAAAGAGTACGATCAGCCACGGAACCCTCTTTTTCATAGACTGGATCAGCGATTCGTTCAGATCCTCCTCTGCGGTCAAACCTGCGAACATCGCGTAGTCCTCGCCCATTTCCTCGTCTACCATCTCGATCAGGTCGTGTGCCGTCACAACTCCGATGACACGGTTGTCATTATCCAGAACCGGGATCGTATCCTCGGAATAATCCTTTAATTCCTCAATACAATCGCTGATATCTTCCTTCGCATATACATAAGGAAAGGATGTTGCGATCAAACTTTCCAGATCGTCATGCTCTCTGGCAATGATCAGGTCATTCAGACTCAACGCACCGTAAAAAGTACCGTTTTTATTTACCACATACATGGTAGAGATATTGTCATGGTCTGCCGCCTGCTCCACCAGCGATTTCATTGCTTCCTTGATCGTCAGATCACGGCTGATCAGAATGAAATTCGTAGACATGTAGCTACCGATCTCATCCTCATCATAGGATGCGATACGCTCTACATCCTTCTTTGTGTCAATATCCAGAAGCGCCTCGACCTGTGCGCGCTCCTCCTCGTCCAGTTCATCCAGAATATCGCTGATCTCATCCGCATCCATGGATGCAAGGATCTCAGCCACTTTTTCCGCACTGATCTCCTGAATGTAGCCTTTGATCTCATCTTCTTCCACATAAGAGAAGACCTCTGAAATGCGTTCTGCAGATAACAGCATAAACAGACGCTTACGGGCATCTTTATCCAGATGTTGCAGCAGCGACGCTATATCGTTTTCATGGTAATCATCCAGACGCTCACGAAGCTCCGAAGGCTTCGCATCAGAATCCAGAATTTCTAACAGTTCCGCCTCATAATCGGGGCGCTCCGGAATAAATAATTCTTC
>JBJEML010000102.1:0-28869 GCA_051879675.1 Lachnospiraceae bacterium | reverse complement strand
ATCTGAAACGCTTTATGCTGTCTATCGTTCACCTGTTTATGCCCGTGACTATCAGAACCATCCATGGTCTCACCCTCTTTCTACATATTTCACATTTTTTTTATCGTAACATTCCGCAAATTGATTGTCAAGAAGTCATTTGTCGGTGGCTGACAGGAATGTGACCTACACGCATAGTACGTGGTGCGATCATTTTTCAAAGGATACATTTCATCCGGTTGGTCACGGATCACAACTAATGTATCGAGAGGGATCCGACACGCCAACCCATCCAGATGATCATGATCCTTGCGCACAATCGTGATCCGATCCGGCTCATCCATATGATCCAGCAATGCCAGAAGATACATGGCATAACCCGCCGGGTAACCGGCTGCCTCATCGCTCATAAACGCAAGCTGTGACTTTGCCAGCTGCCGCATCCGCTCATCACCGGTAAGCAACGACAGCTGCACCAAATTGTAAGCCATTGCCGAATTCCCGCTGAAAACAGCCCCATCATAGGTCTCCTTTGGACGCAGAACCAGCTGCTCGTGCGCTTTCCCATACAGGAAAAATCCGCCGTGCTCCTCATCGTAAAAATCGGAAACCGCCTTTTTGCAAAGTACCTCTGCCCGCTCCAGATACGTGGAATCCAATGTTGCCTCATACAAGGCCAAAAGGGCATAAATGCTGAAGGCATAATCATCCAAATATCCCTTTCCACCCCGCTGTCCGTTTCGCCAGCTGACATATATGAGATCCTCCTGGCACAAACGCTCACTGATAAACCTCCATGCCTGCACCGCCGTTTCCAGATAAATCTGTTTTCCGCTCACCCGGTACAGACTGCACAGTGCAGCGATCATCAGTCCATTCCACGAGGCCAGGATCTTATCGTCCAGATGCAGCGAATATCTGTGACGCCGATATTCATAAACAGCTGCGCGACACTCCTCGATTCCTTCTCCGGCTTCGATTATTTCCTCTTCTATTGGTGGAAGTGTATGATGCAAAAGATTTGGAATACTTTTCCCCTCAAAATTTCCGCTTTCTGTGATATCAAAATATCTGTTAAATTCCTTCCCTGCACGCTCACCGAGTACCTGTACGATCTCGGATGGGTGAAACAGGTAATACTTCCCCTCTTCTCCTTCGCTGTCCGCATCCTTGGCACTGTAAAATGCACCTTCCGGAGAAGTCATTTCACGCAAGACAAAAAGAGCAGTCTTCTGAGCCACATCGAGATAGATTTCCTTTTTTGTGAGCTGGAACGCTTTACAATAAGCTGATAACAACAATGCATTGTCATAGAGCATTTTTTCAAAGTGAGGTACTAAAAAATATGCATCCGTAGAGTATCTGCAAAAACCTCCGCCGATATGGTCGAACATACCGCCCCGGCACATCTGCAACAGCGTCTTTTCTGCCATTTTCAGGGCATCTCCGTCTCCGTTTTTCTCATAATACCGCATGAGAAACAACAGGTTGTGCGGAGTCGGAAATTTTGGTGCTTCTCCAAAACCACCATATCTTTCGTCAAAGCTCTCTTTGAAGATCGCCACTGCCTGATGAATGAGTCTTGAACCTGATCCGGCATCGGTTGCAGACGCACTTGCAACCAGACGCCTCTTTTTCAGCGCATCTTTTTGTAAAATGTCAGTGATCTCCTCCGCAGAGGCAAGCAGACGCTCCCGATTTGTCTCCCAGCGCTCGTGCACCTGCAGCAGCAGTTCCTTTAATCCGATTCGTCCATAAGCGGAAGTTTTCGGGAAATAAGTGCCTGCAAAAAAAGGCTTTTGTTCCGGTGTCAAAAAGATCGTTGTGGGCCAGCCACCACTTCCTGTAAATGCCTGACATACCGTCATATAAATATTGTCAATATCCGGGCGTTCCTCTCTGTCAACCTTGATCGCAATGAAATACCGGTTTATGATCTCTGCAATTTCTTCGTCCTCAAAGCTCTCGTGCGCCATGACGTGACACCAGTGACAGGTGCTGTAGCCGATGCTCAAAAAGATTGGTTTGTCCTCTGTCTTGGCACGCAAAAATGCCTCTTCACACCAAGGATACCAGTCCACCGGATTGTCTGCGTGCTGTAATAGATATGGGCTTGTCTGATCTATCAAATGGTTTTTCATATGCATACTTCTCCTGCCGTTTCTCTCTGCTAAACTGTGATATATACTAGTATGCATTTTCTGCGCAAAAATATGAGGCCGCAGATGTAATTCCTGTCCGGAAAAAAGCGAAAAAATAGGACGGGGATTTCCTCGTCCTATTTCATATTTAAGTGTTTTCAAATGTGTATTATTTTGAAAAATCCGGGAAGTTAAACTTTGTTGCCTTGTTGTAATTTTTGTAGACAACCGTTGTTTTTGCAGATGAGCATGAGAAAGAAAAACTCTCTGTCGCATCCGTACTCTCCTCATCCATGCCGCTCATCTCATTCAGTGCTGCAGCCATATTCTTACAAAGGCTGTCACAAAATGCCGTCATATCCATAGTCATCTTTACCGGCAGATAATTCTTCTTATTGATCCACAGGGTTATCTGGATCGGATCCATTGATTTAAAATCAATGCCTAACTGTGCTAACTGCTCACTGTCGATTCCCAGCGCCTGCATTGCTTCATCCATTGCTGAACCGTCCATCTTTGCTTCAATCTGTACCGTATCAATCTTATTTACTTTCACACTTTTCTTTACAATCTTTGCCTCGGAATACATAGATGTATCCAGTGAATCAGACCTACCGGACATATTTTTATACAATTCCGTATAATCTTCCTTTTCGTAAGGTTCACCATCTACAGAAGTAAATTTATAGACTTTTCCCTTTGAAGTCTCTTTCAGGTAAACAACACTCTTACTTGTCTGTGTCGTACCGGCAGATGTCACCTTCGATGTTGTGACAGTTTTTGACTTGATCGGATCCTGGAAGCAGATCTGTTTATCCGTCTGCTTTATATTCATACTCTGTCCGTTCATATCCATCGTCATGGAAGTTGTCTGTGTTACGTCATAAGATTTTGCTTTTTTAGAAGCCTTCTCCATCTTTGTGAGATACTGCTTTGCAGTCAGTGTCGCGGCGCTTGCCGGTGTGACAGTGCCCAACACACTGGCAGCCACTGCCAAAGTCAACAGACCTGCCATCAGTTTCTTCTTAATAATTCCCATCGTTCAATCCTCCTTGTATATGTCGATATATTTTTGTACCAACACATTGGTATATAAACAAAGATACCAGTTTTCCCCTGCAATTACAAGCCATTCAATACAAATCGTTCACCGTTTTCCTTTAATTCTGTGGAGCGTTGTTGAGGTTAGTGTGCGTCACCTTGTCAAAAGAATTAATAAACTCTTCGAACTCCATATAGAACTGACCATACGTTTCATCGGAACCTGCAGACAGCAGTCCTCCTGTCATAGATCTATTTCCATTTTCATCATACTGAAGCGAATGGGTACTGTACGGATTTCGCAGCAGAACATACCTCTGTCCGTTTTCCACTTTGCCACCTAAAACAGAGTACGCATGACCGCTGTTTAAGCCGTCCACACTCCTTTGACTGGAACCGGCATTATAGATGACATTACGCTCTCGTGCAGTGCAGATATTCTGAAACAATGTATCTTTCATTGCCTCAATATCCTCTTCGCTTGTTATGCCCTTCGAATAATCCAGTTCCGGTGCGATTTTCAGTAAACGCCGCAAGAACTCACCGCCCTCGCCATACCAGAGTGACTTATACCCTTTCATGCCATTTCGACCTACATACGCACACGCCTTTTCGATCATCTGCATCCATAATGCCCCGGCAGACAATGCATCCGCTCCTGCTATGCGTGGAATTTCCTTTTTTATTGTTACATATACAGGCACAAGCTCTGCATCTTCATTTGCCTGATTGATTTCTTCTTCTCCAATGACAGCAAAGCCATCCACGTCTTCTGCCTCTATCTCCTGGTTCGGCTGATCCGTCAGCTGGTTTTGTGGTACATAGAGCCTTACAGTCACCGTACCGTTTCGATTATCCCTGATACATTCTTTCAGTTTCGCAGGATTCAATTCTACCAACCCTGTCACACTAGCTACCATATAGCAATTGGAAACCAGACGCTGCTTTAAGTCATTTACCGTAGGTTCATGGGAAAACAACGGTGTATCTGACTGATCACTCCAGTGGCTCACTCCCTGAATCAGGCTGTTTCTGGTACTTCCGGCTCCATCTAATCCTTCTTCTTTGAGCTTTGTTTCGGAAAAATCCATAATCTGGTTCGCAGGTGTATCCACCGGTATCTGTAGTGTACCGTTGGTCATTCGATTAAAATAATCTCGAATATTTGTCAGCGCCTGAGCCGCATCTGCATTTGTTTCTTTGGCAAGTGCAGCGTTGACTGCGGCCATTGCTTTTTTGAGCCGTTTGCGCTCCTCTGTATAACCAACCACATATCGGGTTCCGACCACATACTCATGCACGATCTTTGCAACGTCTTTCAGACCGGCCTCATACAATTCACGATTCAGCGCCCGCAATTCCTCTCTGGACTCCTGACTCTGCCGATCCGACTCCGTCGAAATTGCCTCATCTCTGGTTCGCTGCAATGCACCTGTATGCTGCGCCACCTCCGGTCTTCCTGCCTCTTCCCGCATCTCCCGACGTATCAGTCGTTGTTCTTCATCCGTAATCTTATCAGCACTACTAGCCCTTTTGGCGCCCAGCCGCACAAAGTTCTCCTGAACCAACCCGTACCATCCTTTGATATGCTCATCAGTCAGCTGTGAAGCCTCTTTCGTATCTTTTAAGATCGTACCATCCAGTGACACTCTGTTCTGCTCACAATATACCTGCAACCGATAACGAAATGCGGACATGAGGGGCTCCATCGCAGCTACCCGGGCTTTGAATTCTTCATTCCCTGCAAATGCTTCGTTCTCCTCTGCTTCCTTTTTTATATGATCAAATTTTTTGACCCAGTTCAGATAAATCTTCAGCTTGTCGCGGATCGTCGAACTAAAAAACATTTGAGGCGCAAAGGGAATCGCCTCCAGATCAGCAAGCTCATACGATAAATTCGCGGTTTTGGGTTTATACTGCACCGCATTCACGTCCTTTAGCTGATCGTAGACATCCAACGTATATTCAGTGGCTCTTTCGGTCATTATTTTTGCCCGATCAATTCTTTCGTTTCGCTTTTTCTTTTCTGCCGTATTTGACTTAAAGCTCTTTTTGCCCAGCCGGGCAGTGTCTTCCATCTGAGCTGTTTGTTCCAGATAGAATCTTTTTGCGTCACTTATGACGTTTGTCGTTGCCTGCGCATTCATCTGCTGATCCTTCATCATTGCAGCATTCTGATGAACCGGCACCTGCACCTGCTGATTTTTCATTTCAGGTGCATGTGTTTGCTTCTGTAAGTCCAATGTTTCATGCTGTATAGACATGTGTAATCACTCCTTCTCCTAAAAATCTGTTAAAGCGCACGCAGTAGCTCTTGCGGCAAAGGTGAAAAGCTTCCTTTACACAATGTGATCTGCGCTCTCTTTCCGCCTAACAGACGAGTATATAACTGGTCTGCCTGATCTGTTGACAGTATCATTTCCATCGGTGTCTCAACCGGATACTTTGCATACAGGTCATTTGCTGCCACGGCAAGCATGGAAAGAAAGCTTGCTGTACTGTCTTGTCTGATCCAGCAATAATCCAGACTGATCGTTTTTTGCTGTTCACTGAGCAGTATCATTCCGGCAATTTCGTCATCCTTAAGCAAAACAAAACTGGAAGGCGATTCCTGTAAATAGGAAGTGATCCGCTCTCCGATCTCTGCAGACATCCACTGATTGCATAGGTAGCGTTCCCGTTTCGATAACTGGTCGAAACGTTTAAATCGTCCCTTCTTCTTGAAGGCATGATGCTCCTGCAGACTTGCAATTGCATCTGCAAGGGTAGTCACACCCAGCGGAAGTTCCATCGTCTCCATCATAAAACCGCATCGCCGTAAAAACGGTGTCAACGTTTCCCGTTCTCCCGCCTGCTCATAGGATACAGACAGATCCTGACAATTTTTATTCTTCATTTTTTCTGACAATGCAGCGATCAGTTCACTCCCCAGTCCCAATCGTCTGTACTTCGGATGAATATAGATACTGTTTAAGATCCATTCATTCTCTTTTTCTTCCCAGCACATTGCCCCCTGCGGCTCATCGAAAAACTCCACGCCCATCGCATACATGTGTCGCCTGCCATTCATTAGTTCTATAAACGTCTCTTCCGGTAAAAATCCGGCCCAATCAGGCAATACCTTTTGATCCAAAACTACAAGTTTCATCTTTCCGCTCCCTATTGTTTACAGTTTAAACTGATCTACGATCACTTTCAATTCATCTACTGATTCACGGCTTTCCCGAAGTCTCTCATAGCCTTCGATCGTGGTTCCGACAACTTCTGTGGATTTCTCGGCGATCACGTGCATACCGTCTGCCGATTCGCTTACCGTATGGTTGATCTCTTCTACAGAAGACGCGATCTGAACAATATAACTATCCAGTTCTTCAATTGCGCCTTTTACCTGACGCATGACCTGTATAAACGCATCCGCGTCCTTATGGTATCGTCCGCCGGATTCTCTAAACAACGTATAATCTCCAAGAACGGTATCCTCCAAAAACTGCATCATAGCGGTAATACACTCTGTCATATTCGCGACTGCTTCATTTACTTCACTGACGATCACATTGATGCCGTCTACTGTCTGAGAGGTCTGCTCAGCAAGTGTACCGATCTCTGTAGCTACCACAGCAAATCCTCTGCCGGCATCTCCTGCACGAGCTGCTTCAATACTGGCATTTAATGCCAGCAGATTCGTCTGGGAGGAAATGCTCTTGATATCAGCAGTCAGCTCATTAATACGTGCAACCGCCTTCGACTGCTCAATCGCACGCTCTGTCTTCTGCTTCATCACTTCAAAGATACTATTTGTCTTATCACTTGACTCTCTGCTGACCTTTTCCATCTCTTCGGCTCGTACGAGTATCTGCTCAGAATCTGCTTCTCCATTCTGTGCCAATTCATAAATATTTCTGGAATTACGTTTTACTTCATCGATACTTTGTACGATACTTGCCGTATTAGAAGATGCCTCCTGCATTCCTGCGGCAATCTCTTCCGTTGCCGCCGAATTATCTTCAGAACGGCTGTTGTTCTCCTTCATGATGAGATTCAGATTATCTACATTGCTGATGATCGTATTCTCAACCTGATGAATATTGGCGATCATCTCACGCAATACCGAACGCATATCGTGAACTTCTCTCGCCATGATACCAATCTCATCTTTGCGCTTCCGCAGAGTGATACCATTTTTCGTTGACACAAAATTTAGTTTTGCAGTCTGCGAAATGATCGCGGTCAGCTGACGGATCGGCTTTGAAATACCGTTGCCGATCAATACTCCTACCAAGGTAGAGATAAGGATCGCCAATAACCCTGTAATAAGAATCACGGTCCGTACCATATTCGCAGAGGCAAAGATCTTCTCATCCGGAGCCGTAACGATCAGCTTCATTCCATTTTCCAGATCATAATATGCTAACTCTCTGGCTACTCCCAGGTAAGAATAAGCCTTCTGAACTCCCTGATTTTCCGCAGCACCCAGAAAACTGCCGATGTCTGCAAGTGACGGATCCAATTCGGAAATATTCTGTCCCATGTCAAGTTCTTTATGATAATAAACAGATCCCTGTGCATCTGTCAAAAATCCGTAGCCCGTTTCAAACAATCGGATTGCGTCTATCTTATCCGTAATCTTTCCAAAATCAATATCCATACCGATGATTCCGATAGATGTTCCATCCTCCGCATAAAGCGGCACCACATAAGAAATCATGTATACATTAATATTCTCGTTCAAATAAGGCGCCATCCACATAGGAGCTCCGTTTTTGACCGGAATATAATACCAGCCCACATGCGCATCATCATTCTCATCATACATGGTAAAATCCGTAGGTGTGACTGAATCAAAAGGATCATCCAGCGAATTTCTGGTAAAAAAAACACCAGAAGTTGGATTGGAGTATTCCGGGTTGTATCGGATATATGCCGTGATCGCGCCATCCGTATGTAAAGCAAAATTCTCAATCTCGCCTATCACAGCCCCTGTGTACACATCTGCGTAAGACTTATCCCTTTTAAATTCTTCAAAATCAAGCTCTCGTAATACCATATCACTCAAGGTATCTACCGACTGTTCTACCCGGGAAATGGTGGCATTCAGTTCCTGAGCTGACAAGCTGCCATTAAGTTCTAACTGTTCTTTGGCATCGGCTCTTGCATTATCATTTGCGTTTTTCACACTTACGCAACCGACAATCACAGCTGTTAAAATCGAACATATTGCAATTCCGATAATGATCTTCATTCGTATGGTTTTCATGACATTCCCCCATTATTTTTTCCAATTTCCAGCAATATATCCCCTGCTGTTTTCTCGCCTTGTTACATCTACTATTATATGGAAGCGGTTCATCCATGTCAATGTAAATCATCTGCACAAAAAAGTAACCGGAACATTGTTCCGGTTACTCTTTTAATTCATCTGAATCTTGTAAAAGCTGCCGACGGGAATCGGACCCGTGACCTCCGCACTACCAATGCGACGCTCTACCGCCTGAGCCACGGCAGCTTGTCGAATCACTCAACGAATAATAATATACTATAAGGCCAAATGATTGTCAACAGTAAAAATCAATTATTTTCTACAATTTTTCTGTGGGTTTCAGATATACTGCCATGCGGTTTGTGTTGCCAAAATTGCGGAACGCGATATAGGCATCGCTCTCCTCCTGTTCCTCTGAAGCCGCGATATCGGAAGTCGTCTCATCATCTGTGCCGACGGGTCCGATTCCCGTGACCTTTTCCTCCAGACGCTGCGACAGGCGCTCCAAAAACAGGCGCAGGAAATCCTCATAGTCCTCTCTCGTAAAGAGCTGCTTCAAGGCATCCGTCAGCGCATTTTCGGATGCATCGGTTCCACTCGTGACACCCGCCCACTGATCCGGTATCTCCACGCCGCCATTCTGCAGATAACCGAGGATCTTTGTCACATAGTTCTGCGTCTCCTCAAAGGGCGGGATACCGCCGTATTTGTCTACATTTCCACTGCCTGCATTATATGCGGCAAGCGCATAAGCGACATTTCCATCGTATTTTTCAAGGAGAGAGGCAATGTATTTTGCCCCTCCCATGATATTCTGCTCCGGATCATAAGCATCCGTCACTCCAAGCCCCTTTGCAGTCGTCGGCATCAGCTGCATGATACCCATGGCTCCGCTCCTGCTTGTGGCATTCGGATCAAAACCGGACTCAGCCTTTGCCATTGCCTTTAACAGTTCCACGTCCACGTTGTAAGTCTGTGCCGCCTTCTCAAAGATTGCTTCCAGTGAACCGTCGGTCTTCAGCATCTCATTTAACTGAGATGAAAAATCTGTAGAACTGCCCGATACCGCGTCTGTATCTATCGTTGTTGTCGTCACTCCATTTGCATCAGTTACTGAAGTAATCTTCATACGTTTCTCCTAATTTAACTTTCTGAGAAGTCATGCGATTTTCGAGCTTTCGCACGCCAGATGCAGCGAGAAAATCGTATGCTTCTCTAAAGACTACACATTGATCTCTGCTGTCATTCCGAGCACTTCTTTGTTTGCGTCCAAAATCGGCTGAATGACATTTTTCAGATACTGCTCTACCTGATACTCTGCACGGCCGGTATACTTCGCGGGATCCATGCTCTCCTGTAATTCCTCCAGACTCAGACCGAAGGATTCATCGGCTGCGATCAGTTCCAGCAGATCATTGTCTTTTCCCTCTACCTTTACATGCTTTCCTGCTTCCATGGACAGCTGACGGATCTTCTCGTGGAGCTCCTGACGGTCGCCACCCTTCTTTACCGCATCCATCATGATATTCTCCGTCGCCATAAACGGCAGCTCGCTCATCAGACGCTTCGTGATCACCTTGTCGTAGACAACCAGTCCATCCACAACATTCAGACACAGATCAAGGATACCGTCGATCGCAAGGAATCCTTCAGGGATACTCAGACGCTTGTTTGCAGAGTCGTCCAGCGTGCGCTCAAACCACTGTGTTGCTGAGGTGATCGCGGGATTTAACGCATCGATCATCACATAGCGTGACAGCGATGCAATACGCTCGCTTCTCATCGGATTACGCTTGTATGCCATTGCGGAAGAACCAATCTGATTTTTCTCAAAGGGCTCCTCGATCTCCTTCAAATGTTGTAACAGGCGGATATCATTGGAAAATTTATGTGCGCTGGCTGCGATACCTGCTAAAATATTGGCAACACGTGTATCCACTTTTCTGGAATAGGTCTGTCCGGAAACCGGATAGCAGCACTCAAAGCCCATCTTCTTTGCGATCATCGGATCGATCTTGTCAATGATCTCGTTATTGTCATCAAACAGCTCCTTAAAGCTTGCCTGTGTACCGGTCGTCCCCTTGGAGCCTAACAGTTTTAAGCTGCCCAGCACATAGTCCAGATCCTCCAGATCCATGGCAAATTCCTGCATCCACAGTGTCGCACGCTTGCCAACCGTCGTCGGCTGTGCAGGCTGAAAATGCGTAAATGCAAGTGTGGGGAGCGCCTTGTACTTCTCTGCAAATTTTGCCAGCTCTGCCAGTACATTGATCAGCTTTTTACGCACAAGCTTTAATGCCTCTGACATGATGATAATATCAGTATTATCTCCTACATAGCAGGAAGTCGCACCCAGATGGATGATACCCTTTGCCTTCGGGCACTGCTGTCCGTAGGCGTATACATGACTCATGACATCGTGGCGCACGAGTTTTTCACGCTCCTTTGCCACATCATAGTTGATGTCATCCTGATGTGCCTTCAGCTCATCGATCTGCTCCTGTGTGATATCCAGACCCAGCTCCTTCTCTGTCTCGGCAAGCGCGATCCACAATTTGCGCCAGGTGCGAAACTTCATATCCTGTGAAAAAATATACTGCATTTCCTTGCTGGCATAACGCTCAGACAAAGGGCTTGTGTAGTTATCTGTGCTCATATCAAATCTCCTTTTTATGTTATTCGCAGAGCCTCACTCGAAATTGCTCCGCTCATCGCTTATCGACATAGTCCCCTCTAATATCATCTTTCGGCGGTTCCATCGGATATATCCCGGTAAAGCATCCTTTACAGATAGGAAGTCCGTCCACCATCTGTTCCAGACGATCAATTTCCAAATATCCCAGACTGTCTGCACCGATTACTTCCCGGATCTGTTCAATCGTTCGGTTATAAGCGATCAGCTGCTCCCTCACCGGAATATCCGTTCCGAAATAGCAGGGCCATAAAAACGGCGGTGAGCTGATGCGTACGTGCACTTCAGTGGCACCCGCCTCACGCAACATATTGACAATGCGGTTGGAGGTCGTGCCGCGCACGATGGAATCATCGATCATAATGACACGTTTTCCTGCAACTGCTTCCTTCATCGCGTTCAGCTTGATAGCAACACTGCTCTCGCGGCTGCTCTGTGCGGGCTTGATAAAGGTTCGTCCCACATAGCCGTTTTTTACAAATGCCATACCGTAAGGGATTCCGCTCTCCATGGAATATCCCATGGCTGCCACATTTCCGGACTCCGGAACGCCGACCACGAGATCCGCACCCACAGGTGAATCCTGTGCCAGAAACCGTCCAGCCTTGATACGCGCCGCATAGACGCTCTTTCCATCAATGTGGCTGTCCGGTCTCGCAAAATAAATATACTCAAAAATACATCTGGCGTGCTGTTCCGGTGGCAGACACATGCTCATGTCAGACTGGATCCCATGCTCCGGCGAGATCGTCACCACCTCACCGGGCGCTACATCTCGCACATATTCTGCGCCAAGCGTTTCCAGCGCACAGGTCTCGCTTGCAAGCATGTAGGCATTGTCACGTTTTCCGATCACCAACGGCTTAAAACCGAATGGATCTCTTGCTCCGATAAGCTTTCTGGGGCTCATGACCACAAGTGCATACGCACCCTTGATCTTTTCAGCCGCTCTGCGCACAGCTTCTTCAACCGTCTTTGACTTCAGGCGCTCTCTGGCAATATAGTAGGCGATAACCTCTGAGTCGATCGTCGTCTGGAAGATCGCACCGGTGTATTCCAATTCTCTCCGCAGCTGATTCGCGTTGATCAGATTGCCGTTATGCGCCAGTCCGAGCGTACCTTTCACGTAATTTAGAACCAAAGGCTGTGCGTTTTCCCGCGTAGATGCACCTGCGGTCGAGTAACGCACATGACCCACGCCGATGTCACCTTTTAGTTTTTCCAATGATTCCGGTGTGAACACTTCATTCACAAGTCCCATGTCCTTGTGAGTGAGTACTTTTCCCTTTGGACCTTCCGTATCGCTGACTGCGATACCACAACTCTCCTGCCCGCGATGCTGCAATGCAAATAATCCGTAGTAGATGGACGGAGCCACATCCGCACCGTCAAAATCATACATACCGAAAACACCACATTCCTCGTGCAATTCATCTGCTACATTTACCGTTAATTCTGCCTGATTCTTCATGTATTATCTCCATTAAAACTATCTGGTAAACTTTGTTCCGGTCAACAGCTCATATGCTTCCTTGTATTTTTCAATTGTCTTATTTACAACCTCATCGGGAAGTAAATTATCATTATCCGGGTTGCTCTTTAACCAGTCTCTGACAAACTGCTTATCAAAAGACGGCTGTGACTGCCCGGGTTTGTATCCATCCAGCGGCCAGAAACGGGAGCTGTCGGGTGTGAGCATCTCATCACCGAGCACAACCTGTCCGTTCTCGTCCAGACCGAACTCAAACTTGGTATCCGCGATGATGATACCGCGCTCTCTTGCGTAGGCTGCACACTTCTTGTACAGATTCAGTGTCGCATCTTTGATGGCAGTCGCATATTCCTCGCCCTTTCCGGGATAGAGCTTCTCTAAAATATCAATGCTCTGCTCAAATGTAATATGCTCATCATGATCGCCAAGATCTGCCTTCGTTGTCGGTGTGTAGATCGGCTCAGGAAGCTGATCGGACTCCTGAAGTCCCTCGGGCAGCCTGATACCGCAGACCGTGCCGTTCTTCTGATAGCTCTCCCAGCCGCTTCCGGTGATATAACCTCGTACGATGCACTCGATCGGCAGCATGTTCAGTTTCTTGCACATAGTGCTGTTTCCGCTGTACTGCGGCTGTCTGAAATATTCAGGCATATCAGCAGGATCTACAGATACTAAATGATTCGGGATCACATCCTTTGTAAACTCAAACCAGAATTTTGACATCTGGGTCAGGATGGCGCCCTTATCCGTGATCTGATTCTTTAAAATATTATCAAATGCCGAAATACGGTCAGTTGCAACAAGGATCAGGGTATCTCCGTTGTCATAGACCTCTCTGACCTTTCCCTCTTTCATGGGTTTATACTCTTTCATCTCTTTTTCCTCCTGTATATAAAAATTATTGTAATTATTCAGACCCCCTCTGATTACGCTGTCTACGTTTCACTTCGGTCCGCGCTAACCGGATGTCCACCGGACATCCAGCGCCGCTCCATCTCGATGTGGCTTCTCGCCAAAGAAATCTCCACATATACAGTCGATCATGCAAGCATGTCTCCTGTATAATGTGTCGATTGCCTTGGCTCTGAATAATTACAACTTTTTAATTAATAAAGACTTTCCGGTCATCTCAGCGGGCTGCTCCAGACCCATGATTTGAAGTAAGGTCGGTGCAATGTCTGCCAGACAGCCACCCTCGCGCAGGGTATAGGAATCATCATAATTTACTAAAATGAACGGAACCGGATTGGTCGTGTGTGCCGTGTGCGGCTTTCCGGTTTCGTAATCTACCATCTTCTCGGCATTTCCGTGGTCTGCACAGATGAACATTGCGCCGTCCACATCCTTGACTGCCTGTACCGCGTCTCCGACCAGCTGGTCGACACGCTCAACAGCCTTCACTGCTGCCTCGATCACACCGGTATGTCCGACCATATCGGGATTTGCAAAATTGATGATGATCACATCGTATTTATCAGACTTGATTGCCTCAACGAGATCCATTCCAACCTCGGGAGCGCTCATCTCCGGCTTTAAGTCGTAGGTAGCGACCTCCTTCGGTGAGTTGACAAGGATACGAGCCTCATCAATATTGGGTTCCTCCACACCACCGTTGAAGAAGAAGGTTACGTGTGCATATTTCTCGGTCTCAGCCAGACGCAGCTGCTTCTTTCCGCATTTTGCAAGATACTCGCCAAGTGTATTTGTTACTGACTCCTTTTCAAAGGCGATCAGCTTGTTCGGGATCGTCTCGTCATAATCCTTGAAGCAGACATAGGTCAGATTTAAGAACGGGCGCTCAAATCCGGTAAACTGATCGTCGCAGAAAGCTCTCGTGATCTCACGCGCACGATCGGGGCGGAAATTGAAGAAGATCACGGAATCTCCGTCCTTTACAAGCGATAACGGCTTGCCATCCTTCACGATCACGGTGGGCAGGACGAACTCATCTGTCACATCGTTCGCATAGGAATCTGCCATTGCCTGCACAGCATCCTCTGCCTGAACACCTTCGCCGGTTGTCAGGGACTTGTATGCTTTCTCCACGCGATCCCAGTTGTTGTCACGATCCATCGCATAGTAACGTCCGGAGAGAGAAGCGATCTTTCCGACACCGAGCTCATTCATCTTATCCTGCAGTGCTGCCACATAATCCTTTCCGGATGCAGGCGGTGTATCTCTACCGTCTAAGAAGGCATGCACATATACGTTCTCCAGGCCGTTTTTCTTGCACATCTCCAATAGACCATACAGATGGGTAATATGGCTGTGTACGCCGCCGTCTGATAACAGTCCCCACAAATGAAGGTCTGAGTTGTTTTTCTTGCAATTGTCGATTGCCTGAAGCAATACTTTGTTTTCAAAAAAGTCACCATCTTCGATCGCTTTGGTGATACGGGTCAAATCCTGATAAATAATGCGGCCGGCACCGATGTTCATATGTCCAACCTCGGAATTTCCCATCTGTCCGTCAGGAAGACCGACTGCCATTCCGGATGCATTACCTGCTGCAAACGGACACTCTTTCATCAGCTTGTCCATCACAGGAGTGTTCGCCATCGCGATCGCATTGCCTTCGGGATTGTCATTCAGTCCATAACCATCCAGCACCATTAAAACTACAGGTTTCTTACTCATGTTTTTTTCCTCTTTTCTTTTATATATTAGTTTTTTCAACATATCCATCCGCATCAATCTTCACACCCTTTGACAGTTGCTGTTCAAAGGCGATGATGCGCGCTTTTTCAGTCTCGTCCGTCACCAGATAAGTCTGACGGTTCTGCTGCACACACGGCACAAAGCGGAATCTTATACTTCCGTCCGCGAGTATGATCACCTGTGCGATCGCTGTGTCTTTTTTATTGACACCGTCTGTCGGTGTACTTCCAAACCAGAAGTTGCCCAGACTGTAGATCACAGGTACATCTGCAATATATGTAATGCCCTGCAGACAATGCGTGTGTCCGCCGATAATGGCATCTGCTCCGGCTTGCACAAACTGCTCGGCCAGCGCCACCTGATCTGCCTCGTAATAATTGGTGCCCTCCGTGCCCCAGTGCACAAACGCGATCACATAATCACTGCGCTCCTTCGCCTTGCGGATCACCTCTACATATTTGTCCGGATTTAATGTCTTTAATACGCCCGGTGTCGTCTCTGTGGCTTCCTTCGTGTAATTATAGGTACGCTCGATCTGTGTGGCTGCCACAAACGCAATCTTTTTTCCGTTTGCGATAAAATACCACGGACGCTTTGCCTCCTCGAGATTGTTTCCGGCTCCGACATTCGGAATTCCTGCCTCATCCAGCGTCGCAATTGTATCAGACAAAACTTCCAGACCATAATCGCAGACATGGTTGTTGGCAATGCCCGCGATGTCCACCCCAAGTTCCTTTAATATGGATACATTCGATGGATGTGAGCGAAACGTATATGCTTTTCCTGCGATCGGCTCGCCTCTTGTACTGAACGTACATTCATTATTGATCATCAGAATATCAGATTCTGTCAATACGGTGCGCACGTCTTTACTCAACGCTGCACTCAGACCTTTGCTCTTCAAATGCTGCATCGTACCGATGCGATCATCAAAATTCATATCGCCGGTAAAACTGATCACCGTCTCATCCTTTGAGGCACATTCCTGTCTGGTCACACGAAGCAGCTGTTCGCTGTGCAAATTGTACTGCTCGCAATAATCCACCCACAATACGTGGATAGAATTGCCCGAAATCCGATACCAGATATCCGCATCCAGTCCGGTAAGCGCCTCTTTTGCCACCTGCTCCAAGGCATCCTCTCCGTACAATGAACGAAACCAGAATAGAAAGGATTCGTCCAGCGGATAACCACCCAAAAACTCCCGGTTTGCTGCAAGTATCGTATCGACCGCCCGATTGAGTGTATCACTTTGTGCACCCTGTGGTGTATAGCTTTCAATCTGCAATTCCACTGCATGAGCAGATCCATTTATCCCGGAAACTTCTTTCCCCGTGATCTGTTCTTCCGGACTATTACCGAACTGCGAAACATCTGCCGTACTCATGGCAAGTGCCTCCAACAATCGTTCGGTCTCCCTCGCTTTCGAACTTCCGCAACCACACAGAGAAAGCATCATCCCGGTTATACATACTATAAGAAGGAGTACATGTTTTCTCCTTTTTCTCATTCGCCGCTTTCTCCTATATAGATTCTTTTTTTGGCATACATAGCTATTATAATCTATTTTTTTGTCTTTTACAATATTGCCGGCACAGTTACTTGTTTAATAAGGAATTTAGAAATGCAACGGCAGTATCATAATGCTCCGTGCTATAGCAAACAGCGATCACTGCATCCTGATAATACGGTGTGTTCGGCATGCCCGGAATGTCGCGCATATGAATACCGCACGCCAAGGGCTCCGGCTGCACATTCTCATATTCATCATAATTCTGCTCCACGATCACCAGATGATCCTGCCACTCTTCCGGCACAACATCGGTCAGATCAAGAAAATACCCACTCGAAGCGAATTCCCTAAACACTGCTTCCGGCAGGATCATAATGTCCTCACTGCCCGCCTGCATACGCACATAAAGTGCCATACCGGCCTGCGAATATGCACCTCCTCCGGTCTGTTCAGTGCCAACTACAGTATCTCCCACAACTAGCTGGTCGCGCGGGATACCATTGTCGTCAGCAAACTGCTCCGCATAGGATGTGAAACTCTTATCATCCCCGCAATCCACAATCGTCACGGAAAGCAGTATTTCCTTGCTGCTCACCATTGTATGGATCAGTGCGATGAGCGCCACTGCGATGACAACGACAGCCAGTGCCGGCATGCGCCAATAGTCCCATAAATAGCTGCGCTTTTGCGCCGGTGTCATCTCGCCAAAGGGGATCTCGTCTTTTGATCGTTCTCTTTGTTTCATATTACATATTCTTCTTTCTGTTGCAATTGCTGTTGCAGTTACAGTATTTCCTATTTTGTTTGAATTGTCAACTTAAAAAAGTATAAACTGTCGGCAAAATCGAAAAAGAGAACCGGCTGTCAGCCGGTTCTCTTTTTGGTATTACTACGCGGTCTCGCTATGCCGTTTTACTCGGTATAATGATCGCTGCGATGATGTAGGCGATGATTCCCGAACCACCCAGACAGCAGAACACTACCCATAACAGTCGGATCACAACCGGATCAATGTTGAAATATTCTCCGATTCCTCCGCATACACCACACAATACCCTGTTGTTATCTGATTTTGTAAGTCTCTTTGTTTCCATATTCTATTCCTCCTTAATCAAAAATGTTCTTCATGATGATCCGGTTCTTCATCATAATGCTCTTCATGATGATCCGGTTCTTCATCATAATGCTCTTCATGATGATCCAGTACCTCACTATTACGATTTTCAGCTTTTCTATATACGTTCACTCTGCCAACTCCACATTCCAGTGAGATGGTATAGCGTGCACCGTTATCAATCTCTTTATCCTTGCCAAGGGAGGTGTAGGACTCACCGAACACGTCCAACTCTCCCATGCCACAGCTCAGTTCATAATTAAAATCTTCCTTCTCTCCGACGATTCCGATATTTACATCTCCGACACCGCCGCTGATTTCTGCATTACCATTCAACGTGCAGCTGCCTATCTCGAATCTTCCGACGCCGCAATCAATATCTGTCTCACCAAGTGTTGCTTCTGTAATGTAGAAGTCACCGGCTCCGATTTCCGCATCCAGCTCATTGTTTGCGATCAGCGTTTCTGCCTCGATCTTTCCCGCGCCGCCCTCGATATTGATATCATTCGCTGCCAGACGATCAAT
The DNA here is from genome assembly GCA_051879675.1 of Lachnospiraceae bacterium. Classification (GTDB taxonomy): domain Bacteria; phylum Bacillota; class Clostridia; order Lachnospirales; family Lachnospiraceae; genus W0P33-017. The sequence continues at coordinate 10,457 of JBJEML010000102.1, read as the reverse complement.
CTGCATATTGCCCGCACCAAGTGTCATATTTACCTCGTCAAATACATAATCGGAAGGAAGCCACAGTTTTACATGAACTGCCTTGATATTTTTCTTGCTTTTGCGAATATCATTGACGTACAGTGTGCCCTCTTTCTCTCTCAGTGAAAAATACTTTTCTTTTCCCTCTTCGATCTCTACACGGATCTGATCGTCCTCTGATGTTAAAATTTCAAATTCACAGCTGCGAAGCGTCAGTTCAAGATTACGGATGTCACTCGGGGAGCCAATCAGTTCATTTGTCATGGTTGCCCCAGGTGTATCAGAATCATCTGAATAATGGGTAGAACCCTCAAATTTAAATAATCCGTGGTCAAACATGTCATGTACATCGTATTCGTCATTTCCGATCGTGACTGTCGCATCATTCCATGTGCCTCCCAGTGCAATACCCGCGATCAACAAACCTCCGCCGAGTACCAGACACGCGGCGAACGCGATCAGCAATGCTCTGATAAATTTATTCATTCACATCCACCTTCTTTCTTCTATGGAATCCATTGTGAAGCAGATTAGAAAGACCGCGAAGCATCCACGGAATCACCTGACCAAGCACAAAGATCAGTGCTGCCGTACATAGACAACCCATTGCAAACAGCAGTAAACCTACACTGACTGTCATCAGGCCTGATACCAGTCCTCCGGTAAAAAACCGGACGATTCCGACAATAAAACAGATCAATCCTACCACGACACCTACTGCCGCCAACGCTACCGCTGCAACCAGTAATCCGAAAATGGTTGCAACAACCGCGACCAGCACTCCAAAGATCACACCCACTGCACCAACCCAGAACGGGAAGGTAAAGATTGCTACCAGAATGATCAAGATCCATTTGCTTCTTGAATCAGTCTGCTTACGCTCACGGTTCGCCTCAGAAAAACTCTTTGCTGTCCCTCGCGTCTGCGGCGGCTGTCCGACTGTGCCCGCGTCCTCCTTGCCGGCGCGCAGTCCCTCCTTGATACTCGCTGCCACCTTGTCCGGTGAACCGAGCTCTGCGATCACCTGCTCCTCATTCTCCGGTCCGGCATCATTGAAATAGTCCCTATAATATTCCATTGCCTCTGCCCGCTCATCCTCCGGGATGTCGAGCAGTTTTTGTTCCAACTGAAATAAAAATTGCTCCTTTGTCATGTTAACTCCTCTCCTGCAAACATTGCAGTTATTTTCCTTGAATAATCCATCCACTCACTCCGATACAGACCAAGCTGTGCTTCACCTGTCGCAGTTATTTTATAGTATCTGCGATTTCGTCCGGCACATTCCCGGTCATAGACCTCCAGACAATCGTCCTTTTGCAAACGACGCAGTACCGGATAAAGCGTGGACTCGGACACATCGATTGCCTTGCGCACATCCTGGGTGATCTTGTACCCATAGGTTCCTTCCTCGTCCTTGGATACGACCGCCAGAACAATAGCATCCAGCAGTGCCGCTCCTGTGTTAAAAACCATTCCATCACTCCCTGCTCTGTTATTTTGTTTATATATAATACTGTTCTGTGTTTAATACTATATATCGTATAATATTGTTTGTCAACAACTTATTATATAAAAAATAATATTTTTTTATGTATAACAAAAGAGGACGCATTTGCGTCCTCTCTCAAGCTGTTTCGCTATATAAACCAATCATTCATCAAAAATACTTACAATCTCGCCGTCGAGAATACGATTGGTATTCTTGACGGCACAGAAATTACCGCACATACTGCAGGTGTCCTCTTTTTCCGGAGCGGCCTCGGCACGATAGCGTCTTGCCTTCTCCGGGTCCATGGCGAGGGCGAACATGCCCTCCCAGTCAAGCTTTTTGCGTGCCTCGCTCATACGGTAATCCCAGTCAGCTGCTCCCGGAACACCCTTTGCAATATCAGCCGCATGTGCTGCAATCTTGGCTGCAATGATGCCTTCTTTCACATCCTCTGCATTCGGCAGACGCAAATGTTCTGCCGGTGTGACGTAGCATAAAAATGCTGCGCCGCTCGCCGCCGCGATCGCACCGCCGATCGCAGAGGTGATATGGTCATATCCCGGTGCCACATCCGTCACAAGCGGACCAAGTACATAGAAAGGAGCACCGTGACAAAGAGTCTTCTGGATCTCCATATTTGCCGCAATCTGATTCATGGGCATATGTCCCGGTCCTTCGATCATCACCTGAACATCTCGCTCCCATGCGCGCTTTGTCAGCTCACCGAGCGTGATCAGTTCCTCGATCTGCGCTGTGTCCGTTGCATCAGCGATACAGCCCGGTCTGCACGCATCACCAAGACTCATCGTGATATCGTACTCCTGACAGATGTCTAGGATCTCATCATAGTGCTCGTAGAACGGATTTTCCTCGCCGGTCATCTCCATCCATGCGAACATGATCGAACCGCCTCTGGATACAATATTCATCAGACGCTTATTATTTTTGAATCTCTGTGCGGTTGCACGGTTCATGCCACAGTGGATCGTCATGAAATCCACACCGTCCTCTGCATGCATTTTCACGATATCCAGCCACTCCTGCGCTGTGATCTGACCAAGCGGCTTGTGATAATAAACAACTGCATCATAGATCGGCACTGTACCGATCATCGCCGGACAGGTCTCTGTCAGTTTCCGGCGGAAAGTTCTTGTATCCCCATAAGAGCTCAAGTCCATGATCGCCTCTGCGCCCATATCGACTGCTGCGCGAACCTTTTCATATTCCATGTCCACGTCCTTCCAGTCCCGGGACACACCGAGGTTGACGTTGATCTTGGTCGTGAGTTTCGCACCCACGCCACTCGGACTCAATGCTTTGTGATTTTTGTTACAGGGAATAATGACTTCCCCTTTTGCAATCAGCTCCCGGAGCTGCTCCGGTGCCATGTGTTCTTTTTCTGCCACGATCTCCATCTGCGGAGTGATGATACCCTTGCGGGCGGCGCCCATCTGTGTGGTGTAATCTGCCATACGGTTTTCCTCCTTTTGTATATCCGGCAGAAGGTGGTGCCCCCAATCTGCCGTGTGGAGCCTATTGCAGATGCATCAAAGATTGCCCGGAAAACAGGCAGTTTTTCCGCAACAAAAAACTGTGTCCGCAGGAATGCACGACACAGCTTCTACCAATTCTGTCGATTCTATCAATAAGAACAGATCAACATCGAAGTCATCTATGTATCCCTACGTTGGAATTACCCAAATCAGGTTCGTGGGTTAAAGCGACACAGCTTACTCTCAGCCTGCTTCTGCAAGCTCCCCATGTTTTTTTCATATTAGCACGAAAAAGTATGAAGTGCAAGAACAGTTTTAATCCAATTCCAGGATCTGATAAATACACTCCATATCCAAATGCTCCCGCAACGCCGCCGCCAGCGCTTCAAACTGCTCCTCGCGATACGCGGAAAGTGACTTCCCGGCCGTTTCATCCAATGCGATGCCCCTCCGTTTTGCAAGTGCACATGCCAGCGCCTGCACCACGCCTTCCGCATCAAAAAAGCCGTGCACATAGGTGCCGTACACGTTTTCCAGTGCAGCTCCGTCTGTCTTCATTGTGCCGTGTATTTCATCCGTCAGTTCCGTGAGCGGGCGTATGTTCCCGACCACCTCACACATCTCATGGTCATATTGCCCTGCACCGGTCATTTGTATTCTGCCATCCTCATGTTCCTCGCACACTGTTGTCTCACCCATATGGATCTCGTATCCCTCAATCGCACAACCGGAAAGTCCGCCGAGCGCCCCGGACAGAACTGCAACATATCCTCTCACACAGGTTCTTGTCTTTTCCTTTGTAAAAACTGTCTTCATCGGCAGGTATCCCAGCCCTGCAAGCGCACCGCCTGCCTCGACATACTCCGGATCAGACAGCTGTCTCCCCAGCATCTGATAACCGCCGCAAATCCCAAACAGGACACTTCCGTTTTGATATGCCTTTTTAATAACAGCCTCCATACCGGAGGTTCTGATCCAGCGCAGATCATCCATCGTATTCTTCGTGCCGGGAAGAATGATCAGATCCGGCGTCCCAAGCTGTGACGACCGCTCCACATATCGCAGGGAAACGTGTGGCTCGTGTTCCAGCATCAGAAAATCAGTAAAATTTGAGATATGCGGCAAACGGATGACTACGACGTCCAACATACCTTTTTTTTCATTGTTCGTCAGCCGTTCAGAAAGCGAATCTTCGTCCTCGATGTCAATGCTCAGATAAGGCGTTACCCCCACAACCGGTATCTCACAGAACTTCTTCAACTGCTCAATTCCCGGGTCAAGGATCGTCTTGTCTCCGCGAAACTTGTTGATCACAAGCCCCCTGACGCGCGCACGCTCCTCCGGCTCCAAAAGAGCGACCGTACCGACGAGCTGCGCAAACACACCGCCACGGTCGATATCGCCCACAAGCAGCACCGGCGCATCCACCAGCTCTGCCATGCCCATATTCACGATATCATTTTCCTTCAGGTTGATCTCTGCCGGAGATCCTGCGCCCTCGATCACGATGATATCATTTTCCGCCGCCAACGAATCATATGCTTTTTGTATGTCGGGCAACAAACTCTTTTTAAAGGCAAAGTAATCTCTGGCACTCATGTTTCCACGCACCTCGCCGTTTACGATCACCTGAGAACCGACATCACTCATCGGTTTCAACAGGATCGGATTCATGTTCACGGTGGGTTCAAGTCCCGCAGCCTGTGCCTGCACCACCTGGGCGCGACCCATCTCCAACCCTTCCTTCGTAATAAAGGAATTAAGTGCCATATTCTGTGATTTAAAGGGTGCCACCCGATAGCCGTCCTGTTTGAAGATCCTACACAGGCCTGCCACAAGCAGGCTTTTTCCGGCTCCCGACATTGTGCCCTGGATCATAATGTTTTTTGCCATGTGATGCTCCTTATTCTTCCCCAAAATTCCCACATACTTTTCAATCCCGGCAATAATAGATTTCTCTGTCCTACCTCATGTTCCGGCTCCCGATCACCTTCAGCAGCCACTCATTCTCCCCGCGTCTGCGCACGCATACGCGGTACGCACCTTCGCCCAGTCCACGGTAATTGCTGCAATCCCGGATCAATATGTTATGCGACAGGCAATGTTCATACAGGCCTGCTTCTCCCGTGAAAAACAAAAAATTTGCGGTCCCCGGCAACACACGGTAGCCAAGCTCTGTCAACCGCTCCCGCAGCCATTCCCGCTCCGCGCGGATATTCTCTGCCGTCTCCCGCAACCATTCACGTTCCCTCGCCGCCGCGATACCCGCATAGGTCGCCGGCAGAGACACATTCCACTCCGGCAGATGTGTTTTGCATTTGCATAATACATCCTGATCTGAAGACAGGAGATATCCGATCCGAAGACCCGCGCAGGCAAACGTCTTTGTAAATGCCTTCAGCACAATCAGATATTTATCTGACTCTAAATATTGCTTCGCACTGTAGCGCTCCGGCTCCTCCAGAAAATCCAGAAAACACTCATCCATGACGAGCGTGATCCCACGCACCTGCGCGAGCGCTATGATCTCCTGCAGATATTCCGGGGACAGTAACGTTCCCGTCGGATTGTTCGGGTTGCTCAGGATCACCATATCTGCATCCGTTTTTTTCAGCGCATCCAAAAAATCCACTCCCGGAAGATAACCGTCCTGTTCCGATAACACGTGCCACTCCACCCGTGCACTCACCGCTGAGAGTACCCGCTCATATTCCAAAAAACAGGGCGCGGTCAACAATGCATGCCTTGGCTGTAATGCCTCTGCGAGTGCCAGCAGCAGCTCCGATGCCCCGTTGCCGCACACGATTCGCCACGGCTCCACGTCCTCATAGTCTGCGATAGCCTCCCGCAGTGCTTCCCACTCCGGATCCGGATAGGCTTCTGCACACTGCACGCCGCGAACAGCCGCCTCCCGCACAGATAGCGGCATACCAAAACAATTACAATTTGCCGAAAAATCCAAAACCCCGGGATTTCTGTAAATATCTCCGCCGTGCATGCGTATATTTCCTCGCTTTCATCATTCCTGCACTATGTGAACTCCTCATTGTCTAAAGCCAGTTGGATTGCGGTAGCCTTATTTCAACCGGTTTCAAATCTCGATTCTTCCAGTTGATCATGCTATCTATTTGCAAATGTCACAAGTATGATCAATGCCAGCATCCATACGAGTATTGCCGTTACTTTCATCAGGAATACGGCACGCCCGATGTCCGCGCGCTCCACCGGGCGCAGATCATCTCCGATCGTCGGCTTGTGATGCACAACGCCGAAGTAGCTGGCATCGCCCGCCAGCTGCACACCGAGTGCTCCCGCCATGACACTCTCCGTCTGCGCCGAATTCGGACTTGCATGCGCATGACAATCCCGACGATAAATCCGCCATACATCACGAAATAAACGGTTCTGCACACCCTGCCACTTCCGGCTCTTTTTTACCGCCGTATGCGCTGCCATCATCAAAATCGCCGAGAGCCGGGCAGGGATCAGGTTCACCAGATCGTCCAGACGCGCTGCTGCCGTTCCGTAATACCGATAGCGGTCATTTTTATAGCCGATCATGGAATCCATCGTATTGACCGCTTTATATAAATAGGCAAGCGGTGCTCCGCCGATCAGCGCATAAAATATCGGTGCAACCACGCCGTCCGATGTGTTTTCCGCCACAGTCTCCACGGCTGCTTTGATCACACCTGCCTCTGATAACTGCTCCGTGTCTCTGCCGACGATCATGGAAACCGCTTTTCTTCCGGCACCCAGACCGCCGCTCTCAAGTGCATCGGAAACTGCCATGCTCTCCCGCTCCAGTGATCTTGCTGCAAATGTAAAATACAACAGCACACACTCTGCCAAAACACCGGCCAACGGGTGTAAACGGTACAGACCTGCCACAATCGCCAGGGGCGCTGCTGTCACGATCAGCAGTACAAAGATGACCAGATACACACCCGCCGTACGCTCTCCGCTTTTCGTCTTTGGAAACAGCGGGCGCGTCCATTTTTCTGTCCAGCTGATCAGATTTCCGATCAGACAGATTGGATGCCATGCCACCCGCGGATCACCAAACATCTGATCCAGAATACCTGCTAACGCGATTGCAAGCAATCTACAACATGCAATATTCATCGTTTCTATTTCCTTCGTATTTTTTATTGAATGTCCTGTTCTGCCAAAGCCGGCTTTCCGCCTGTCATTATTTAATCTGCGTCGCGATCCCACAGCAGACACGATACACCGCATCTGCTTTCTTTGCCAGCTCACAGGAAATACGTCCCACTGTCTCCCGGTATTCCAGCTCAAATGCATCTGTCGGGATCAGCCCGCAGCCAAGCTCCGCCAGCGTAATGACACCATTCGGATGTGACAACTGCACCTGCTCAGCCAGCACCCACGGATCCTCGCCCTGCTCCATGCAAGTCCGGATCTCCACATGCAGATCCTTTACCACATCCTCCGACAAGGATTTTGCAAATGCAGATTTCCCCTGATTCCTTCCACCGACAACTAAAACCATAACAGATCTCCTATCACGACAGCTACTGCCATCAGACATTCACTCACCTGTAAAAACCACCCTGCCAGATCTCCCGTGATCCCGCCAAACTGCCTTCGTGACATAAAGTAATACCACACCATCGCCAAAAAAGCTGCCGCAAGCACACAGGCTGTTCCGAAAGGCTCTGCGAAAAACGCTGCCACCAAGGTCAAAAGCAGTTCCACGCTGCAGATCACAGCGACCACATGCCGGTGTGCCGCATTCTGAAAGGTTGCCGCCAACCCGGTATCCTTCGCACATGGAAATGTAGCCACTGACCAGCCACTCAGGCAGCGGCTGATGACAAATCCGAAAGCCAGACTGTGCACACCGTGCATGGACAGTTCTGACCACAATCCGAAATCAAGTACAAACAAACTGATCCCGCAGATGATCGCAAATGCTCCCGCATGCGGATCCTTCAGTATCTCCAGCTTGCGCTCCTTCTCGGCATAAGAATGAAGCGCATCGCATGTATCCAGAAATCCGTCCAGATGGATTCCTCCGGTGACAAGCACCGGAATCAGCACATACACCGCTGTCCGCAGCAAAACTCCGACAGAAAGCCGTGCTGAGAGCCATCCCCATCCGCAAACAAGTGCACCGATCACCACTCCCACGAGCGGAAAACAGCACAGCACATAACGCATATTTTCTTTTTCCCAGTCAGCCTTTGGTGTCGGTATTTTTGAATACATCGCAAATGCCAGCACAAGGCTGTTGTATACTTTTTTCAAGGTTTTATTACTCCAATATTACTCTTTCATTTCGTAGGAAGATGTCTCAGCAGCTAAAGGTGTGCTTTTTTTCAGAGGCACAAAATAACTAACTGTTTTGTGTTCCGGTTCAGAAACATCCGCATAGTCTGTCCAAAGTTCACACTGACTGATTACTGTGCTAATTGCATAATCGTAATCTTCCGGGGGATACTTGTATTTCTTCAAAAGACGCTTAACCATCTTTCTCATGGTCGCTCTGGCGGTTTCCTTTTTCTGCCAGTCAATCGTGCGGTTCTTTCGAAGCATCTCTGTCAATTCCTTTGTAAGCGCAATAAGGTCATCATTCTCATAAAAATCCTTAATATGTTCCGGCTTTGTAAGCGCATCATAAAATGCCAGTTCTTCTTGTGAAAGGCCGAGTTTTTGTCCATTTTTATAAAGATTTGCAATCTCCTCAGCAGTTTTTAAAAGCTCTTTGATTACTTCCTCGTTCGTAATCAAACTGTTGTAATAGGCATTCATCAGCTCGGCAATTTTCTCCGAAAACTTCTGGGACTGCACGACATTTGTGCGCTTATACAAAGAAATCTGTTCTGCCATCAGTTTTTTCAGAATTTCAACAGCAATATTCTTTTCCTTCATTTTTGAAATTTCTTCCAATACTGCCGGATCAAACAGGCTGAACTTTTCACCTACCGTTCTACTGTCAAATAGATTGATAACACCTTCACTTTGAACAGCTGATTTCAGCAGTTCATTGATCTGATCATTAATCTCCTTTAATGAAAGCATTTTCCCACCTGAACCGCCATATGTAATTTTAATAACGGTAGAACGAACAGCTTCCATATATGCAGCCTCATGTCGTTCTTTTTCTGTAGTCATGCTCGAGCACAAGGAATGAGACTGCTTTAAGAGCATTGCCTCTTTCATAAACAAATCCTTTCGATCCGGTGCCTTGGCATCCAAAACGAAATTTACACCACCGGTGATCAGCTTTGCCATTGTCAACGGTGATCCACTGTTAAAACCACTAAAATCAAAACCATGGAGCAAATCTTTGCAAACCTGTAATTTTTCTTGAAATTTCGGATATGCAACCTTGGCAATATTCATATCGCCATACTTGGATTGATCGCGCTTTGTGTACTCCTTCATGGCAGCTTTCAGTGCAGACGCAATGCCGACATAATCAACAATCAAGCCGCCCTCTTTATCCTGAAACACACGATTCACACGGGCAATCGCCTGCATCAGATTATATCCATGCATTGGTTTATACACATACATCGTCGCCAAAGACGGAACATCAAAGCCCGTCAGCCACATGTCCACAACAATGGCAATCTTCATTGGATCATTGTTATCCTTGAATTTTCTTGCCAATTCCTCCTTATGCGCCTTGGTTCCAATAATTTTTTTCCAATCTTCCGGGTCACTATTCCCACCCGTCATCACTACGCCCACTTTATCCTTCCATGTCGGGCGGATCTCCAGAATCCGATGGTATATTTTCATTGCGATTGTACGGGAATACGCTACAATCATAGCTTTTCCGGTCAACAAATCAGCCCGATACTTTTCATAATGCTCCACGATATCATCACACAAAGATTGGATGGTGGAATCTGCACCGAGCACACTCTCCATCTGACCCAGCATTTTTTTACTTTTCTCAATAGTCGCTGTATCAGACTGTTGTTCAAGAATATCGTATGTAGAATCAATAAGCGCCAATACATTCTGATCCAATTTTAAATGGACAACACGGCTCTCGTAATAAACCGGACGCGTTGCTCCATCCTCAACAGCCTGTGTCATATCATAAATATCAATATAATCGCCGAAAACCTCTCTTGTATTTCGGTCTTTTGCAGAAATTGGCGTTCCTGTAAATCCGATAAACGTAGCGTTCGGCAATGCATCATGAATAATTCTTGCATTTCCGACAACAGTATGTGCTTCTTTCTCACCCTGCTTGTTTTCAGACATCACAATCTTTTCTTCGAAACCATACTGTCCCCGATGAGCTTCATCTGCCATAACAACAATGTTTCTGCGTTCCGATAATGGCTGTTCTCCACGCTCAAACTTAAACATAGTTGTAAAAATAATTCCATTCGCATTTCGACCATCCAAAAGCGACTTCAAGTGTTCCTTACTCTCTGCCTGTACCGGTGTCTGGCGAAGAAAGTCTGCAC
>JBJEML010000101.1:0-35398 GCA_051879675.1 Lachnospiraceae bacterium | reverse complement strand
CAACGGACTCTGACTCCGTCATTTCCAGGTTCGAGCCCTGGTAGCGCTGCTAAGGCATCCGAGTGATCGGATGCCTTTTTTAACGTAAAAGAAGTGTACAAATCTGGGTGAAGAGGGTATAATATCAGTAATCAGAGACGAAAACGAGCAGATGTTCAGACCGGATTTGCCATATTGTAGGAATATTGCGAACGAGGGGTAAATGTAGTTGCGTCATAAATGAAAAGGACAATTAATGAGGGAGATTTGAGAAATATGGGCACAACAAAATTATCGAGATTAGATATAGAAAAGCATATTAGAACGTTGCTTGTAAAGTATCATGCTGAATATGCGATACTTTTTGGATCTTATGCGCGTGGAGAAGAATCAAATGAATCAGATATTGATGTGGTTGTAGTTGGGGGAGAGAGCTTTAGGGCAAAGGATATCTTTGCTTTTGGAGAGGAGTTGCGTCAGCTTACACAAAAAAATGTTGATGCATTTGAGATACGTGAGATTAATAAAAATACCCTATTTTATGATAACATAATGAGAGAAGGTGTGCGTATCGCATGAAGAGGTCAGATCAGGAAAGGCTCAAGAAGATTATATTTATTTGGGAAAAACTTAGTTTGCAGATGAAAGAGCGTGGCATTACGCCAGAGCAGTTACTAAATGATGAGTTTTCACAGTGGGCGGTTACGACACCGTTGTATAATATTGGAGAGCAGGTGTATCAGCTGACAGACGAATTGAAAAAGAGCTATCCGGAGCAACCATGGAGTATGGTTGCAGGATTACGGCATAGGCTGGTGCATGATTACGATGGAACCAACTGGTCAATCATTGTGGAAGTAGTGTTTGAGGATATGGAGCCGTTTGTTGAGTCTGTGAAACAAATATTGGAAGAAATGTGAACGTTATGTGCAATTTGAGTCAGGGAATTAAAGAAGATGGTATTGAGATCGGTAAAGCAATGGGTGAGGCAGGAATTATTGTCACAATGCATAATAACGGCTTCACAGCACACCAGATCGCGGCTGCAACTAACAAGGATCTGAAAGAGGTTGAAGCAATCATCGAAGGAAAAGAACTGGTGACGGTATAGTTTATATCTGCTAAGGCATCCGAGTGATCGGATGCTTTTTTGTATTTGAAAAATATCGATCAAGATGTTAAGATGATAAAGATAAAGGAATAGACTTTCAGGGGGATTGGAAATATGAAACTGGCAATTTTAGGAAATGGATTTCTGGCAGGAATTATTGTGGAGGCGTTGCAAAAAGGCATGCTGCCCGACTATGAGCTGGTGGGGATTCTTGGACGAAGCGAAGAAAAAACGCGCACTCTCGCAGAGAAAGCGGGTTGCACAGCGTGTTTTACGGTCGGGGAACTTCTGGCACAAAAACCGGATATTGTTGCTGAGGCGGCTTCTGTGGCAGCCGTGAAGGATTATGCAGAGCAGATCCTGTCTGCGGGAGCAAGTATGGCAGTGCTGTCGATCGGTGCGTTTGCAGACAGTGTCTTTTATGAGCGTGTGGCTCAGACTGCAAAAGAACATGGTACAAAGGTACATATTGCATCCGGCGCGATCGGGGGCTTCGATGTACTGCGCACGGTGTCACTGATGGACGAGGCGAAGGTGACATTTGAGACACATAAAGGTCCCGCATCTTTGCAGAACACACCGCTTTTTGAGGAACACTTGATGACAGACACAGATGAGACAAAGGTGTTTGATGGGACAGCCAAAGAGGCGATCGCACTGCTTCCCACAAAAGTCAATGTGGCAGTGGCGGCATCGCTGGCGACTGTAGGCCCGGATGCGGAGCACGTGCAGATCACGAGCGTGCCGGGGTTTGTGGGTGATGACCACCGGATCACGGCTGAGATCGAAGGCGTGAAGGCTGTCGTGGATATTTATTCTTCCACAAGTGCCATCGCAGGATGGAGCATTGTAGCGCTGCTTCAGAATCTGGCATCGCCTATCGTTTTCTGATAAAGAGGTTATAACTGTCGTGACACGGGACGAAAAGGGTCCTCGTGTCACATGGCAGCATGAAAAGATGAGAAGAAGGGGCTGTTGTGCCTGAGAAAAATGTATGATAGGAAATCAGGAGGAAACGATAGAGATGTTTGAAAAATTGGTGGCGATCGAGCCGGTACATCTGGTAGATGCAGGTGTAGTAGCGTTGAAAAACTATGCGAAGGAGGTTGTACTTTACGACGACATTCCGGCGGATGATGCCGAGATTGTACGACGGATCGGGGATGCGGATGCGGTGCTGGTGTGCTACACTTCACGAATAACCGGTGAGACGTTAGCGCAGTGTCCGAATGTAAAGTATGTCGGCATGTGCTGTAGCCTGTATTCGGAGGCAAGTGCGAATGTGGATATTGCCTATGCGAGAGCCCATGGCATTGATGTCAGAGGAATCCGTGACTACGGCGATCGTGGTGTGGTAGAGTTTGTGCTCTGTGAACTGGTGCGTTTTCTGCATGGTTACGACCGCCCGATGTGGAAGGATCAGCCTCAGGAGATCACCCGGTTAAAGACGGGAATCATCGGACTTGGCGTGTCCGGCACAATGATCGCGGAGGCGTTGCAGTTCATGGGCGCAGAGGTCAGCTATTACAGCCGCTCCAGAAAGCCGGAAAAGGAAGCACAAGGAATGATCTACCGTGATCTGCCGGAGCTGCTGTCGCATTGTGATGTGGTGTTCACATGTCTGAATAAAAATGTCATCTTGCTTGGTGAGAAGGAGTTTGAGCAGCTCGGAAACGGAAAACTCTTATTCAATACATCCATCGGACCGTCGCACGAGGTCGAGGCACTGAAAAAGTGGCTTTCAGCCGGGGATAACTGGTTCATCTGCGATACGGCAGGAGCCATTGGCGACGCTTCTCTTGTGGAGCATCCGCACATCGTGTGTGAGCAGGCATCCGCCGGTTGTACCGCGCAGGCATACGAACTTTTGACAGAAAAGGTACTTACAAATATCAAAGAGCATATGGGATATTCATGCGGCGAGAATGAAAAATAGCTTTTTGGTAGAATTGGTTCTTTATGAATATGATGCCGTATGGTATAGTAGACATATCAACGGATCAATGTCTTGGTAGAGGAGGGATATGATGAAACGGAGAGGATTTCATGTGTGCGCGATATGGTCGGTATTACTGGCAATCGCAGTTTTGACAGTTTTTATGCGGCCCATGACTGTCGCGGCTGCCGCACAGCCATCCCTGAATACAGCAAGTAAGACGTTGCAGGTCGGCGAATCCTTCAGACTAAAATTAGTCAACGCTGAGGGCGCAGTGAAATGGAAGTCCGATGACAAGAATGTGGTATCTGTGAACAGCAAGGGGAAGGTGAAGGGGCTTGCCTCCGGAACAGCGACGGTCACTGCGGTTTATAAGAAAAAGAGTTATCCATGCACGATCACGGTGGAACATCCGAACAGCTCTGACGACATGGAAGATAAAATGATCGGTCCTGTGAATATCTGCTATTCAACGGAGTTGTATACAGAGACTGCAAATGATGAGCAGAGCTATGTCTGGACGGCAAAGAATGCGAGTGGTTCGGATGCAACGGAGATCATTAAATTGAATATTATGTATACGTTCCCTAAGGTATTTACCTATGGTGAGATTGAGGAACAATTTGCAAAGCAGTTCAAGGAAGAAAAGACCTTAGCAATGCTTAAAAAGCAGGGATATACAGACGCAAAGCTCAAGCGTGTAAAAAAGACCTCCTATAAGATTCCCTCCGGAAAAGCATTTCGTGCATCTGCGCGTATTTCTGCCAAAAAAAACGGAGAGGATTGGAATGAGAGCCGGGTGATCTATATCTTCTCCATTTCGAATCATCTGTATGCTATTTCAGGGCAGGCGTTGGATGATGGAGATATTGGCAATGTCGATAGCACTATAAAAGAAATTTTGAAGACTATGATCGTATTGTAATGAGATGATTTTGTTTACGATAAAAATTGGTATTTCAAAAGGAAGCAGCATATGGACAGGCTGCTTCCTTTTTTTGGTCATCGTATCATGTGTGCGTTCAAGGGTTGAACTAGTAGCCGAGTGTCTCGCCGACCAGAATGACATGGATACGGTCGGGTGTGTAGCATCTGCGGGTAATGACCGTGTGGCTGCACATGCAGTCCGGTGAGAGGCAGTCGTGACAGAATCCGGTCACAGCGCAGGGTGTCTGCTTGTTCAGGCGGACACCGTTTGCGGGAGCTGCGAGGTTGTGGATTCTGTTGATACCTTCCTCCACGGAGGACACGAGCTTGTTCATGCCCACGATCATGACGATCTTGTCGGGACCGTAGATCAGCGCAGCCGCACGGTTGCCGTTGCCGTCAATGTTGATCAGCTCACCGTCCATGGTGATGGCGTTTGTGCTCATAAAGTACACATCGCTGCTGAAAGCATCGCGGTACATCTGTTTTGTCTCTTCAGGGGTTTTCGCTTTGCTGCGGTCGATCAGGTGAATGTCGCTGCGCTCCTGCAGCATGTCCATCACACCGCTTTCGTTCACGGAAACAGAACCGCCGAAAGCGACAGTGGCATTTGCAGGGATCAATTCGTCGGCCAGATTAACGGCTGATGCACAGTCTGAGCAATAGTAGCCCCGCATATTTCTTTTTTCCAGTGCTTTGATCACAGACTGGGCCTGCTGTTCATAGGTTGTTTTCAAAACGTTTGACATTTTTGCGATGTTTTTATATACATCTGACATGTTGATTATCCTCCTTTTGGAATAGCTTTTATGTGAATATGACTGTTCGTGGGTGTTACACACCGACCCGTTTACATACTTTGGCGCAACAACACCGGTCGCAGTGCGGTGTGGTCCGTGCCGTGCACACATCGCGTCCGTGATAGACGAGACGATGACAGAAGTCGCTGCCCTCCTCCGGAGGAATGAGCTTCCACAGTGCCATCTCGACCTTCTTCGGCTCCCGGATGCCGTCTACCAGACCCATGCGGTTGACGAGGCGGATGCAGTGTGTGTCCGTCACGATCGCGGGCTTGCCAAACACATCGCCCATGATGAGATTTGCGCTTTTTCTGCCGACGCCCGGCAGTGTGAGCAGTGCGTCAAAATCATCCGGAACATTTCCGCCAAAGTCATCGCGCAGCATCTTCATACAGGCGCTGATATCGCGTGCTTTGCTGTGTCCGAGACCGCACGGTTTAACGATCGCCTCGATATCTGACACGTCCGCATCAGCGAGTGCCTCCACCGACGGATATTTTTCGTATAGCCCCTGTACGACGACATTGACGCGCGCGTCGGTGCATTGCGCCGCCAGACGGACACTGACGAGCAGCTTCCACGCTTCGTTGTAATCAAGCGTGCAGCCTGCGTCGGGGTATTCTTTTTTCAAACATTCAATGAGCGCAAGCGCCCGTTCCTTCTTTCGCATGGCAGATCACCTCGTTCTGAAATAAATTGGTGCTTTTGGTTTCGCAAACGTTGTATTTATGTTACACTATGTCATGGAATTTGGCAATCGGCAGATGACACGGGAGGTACATACGTGAAGAAGAAAATTTTGACAGGAATTACGATCACCGTGGCTGTGTTGTTCATGATATACACGATATGCATCTATTTTCTGGTGAGCGCATGTCTTGTGCCTTCCTTTATGGAAAAGCTGGATGCGTTTGAGGAAATTACCGAGAAGGGGTACTCTGAGCAGGTGCACACATCGGATATCAGCGAAAACCGGAAAGCGGCGATCACTGCGACAAAAGAATGGCTGGAAACGGCGCAGGGACAAAAACTCAGGCAGCGGACGGCGGACGGTTATGAACTGGTGGCAACGGAGTTTTTTGCAAAGGAGGAGAGCCACAAATGGGTGCTGCTGTTGCACGGTTATACCGGCTGGAAGGAGGAAATGTACCCCTTTGCCTACCGGTATTATGAACAAGGATATCATGTGCTCGTGCCGGATCTGCGCTGTCAGGGCGAGAGTGAAGGCGATTTTATAGGAATGGGCTGGACAGACAGCTTTGATTGCGAGCTGTGGCTGGACTACATTCTGGAACAGGATGCACAGGCCCGGATCGTGTTGCACGGACAGTCGATGGGTGCGTCCACAGCGCTTATCATGAGTGGTAAGGAAACGTTGAGCGATCATGTGCAGGCGATCATATCCGACTGCGCCTATACGGATGCATATGAGATGTTTGGGGATAAGATCACTGACTGGTTTGGCCTGCCGGCATTTCCGTTTGTGGACAGCGCATGCCTGA
This sequence comes from Lachnospiraceae bacterium, assembly GCA_051879675.1. Taxonomy (GTDB): domain Bacteria; phylum Bacillota; class Clostridia; order Lachnospirales; family Lachnospiraceae; genus W0P33-017. The sequence goes on along the minus strand of JBJEML010000101.1, from coordinate 29,143 downwards.
TGCTGAAGCTGCGCGGCGGCTATGATCTGAAAAAAGCATCGGCGATCGAGGCGGTCGCATGCAGCCGAACGCCTACTTTGTTTATACATGGTGAGAAGGATGCGATGATCGATGCGGATATGTCAAGGGAATTGTATGAAGCTGCTGCATGTGAAAAAGAACTGCTGATCGTAGACGGAGCGGGACATGCACAGTCGCAGGATAAGGCTCCGGATGAGTATTATGGTACTATCGCGCAGTTTTTGGCGGATCATGGCCTGTGAAAAAAACAAACCGATCACATAGAAAAGCGGGTGTGCAATGATTTGCAGACCCGCTTATAATATGCAATGTTGTTTATTTATTCTGTGCAACGTTTTGTTTTAATGCCTCAAAGCTCTCCTTGCTGATGACATGCTCGATCTTGCATGCATCTTCCACGGCGATATCAGCCGGTACACCCAGACTCTCCAGATAGGAGCTCAGAAACTCGTGACGCTCATAGATCATCTCGGCAATTCGTTTACCCTCATCTGTCAGGTAAATGAATCCGGCATCAGTCACAGTGATGTGGTTTTTTTCGCGCAGATTTTTCATGGCGATGCTGACGCTGGATTTTTTATAATTCAACTCATTTGCAATATCTACGGAGCGCACGACCGGCAATCGTTTGCTCAGAATTAAGATTGTCTCCAGATAATTCTCTGCTGATTCATTTACCACAAGACCCATTGATCGTTTCCTCCCGCTTACAGTTGATTTCAGTGATTTCATAGATTGTAATTTATCATAGCATAAAACAAATAAAAAAACAAATAGGTCGGAAGTAAATTTTGTTTATGCTTTTCTCAAAAAAGGTTATTGACAACTAACTAAAAGCAGTATATACTAACTGATGAATAAGGGAAACAGAAGCATACTGTGAAGAAACTGAATAATCGCACAGGATTTTAAGAAGGAGGTCGGTAAAATGCCCCTGACAATGGTAAAATGCGGTGAGCCGAATACGATCAGGCGTGTCGGCGGAAAAGAAGAAACAAAAAAATTTTTGGAAAACCTTGGATTTGTGGTGGGCAGTGTTGTGACTGTCGTGTCCACGGTAAGCGGAAATCTGATCGTGAATGTGAAGGATTCACGTGTTGCGCTTGGAAAAGATATGGCGAATAAGATTCTGGTCTGAGTTTTTCCGAGAGAATGGAGGAGCATATGAGTACATTAAAGGATGTGAAGGTTGGCTCGCGGGTAAAGGTCGCGAGACTGAACGGAGAAGGTGCGGTCAAGAGAAGGATCATGGATATGGGTATCACCAAGGGTGCCGAGGTATATGTGCGCAAGGTCGCGCCTCTGGGGGATCCGATCGAGGTTACAGTGAGAGGCTATGAGCTGTCGTTGCGCAAGGCGGACGCAGAGATGATCGAGGTGCAGTAGGAATATTTTTTTTGGTCATAAGTTAGCCAAAACTAATAAATGATAGAAACAAATAACACAAACGGCCTGCACAGTGAAATAGAAAGGAATGAACTAAAAAAATAAGGCAGTTATAGAGGGAGGCAGATATGGCAATAAAAATTGCACTTGCCGGAAATCCGAATTCCGGTAAGACGACATTATTTAACGCACTGACCGGATCCAACCAGTTTGTCGGTAACTGGCCGGGAGTAACGGTTGAAAAGAAGGAAGGAAAACTGAAGGGACATAAGGATGTTGTGATCATGGATCTTCCGGGAATCTATTCCTTATCGCCCTATACGTTAGAGGAAGTTGTGGCGAGAAATTATCTGATCACGGAGCGTCCGGACGCGATCTTGAATATCGTGGACGGAACAAATCTGGAGCGAAATCTGTACCTCACCACACAGCTCCTGGAGCTCGGCATCCCAACGGTGGTCGCAGTCAATATGGCTGATCTCGTGGCAAAAAGCGGGGTTCAGATTCATCCGGAGGAGCTTTCGAAAAAGCTGGGCTGTGGGGTCGTGGAGATTTCTGCACTCAAAGGAACCGGTGTACAGAAAGCGGCAGAAAAGGCAGTTGCACTGGCGGCAGGGAAGGCAGCAGCGCCTGTTCCGGTATCGTACGGAAAGGAACTGGAGGAAGCGATCACATCTGTGTGTGCGAAGCTCACCGATGTGGATGCGTCGCAGAAGCGTTTCTTTGCGATCAAGCTGCTGGAACGGGACGACAAGATCGCTGCAAATATGACGAATGTTCCGAACGTTGATCCCGATATTGAAAAGCTGGAAAAAGCCATGGATGATGATGCGGAGAGCATCATTACCAATGAACGGTACACATTTATTTCTTCCATGATCAATGACTGCATGACGAAGTCACATGGAAAGGAAAAACTGACGATCTCCGATAAGATCGATCGGATCGTTACCAACCGTATCCTTGCATTGCCGATCTTTGCGCTGGTCATGTTTGTCGTGTACTATGTATCGGTGTCAACTGTCGGTGGTTTTGCGACAGACTGGACGAATGATGTGCTGTTTGGAGAGATCATTCCGCCCGCGATCGAGGCGGGACTCTATGCGATCGGCTGTGCGGACTGGCTGCAGGGGCTGATCCTTGACGGAATCGTGGCAGGTGTCGGCGCCGTGCTGGGATTTGTGCCGCAGATGCTCGTCCTGTTCCTGTTTCTTGCATTCTTAGAGAGCTGTGGATACATGGCCCGTATTGCATTTATCATGGACCGTATCTTCCGCAAGTTTGGTCTTTCCGGTAAGTCGTTCATCCCAATGCTGATCGGTTCCGGATGTGGCGTGCCGGGTATTATGGCTTCGCGAACGATCGAGAATGACCGCGACCGCAAGCTGACGATCATGACGACAACGTTCATTCCATGCGGCGCAAAGCTGCCGATCATCGCAATGATCGCCGGCGCGTTTTTTGATAACTCCGGCTGGGTGGCATGGAGTGCATGGTTTATCGGTATCGCTGCAATCGTCTGCTCGGGGATTTTCTTAAAGAAAACGAAATGGTTTGCGGGAGATCCCGCACCGTTTGTCATGGAGCTTCCCTCCTATCACATGCCGACTGCCGGCAATGTGCTTCGCTCGATGTGGGAGCGCGGCTGGTCCTTCATCAAAAAAGCAGGTACGATCATTCTTTTATCAACGATCGTTCTGTGGTTTTTGATGAGCTTTGGCTGGGTGGACGGCAGCTTTGGCATGCTTGAAGCAGAGCAGCTGGATGCAAGTATTCTTGCTAAGATTGGCGGAATGATCGCATGGATCTTTGCACCGCTCGGCTGGACACAGGCAGGTGAGGGCTGGAAGATGGCTGTCGCAGCCGTAACCGGATTGATCGCAAAGGAGAATGTCGTTGCGACGTTCGGTATGCTCTTTGGATTCGCAAAGGTCGCAGAGGATGGCGCAGAGATCTGGGGCAATCTGGCACAGATCATGACACCGGTTGCCGCGTTCGGCTTTATGGTTTTCAATCTGCTGTGTGCCCCATGCTTTGCTGCGATGGGGGCCATCAGGCGCGAGATGAACAATGCGAAGTGGTTCTGGTTTGCGATCGGATACCAGTGTATCCTGGCATACATTGTTGCCATGTGTATTTATCAGATCGGAACCTTGGTTGCAAATGTGATATAGAAATGGGATAATAAGAATAAATCCGGCAGAAGGAGCGTACACGAAATGGGAACTGTTTTTGTATTGATCATTCTGGGGGCAATTGTTGCTCTCATCATCCGAAGTATGATAAAAGATAAGAAAAACGGTAAATCTTCTTCCTGTGGCGGAGACTGCAGCCGCTGTAAGGGGTGTCACTAAACATCCATTGCTATTTCCCATAAAATGCGGTACAATGAGCACAGACAAGTCACCATGTTTGCGTGATGGACGAGGACGAGTGGAATCATGAGTTTTGCTCATGAAATCATGTTCCTAAGAAAGGCGGTTGCATGATGGGGATAGATAAGACAGGCTTAGAAGATCAGATGTTTGAGGTCTTTTCAAAGAGTATGAGTGAGCGGGGGTATTTGTTTGTCTGCAATCTGGATACAAAGATCACTCGTTGGTCGCTCAATGCGGTAGCGTATTTTAAGATGCCGGATGAGTACATGTATGATATGGATGCGTTCTGGAAGGAACGGATGCATCCGGATGACGTGGAGGAGAGTATCCGTAAAAAGAAGGAGCTTTTGTCCGGTGAAACGGAGTGGGCGGACTTTGAGTATCGGATCAGAAACGGCGAAGGCGAATATGTGGTATGTACCTGCAGATGTACGATCATAAAGGGAGAAAAAGGGAATCCCAATCTGTTTTGCGGCACCATCGTAAATCGTGGCGTGGAGGATTATGTGGATTCGGTCACCATGCTCCACACAAATCAACGGTTTGTCTATCGCCTGGAGCGGTATGTGCGTGAGAAGCGTACGGCTGCGGTGATGGACATTGAGATCAGTAAATTCAGCCGGATCAGTATCCTTTACGGTTATGAGGCGGGCAATGAGGTTCTGCTTCAGCTGGCAAATGCAATGCGAAAAAGGGTCGAGGGACATGGTGGCGCCTACCATCTGGACGGAGCAAAGTTTGTTTTATTATTGCAGGATTATACCAGAGAGCAGGCAACGGCGCTCTACGAGGAATTGCAGGCATTTGCAAAGACACAGATACAGGTGGGAGATGGTCTTACGGTTCCTATCAAGCTTTCCGGTGGTGCGACGATGCTAAAGGATTTTGACGGGACTCCGGCACAGGTAAAGAGTACGCTTGTCTATGCGCTGACACAGTCAAAGTATGAAGGCAGAGGCGAGTTGGTGTGGATCGGCATCAGCAGCAAGCAGGACCGGGATAACAATGTTGAATTGCTCAGTCGGATCCATCAGAGTATCATAGACGGCTGCAAGGGCTTTTACATGTGCTACCAGCCGCTTGTGGATGCATGCACGGAGCAGATCGTCGGAGCGGAAGCGCTGATCCGCTGGCACAGTGATGAGGACGGTGAGGTGCCTCCGGGACGTTTCATTCCATGGATCGAAGTGGATACGGTCTACTATGAGCTGGGAAAATGGATCATGAGGCAGGCGCTTCGCGATGCAAACGAATTTCGAAAGGTTTTGCCGGGCTTTATCATCAATGTGAATATCACGGCATCCCAGTTGGAGCGCAGAGAGTTCCGGGAGGATGTCTGCCGGATCGTCGAGGAAAGCGGTTATCCGCCGGAACAGTTTTTTATGGAGCTGACGGAACGCTGCCGGCAGCTGGACTATAATTTCCTGAAAAAAGAGATGGCTTTTTTTCACTCCCGCGGTATTAAGCTGTCATTGGATGATTTTGGAACTGGTTCTTCGTCACTCGGACTGCTGACAGAGCTTCCGATCGACGAGTTGAAGGTGGACATGTCTTTTGTCAAAGACATTCAGAAAAAGCGTGTGAATCAGGCGATGGTAAAGCACATTATCCAGTGTGCCAACAGCCTGGGACTAAAGACTTGTATCGAGGGTGTGGAAAATGAGGAACTGAGTATTTTTCTTCGCCCGAATGAGGCATCCTACTATCAGGGATATTATTATTCGAAGCCGATACCTGCAGATGATTTCAAGCGTCTGTTGTAGCCCGGGACAGCGCATCTGACAGATGCGCCGGGGAATGGATGAGTTGGTTTCAGAGCAGTACCCTGAGTGCGTCAAGCGCAGCATCTGCATCTGCGGGCGTGTTAAAGTATCCGAAGGAAAAACGGATCGTTCCCTCCGGGTATGTGCCCAGTGTCTTGTGTGCGTTCGGCGCGCAGTGAAGCCCCACACGGGTGGCAATATCATAAGTTGTATCAAGCGCAGCGGCGATGTCTGCGGGATCTCTTTCCGGGATTCGGACAGAGACAACGCCGGTGCGTTTATTTATGTCCCGACAGCCCACGATCTGCACGCCGGGTAATTTTTCCAATCCGGACAGGAAACGTTCGGTCAGCAGGAGATCGTGCTCACGTATCCGGTCGATCCCGGTCTGTTGAATAAAGTGGAGGGCAGCGTTCCACCCGGCAATGCCGGGAAGATTTGGTGTGCCGGCTTCGAGCCTGTCCGGCAGAAAATCGGGAATCTCTTCGGTGTGTGAAAGACTTCCGGTGCCGCCGCTGATGAGCGGTGTCAGCTCTGCTGCCAGCTGATCCGTGACGATCAGGGCACCGATCCCCTGCGGGCCATAAAGTCCCTTGTGGGCAGAAAAGCAGAGCCCGTCGATGTGCATGGCTGCCATATCGATCGGAAGCAGACCGGCCGTCTGGGCAGCGTCTACAATAAAATAAATGCCGTTTTCGTGGCAGAATTTACCGACAGTTTCAATCGGCATAACAGTACCACAGACATTGGAGGCATGTGTCAGGATTATGGCACGTGTCGGAGTTTTGGTCATGGAGCGAAGTGCGCCGGTAAACAGCTCGCCGGTGCGGCTGCAGGGGATTCGTGAAAACGTAATGCCGGATTCCGCTAATTGCACGAGCGGGCGCATGACGGCGTTGTGCTCCATCGCTGAGACGAGCACATGGTCGCCTTTATGAAGCAGACCCTTCAGCACAACGTTCAGCCCGGCGGTCGTTCCGGACGTGAATATTACATTTTTGGGATCGGGTGCACCGAACAGTTCACAGAGCATGCAGCGGGTGTCGTATACCAGTTCCTCTGCACCGTAGGCGGACTCATAAGTTCCCCGGGCGACATTGCTGCCGTTTTTTGTCATATAATCACAGACTGCCGCAGGCACAGACTCCGGTTTGGGGAAGGTGGTGGCGGCGTTGTCGAGGTAGATGGACATGGTCATCCTCCTTTGTGTGTTCTGAATTAAGTATAGCTATTTTGGACAAAAAAAGCTATACTGAACAGTGAAAGAAAAAGGATAACTGTGGTGCTGCTGACAGTTATGAAAGGAGTTTTTTATGGATCTGAAAAAAGAAAAATTGCAGATCATCGTGGTAGGATTGCTGATCGGTGTGATCGCAGCTCTTTTGGTAGTGGCCGGAAATCCGGCAAATATGGGCTTTTGTATTGCATGCTTTATCCGTGACACGGTGGGAGCGCTGGGACTGCACCGTGCGGCTGCCGTCCAGTACATCCGCCCGGAGATCATCGGGCTTGTGCTCGGAGCATTTGTGATCGCGTGCGCCAAGGGTGAATTTCAGCCCAGAGGCGGATCGTCGCCCGTTACGCGGTTTGTGCTGGGGGTGTGTGTGATGATCGGTTGTCTGATGTTTCTCGGCTGTCCATTCCGCATGATCCTGCGGCTCGCGGGCGGTGACGGAAATGCATTGTTCGGTCTGGCAGGATTTGTGCTCGGTATCCTGTGTGGTGTCTTTTTCCTGAACCGGGGGTATTCGCTGGGACGTACATACAAACAGAAACGTATAGAGGGGGCATGGATCATAGCAATTCAGGGCGTACTGCTGGTGTTGCTTGTGGCTGCTCCTGCGTTTCTCTTTTTTACGGAGGCAGACGGCGGTCCGGGTGCCAGGCATGCGGCAATCGGAATCTCTTTGGCCGCAGGTCTGATCGTTGGCGCACTGGCACAGCGCACCAGACTGTGTATGGTGGGCGGTATCCGTGACGTTGTGCTTTTCCGTGAGTGGAAGCTGCTCGCCGGGTTTGTGGCGATCTTCGCGGCAGCCCTTGTCGTCAATGCGATAGCAGGAAATTTTCATCCCGGCTTTGTGGGGCAGCCCATCGCGCATACGGACGGGCTGTGGAATCTGCTCGGAATGTTGCTCGCAGGCTTCGGATGCGTGCTTTTGGGCGGTTGCCCGCTGCGTCAGCTCGTGCTCGCCGGAGAAGGAAACGCGGATTCGGCGGTCACCGTGCTCGGTCTCGCGGCAGGTGCGGCATTTGCACATAATTTCGGGCTGGCTTCCTCCGCAGACGGGCCGACAACTGCCGGAAAAGTGGCGGTATTGGCCGGACTGGCAGTCGTGACTCTGCTTGCAGTCTGCAACACAAAGAAAGGAGAAAAGTGATGAGTACATTGATCGATGCGAGGGGCTATTCGTGCCCGGAACCGGTGATCATGCTGAAAAAAGCGATGGCGGGCGGTGAATCCTCCTATGAGATGCTGGTGGACAACCGCGTGTCCGTGGAAAACGCAACGCGTTACGCGACGCATCAGGGATACCGGGTGGATGTCACGGAAGAGGGCAATGACTTTCGTTTGCGGATGGAGAAATAAAGGAGCCAACATGCACTACATTGCAACATTTTTTTCACATTTTGGTGCGATCCGGTTTAAAAAAGAGATGAAGGACATTATAAATCCTGCGCTGCGTCCGGTGCCGCGCGCACTCAGCTCCTCCTGCGGGACATGTGTGCGGTTTGAGGCAACTGATGATTTTGGTGCGGGTCAGACAGGAGTTCCGGAGGAAGTAGAGCAGATCGCAAAGGAGAGCGCGGATGGATATGAGATCATTTACCGGGCAGAATAATATAAAATTGACAAAGCTGGCTAGCTGCGCGGGCTGCGGTGCAAAGGTCGGGGCGGGTGTGCTGGCACAACTTCTGGAGGGGCTTCCGGTGCATCGGGATGAACGCCTGATCGTCGGATATGACAAGAGTGACGATGCATCGGTCTATCAGATCAGCGATGAACTGGCACTGGTGCAGACGGTGGATTTTTTTCCTCCGATCGCGGATGATCCGTATTTATTCGGGCAGATCGCCGCAGCGAATTCACTGAGCGATGTGTATGCAATGGGCGGCGAGCCGAAGCTGGCGATGAATGTCATGTGTACCTCAAAGGAACTCACGCGCGAAGCAGTGCACGAGATTCTGCGCGGCGGCTATGAAAAGGTCTATGAGGCAGATGCGATCATTACGGGAGGACATACGATTGAGGCACCGGAGCCGAAGTACGGACTGTCGGTGACCGGATTTGTGCATCCGAAGCGGGTGCTCACCAATGCGGGTGCGCGGGAGGGGGATGTCCTGATCCTCACAAAGCCGCTCGGCATCGGTATCATTACGACAGCGGCAAAGGCTGAACTGACAGATGAGGTGCTGATGGCACGGATCTACCGCCAGATGGCGGCCTTAAACCGCGCGGCGCGTGATGCGATGGTGGATTTTGAGGTGCACGGCTGTACGGATGTGACCGGATTCGGGCTGCTCGGTCATGGCGTGGAGATGGCACAGGGCAGCGGCGTGACGCTGCACATTGAGACGGAAAAGGTGCACTACCACAGGGAAGCCTATGAGTTTGCCGAGATGGGCTTTATCCCGGCGGGTGCTTACCGCAACCGCGATTTTGCACAGACGCATGTGCGTGTGCAGGGAGAGATTCCACTGGCGATGCAGGATATCTTATATGATCCGCAGACCTCGGGCGGGCTGATGATCTCCGTGGCGGAAAAGGATGCGCAGAAGCTGTTAGCACGCCTGAATGATACATTGCCCGGTGTGGCGCAGATCGGTTTTGTGACAAAGGCGGAGGACGCGGCGGTCGTGCTCACTTAATTTTCTTCGGTCTTTCAAAAAGCATCTTTACGGTAGAAAGAAAGGTGCTATAATAAGTGTCGATGTAGGGACAATGGCGTACCGATCGGTAGGTCATTGTCCTTTTTTACGTGATTCTATACGTGGTTCTAAAGGAGGAAAAATAAAAATGCTGAGAACAGATTTACCGAAGATTATTACGAAGACGGTGCCCGGCCCGAAGTCACAGGCGCTCATTGATCGAAGAAAGGCAGCAACGCCTACCGCGATCGGATGTGCGTATCCGGTTGCGATCGCACGCGGCGAGGGCGCGATGATCGAGGATCTGGACGGAAACAGATTTCTGGACTGGATCGGCGGTGTCGGTGTGCTGAATATCGGATATTCCCAGCCGGAGGTCGTAGAGGCAGTCAAGGAACAGGCTGATAAGTATTTTCACGGCATGTTTAATATCGTGACGCATGAGGGATACGTTGCGCTGGCGGAAAAGCTCTCGCAGATCGCTCCGGTCAAGGGTGAAAAAAAGAAAGCCTTTTTCGCCAACAGCGGTGCCGAGGCAGACGAGAATGCGGTCAAGGTGGCAAAGGCATTTACAAAGAGAAATAATATCATCGTATTTTCCGGTGCGTTCCACGGACGTACGCTACTTACGATGTCCATGACATCAAAAAAAGCGTATGCGATCGGCATGGGACCTTTCCCGGACGGTATTTACCGGGCACAGTTCCCTTATTACTATCGTAATCCCGAAGGAATGCCTGCGGATAAGGCATGTGACTACTACCTGTCATCCATTTATTCTGTATTTGAGCAGTGTGCACCCGCAGACACGATCGCGGCGATCGTCGTAGAGCCGCTGCAGGGCGAGGGTGGATTTATCCCCGCACCGATCGAGTGGGTCAAGGCGGTTCGCAAGATCTGTGATGAAAACGGAATCATGCTTATTGCAGATGAGGTACAATCCGGTTTCTGTCGAACCGGCCGCATGTTTGCATCTGAATACTGGAAGGAAGCCGGTGTACAGCCGGATATCATCGCGACTGCAAAATCCATCGCCGCAGGTGTGCCTTTATCTGCGATCATTGCGCGGGAGGAGATCATGGAGGCACCCACGAAGGGAACGATCGGTGGTACTTTTTGCGGTAACGCGCTGGCATGTGCGGCAGCGCTAAAGACGATCGAGATCATGGAGCGCGACCATCTGGCAGATCGCTCGCTGGAGATCGGTGAGAAGGTCACGGCGCGCTACAACGAGTGGAAAGAAAAATATAACTGTATCGGTGACGTGCGCGGGCTTGGCGGAATGATCGGTCTGGAGCTGGTCAAAGATCAGGAGACCAGGGAGCCGGATGCGTCTTTGACAGCCACGCTCATTCAGGAGTGTGCAAAGAACGGACTGCTGATCGAGAACGCGGGAACCTACGGTAACGTCATCCGCTTCCTTGCACCGCTTGTCATGACGGATGAGCAGCTGGAGGCAGGACTGGATATCATGGAAAAAGCACTTGTAAAGTGCATGGGTGAGGAGTAGAGCATGCAGCAGTTAATGATAAGACCAACGATACATCAATTTAATACCGCAAAAGAATTTGCCAAGGAGTTTGCACTGGGCGAGGGCGATCTGGTTCTCACAAACGCCTATATTTATGAGCCTTATTTTGGCAGCATGAATCTGGGCTGTGACGTGATCTATCAGGAAATGTACGGTACAGGAGAGCCCTCTGACGAGATGGCAGAGGCGATCTATGCAGATATTTATGCAGATGGAAAGGCGGCCCCGAAGCGCATTATCGCGATCGGCGGAGGAACGATCATCGATCTGGCAAAGCTCTATGCGTTAAAACAGACGACACCGATCCTAGACCTGTACGACGGAAAGATTCCGGTGGAGAAGGACAAGGAGCTGATCCTTGTGCCGACGACCTGCGGAACGGGATCGGAGGTGACAAATATCTCCATTCTGGCATTGAACAGCCGTGGCACGAAAAAAGGTCTGGCAAACGATGCGATGTATGCAGATGCGGCTGTGCTCGTGCCGCAGCTTTTAGAGGGACTTCCGGACTATGTGTTTGCGACGAGCTCCATCGATGCACTGATCCACGCGGTCGAATCCAGTCTTTCGCCGAAGGGAAATGTGTATACGCGCATGTTTGGCTACAAGGCGATCGAGATGATCCTAAACGGTTATAAGATCATCCGCGATCAGGGTATGGAAGCGCGTGGTCCGCTGCTTCCCGATTTTATGATCGCATCCAATTATGCCGGTATCGCCTTTGGCAATGCGGGCTGTGCAGCGGTTCATGCACTGAGTTATCCGCTGGGCGCAACGTACCATGTGGCTCATGGCGAATCCAATTATGCGATGTTTACCGGGGTCATGAAAAACTACATGGAGATCAGGACAGACGGTGAGATCGCGAAATTGAACCGCTTCCTTGCGGATATTCTGGAGTGTCCGGTACGCTATGTTTACGAGGAGCTGGAGAAGCTGCTAAATGTTCTGATCCCGAAAAAGGCACTGCGTGAGTACGGTGTCACCGGGGAACAGCTTGTTGAGTTTACTGATTCCGTCATGGAAAATCAGGGAAGACTCATGGCAAACAATTTCGTGGAGCTTGACCGGGAGCGGGTGTATAAGATCTATAAAGAATTATGGTAATCTCAGAACCTCCCATTTTGAAGTGACATTCAACTTGCGGAACAGATTCTGCAGATGCTTTTGAAGTGTATTTTCGCGGATGCCGAGTGCATCCGCGATTTCTGCGTTCGTCTCGAACCGGTAGAGGTGGCTGAGGATCTCAACCTCACGTCCGGTCAGGCAGAAGCGTGACTGCATGTCAGACAGCCGATTCTCGTCGACAATATGCTTTGTGCGTCCGGTGCCGAGCATCCGGTACATGACTGCGTTCAGGTGCATGCCAAGCGCGCGGAGGAAAAACATATCCTCCGTAGAAAACGTGCCGTCGATGCGGGTGCGGTACAGCGTCAAAAGACCGAGCAGCTTACCGTTGAAAACGATTGTAAACTGCATGTCGTCATAGACATCAAATTTTTGATAGCAATTGACATACAATGGTGAGTTCAGCCGTTTTTCTTCATCTAAAATATCGCTGGCGCGCAGCAGCTTGGACTCTTTCGCATAGAGGTTCCACAACAGATAGTCGGCATCCGGTTCTTCGTAGGAGAGATACGCTTCCTCGGCCTCGATAAAATAGTCCGGGTAACAGATCGGGTTGCACAGAGTGATATCCTCGGGATCTTCATTTTTCTTCAACAAAATGCTCGCATAGCTGAAAGGAATGATGATCTTCAGCCGCTGGAAAAAGTTTTCCTTAATATCTTCCAGTGAGCGCCAGTTATACATTTCATAAATGAGGTCATTGATGACCAGAAACTGATTTTTTTCCATGAGAGATCCTCCGTGTTGTTGTTACGAATAGATTTTGTGTCCGGTTCTATGTTGTTATTATAAATGAAAAACTACTTAAAAACAAGTATTACTACCCAAAAATAATTATTTAATAGGTAAAAATAATAATAGAATATGAGGATATGACGTGTTATACTTGAACCAGCTCGAAAGAGCAGATACAAAGGCGTATCTGAGACAGCAAACTGTCGCAGATGCGTTTTTTTAGTTCTATCCGATGTGCAGAGGCCTAGCATGAGACGGAGTGGAACGAAATTGTAACAGGGATTAGATAATAAAAAAGAAAGGTAAAACGCAGCTGAGAGATAATGACAGCTGCAGCAAAAAAAGGTGAATATTATGGCAGATAAGAAACAGGTTATTGAAGATTTAAATAAAGTGGTAAGCTTGATCAAACGTGATACAAAGGATATCACTCCCGAAGAGAAAAAAGAGATGGTAGCAGACACCATTAACTATTTTGACAATTATGTCAGCCCCGGATGGTTAAAGTACCGCAAATCCGTATCATCTGATTCCGAGGGCGGCGCCGTACTGGAGTGGTACGATGAGGGCGCTTACTGCTGTGGATTAAACGATGAGAAATTTATCGACTGTCTTGGTGGTTTCGGTATCTTTACCTGTGGCCACAGAAATCCGGAGATCCTGGATGTCGTTAAGGCTCAGCTGGATCATCAGGCATTACATTCACAGGAGCTGCTGGATCCCCTTCGCGGATATCTGGCAAAGGCAATGGCAGACATCACACCCGGTGACCTTCAGCAGTGCTTCTTCACAAACGGTGGTGCAGAGGCAGTTGAGATGGCATTAAAGCTTGCCCGTATCGCTACCGGCGGACGCTGGTACATATCTACGGTTGGTGCATTCCACGGCAAATCCATGGGTGCGATCTCCATGGGAGGTAAGGGAACCTACCGTGTACCTTATACACCGATGGTTCAGCAGGTACAGCATGTGGAGTACGGCAATGCAGAGGATATCAGAAAAGCGATCAATAACCTTCATGCAGTTGGTGAGAAGGTGGCAGCTGTGATCCTGGAGCCGATTCAGGGTGAAGCAGGCGTTATCATTCCTCCGAAGGGCTATCTGGCAGAGGTACGTGAGATCTGCGATGAGACCGGTGTGGCACTGATCTTTGATGAGATCCAGACCGGTATGGGACGTACAGGTACGATGTGGCGTTGTGAGGCAGAGGGTGTCACACCTGATATCATGACCTTCGGTAAGGCATTCGGCGGTGGTGTATTACCGATCACCGGTATTATCTGCAGACCGAAGATGTGGACACAGGATCTGATCGACAATCCGTGGTTACTTGGTTCTCCGACCTTCGGTGGTAACCCGCTCTGCTGTGCGGCAGCGATCGCAACGATCAAGTACATGTTGGAAAATGATGTTCCCGGCATGTGTGCAAAGAAGGGTGAAGTGTTAAAGGCAGGCTTACAGTCTATGGCTGACAAATATCCTGAGATCATTCAGGAGGTTCGCGGAACCGGATTGATGCTCGCCGTAGAGTTCCGTTCCTGCGAGCTTGGCTATGAGACCTCCAAGGGGCTGTTTGCAAGAAAGGTCATGACAGCCGGAACACTCGTAAATGCAAAGACGATCCGATTCGAGCCGACCGCAGTATTGTCGGATCAGGATATCAAGGATGTCATCAGCCGTATGGATGAGGCTCTGGCTGATACAAAAAAGACATTTGATTTATAAGATGAAATAACGGAATGCAAAGGCGCATATCCCTGAAAAGGGGTATGCGCCTTTTTTAAAAGGAAATTTTCTGAAAGAAAAGGGGGTCTGGTACATGAACCTGAATCTTGGAATCGTTGCTATTTTTATTACACTTTTTATTATTATCGGGGCAGTCGCCACCAGACGGTGCGTGGAATGTATGATCGTCGGTTCCATGGTGGCTGCAATTTTTTTGAGCGGCTCCGGATTTCTTACCACATGGAGTGAATCGCTGCAGAATATGCTGGCAGAGAATGTATGGGTCATGCTGGTGTGTCTGTTGTTTGGAGGCTTGATCAGCCTGTTGACGGACTCTAAAGGAAGCTTTGGTTTTTCAAAGTACATATCAAAATTTTGTAACAGTGAAAGAAAGACCCTGATGACGACCTTTATCATGGGTATTTTAATATTCGTGGACGACTATCTCAATGTGTTGTCCATTGGCGCCTGTATGAAAAAGATCAGTGACAAGCAGAAACTGCCGCGTGAAACGCTGGCTTACATTCTGGATTCCACCGGTGCGCCGGTATGCGTGCTGCTTCCTTTTTCTACCTGGGCAGTTTTTTATGCAAGCCTGTTTTATGAGCAGGAGAGCGTACAGGCGATCAGTGGTGTTACCTCTGCCATGAGCGCTTATGTAAAAGCGATCCCCTTCTGCTTTTATCCCATCGTGGCCCTGATCGTGGTATTCCTGTTTGCAATGGGGTGGATGCCAAAGCTGGGACCAATGAAAAAAGCTTACAAGCGCGTGGAGGAGACCGGAAAGGTATACTCCGATGCCAGCAGAAAGTATAATCATGACGAGTATGAGGATGAAGAGGATGGAAACATCTGGAACTTTCTGATCCCCATGGGTGTCCTCGTAGGAGTGGCTGTTGTTACCGGGGATATTCTGGTGGCGGTTATCATTGCGCTGATCGTATGCTTCGTCATGTATGTGCCCCGTAAGATCATCTCTGTAGACGGTTTTTTAAGCAGTATGATCCGTGGTTTTGGTGATATGCTCCCGACGCTGACCATGCTTCTGGTGACCTTTGTGTTAAAGGACATTTCCGGACAGATGGGAATGACAGAGTATATTATTGATCTGGCAGAGCCGTTCCTGTTTGCATCGATCTTCCCGGCAATGGTATTTCTGCTGGGCGCGATTCTGGCGTTTACGACCGGTTCTGACTGGGGAATGAGCTCCATTATCACTCCTATCGTATTCCCGCTGGGGGCAGCTCTGGGTGCAAATCCGATCCTGATCATGGCGGCGATCATCTCTGGCGGCACCTTTGGAAGTCATGCATGTTTTTATGCGGATGCAACGCTGTTGGCTTCGCAGTCATCCGGTATTGAGAATATGGAGCATGCGTTGTCACAGATCCCGTATGTGATCATCGCGAGTGTAATATCAGTTGCGTGCTTTGTAGTAGCGGGCTTTGTTGTGTAGGTTGTTAAATAAGGAGGATATAAAATGGATAAATATGTAGTAACAATCACCCGTCAGTTTGGAAGTCTGGGACGACCGATCGCAAAACGAATGAGTGAACTCTTAGGTATTGAATATTATGACAGAGATATCGTGGATCAGGCAGCACAAAAACTAAAACTTCCCGTTTCTGTGATCAATCAGGAGGAGGAAAAGGCCACAAAACAGACGGTGAACCCGTTTTCGCGTATGCAGTTTCCGCTTGGAAGGGGAACAAACGCAACACAGGATAAGATTTTTGAGGCGCAGGAGAATATCATCAAGTTTTTGGCGGAAAAGGATAACTGTATCATTGTCGGACGTTGCTCAGACTTTATTCTGAGTGAGGTGGAGCGCGGCATGCACATTTACATTTATGCGTCTTATGAAGCCCGTCTGAAGCACTGCATCGAGGATCTGCACATGGAAGAGGCAGAGGCGAGACGGATGATGAAGTGCGTGGATGAGGCGCGTGATTCCTATCACATGCAGTATGCAGGCTATCTGCCGGACGACAAGCGGCACAAGGACATCCTGATCGACAGCAGTCTTTTTGGCGTGGAGGGAACCGCGCAGTTTTTGGCAGAAGCGGTAAAACGTAAGTTTATGTAATGATTCAGAACCGGATGGATCCGGACAGTCAGGATAGGGTTGAATTCGATGAAATACGGTAACTGTTCAGAACAGTTACGAAACACGAAAATAGGAGGAAAAATCAGATATGATCACAAAAAAATTATTTATCGACGGCGCATGGGTAGACGGTAGTGAGGGAAAGACATTTAAATCCATCAATCCCGCAACCGGGGAAGTGATCGCAGAGATTGCAGAGGCGTCAGTTGAAGATGCGCGTGCAGCGATCGCAGCTGCAAAGAAGTCATTTTATGAGACGAGAGAGTGGCGTGACATGGATTCGCAGGCACGCGGCGATATGCTCCTTAAGATCGCGGATGCCATCGAGGCGAATAAGGATGAACTGGCAAGACTGGATGCCATAGATATGGGTAAGCCTTTACGCGAGGCAGAGTGTGATGTAGATGACGGTATTCACTGCTATCGTTATTATGCCAGTCTGATCAAGGCACCCTATGGCGGCTGTTATGATGTAAACTCCGGTTTTGGACAGATGCACAGCTACACCGTGCATGAGCCGGTGGGCGTGTGTGCGGAGATCACACCCTGGAACTATCCGTTTTTAATGGGTGCTTGGAAGATGGCACCGTCACTGGCAGCAGGAAACAGTATTGTGTTTAAACCGGCTACGGTATGTGTACTTTCCAGCATCAAGATGTTTGAGATCTTCGAGGAGTGTGGCCTGCCGAAGGGCGTAGTAAACCTTGTCATGGGCCCTGGCGGAACCATCGGCGATGAGCTGGCAGGAAACAAGGACGTAGATATGGTGACCTTTACCGGTAGCACCGAGGTGGGACAGTCCATCATGCGTCAGGCGGCCAATAATGTGAAAAAAGTCGGACTGGAGCTGGGTGGAAAGTCTCCTAATGTGATCTTTGCGGATGCGGATCTGGACGGAGCTGTGGAATGGGCGATGGTCGGTATCTTTTTCAATCAGGGCGAGGTCTGCTCCGCTGGTAGCCGTATCATCGTTGAGGAGAGCATTCACGATGAGTTTGTAAAACGATTGGCGAAGAAGGCAAATGCGATGACGATCGGAAATCCGTTGGATAATCCGGATATGGGTGCAATGGTATCTGAAAGTCATATGAATAAAGTGTTGGCATATATCGAAAAAGGCAAGGCGGAGGGTGCAACGTTGGTATGCGGCGGCGAGCGCTATACCGAGGGTGAGTGCGCGAAGGGCTGCTTTATCCGTCCGACGATCTTCGACAACTGTACGCCTGATATGACGATCGTAAAGGAGGAGATCTTTGGACCGGTTGTGACAGTGCAGACGTTCAAGACCGAGGAGGAAGCGATCGCCATCGCAAACGATACGCCTTACGGGCTGGCAGGTGCGGTATTTACTGCGGATGGGACCAGAGCGCTTCGCGTGATCAAGGAGATCCGCGCCGGTATCACATGGATCAACTGCTATAATCCGACCTTCAATGAGGCACCGTGGGGCGGCTATAAGATGAGCGGCATCGGAAGAGAGCTCGGCGTGCATGGTCTGGAGGAATATCAGGAGATCAAGCAGATCAACATTAACCTGACTCCGGGCGTGATCGGCTGGTATGAACACTGAAAAACCGAAGAAAATAAAGTAGACAAATAAAATGCCGAGTGCTAATGTATTATGTGGTTAAACAATAACACAATTGTTCAGGACAGACCGAAGCATTAAGGAACTGAACAAGCATGACATGGGCGAAGGTGCTTATTCCCAGAGGGGATAGGCACCTTTTTTTCATGCCGAATATATATTTTTATCTACAGGAGGATTTGAAAATGAGATTAAAGGACACGGGATTAACAACACAGGACATCAAGGACAAGGTAAACAAATATATGATCGAGACCTATGAGCGTTTCGATTTTCTTGCAGAGACTGCAAAGGATATGTATCTCTATGATGAGAATGGTGAAGGCTATCTGGACTTTTATGCAGGCATCGCTGTAAACAGTGCCGGAAGCTGTAACGAGAAGGTTGTCGAGGCAGTAAAGGATCAGGTTGGTGATATCATGCACACCTTCAATTATCCTTACACCATTCCCCAGGCACTTCTGGCAGAAAAGGTCTGCACAACGATCGGTATGGATAAGATCTTTTTCCAGAACTCCGGTACAGAGGCGAACGAGGCAATGATCAAGATGGCGCGTAAGTACGGCATCGAGAAATACGGCCCGAACAAGTATCACATCGTAACCGCAAAGATGGGCTTCCATGGCAGAACCTTCGGCGCCATGTCCGCAACCGGTCAGCCCGGAAATGGATGCCAGGTAGGTTTCGGACCGATGACCTACGGATTCTCTTATGCACCGTACAATGATCTGGAGGCATTCAAGAACGCATGTACCGAGAACACCATCGCGATCATGATCGAGCCGGTACAGGGCGAGGGCGGTGTACATCCCGCAACCATGGAGTTCATGAAGGGTCTTCGTGAGTTCTGTGATGAGAAGGGTATGCTGCTTCTGATCGATGAGGTACAGACCGGATGGTGCAGAACAGGAGCTGTCATGAGCTTTATGAACTATGGCATCAAGCCGGATATCGTATCTATGGCAAAGGCACTTGGCGGCGGTATGCCGATCGGTGCGATCTGTGCGACTGAGGAGGTTGCAAAGGCATTCTCCGCAGGCAGCCACGGAACGACCTTTGGCGGACATCCGGTATGCTGTGCAGCTGCATTGGCAGAGGTGAATGAGCTGTTAGATCGTGATCTGGCAGGAAACGCAAAGAAGATGGGTGATTATTTCTCAGCAAAACTTGAGACACTCCCTCACGTAAAAGAGGTCAGACATCAGGGCCTGTTAGTAGGTGTGGAATTTGACGATACGATCAGCGGTGTGGATGTAAAACATGAGTGCCTGCACAGACATTTACTGATCACGGCGATCGGCGCGCACATCATCCGTATGGTTCCGCCCCTCATTCTGACGGAGGAGGATTGTGACAAGGCAGTAGCCATCATCAAGGAGTCTGTAGAGGCTTTATCATAAGATCGGGAGGGAGGATAATATTCCATGAACGAATTTTCGTTTTCCGTACCGCAGAATATCGTAGTTGGAAGAGGTACGATGGCAAAATTGCCTGAAATTGCAAAAAAACTGGGAGGTAGCCATGCGCTGATCATTTCCGATCCGAATCTGGAGCAGCTGGGACTGGTGAAGAAGACGGCAGACTATCTGGAAGCAGCAGACATTACAGTGGACAGCTTTACGGAGACCGAGGCAAATCCTTCCGTGGAGACCGTCGATAAAGCGACTGAGAAATTTAAATCTTCCGGTGCGGATTTTATCGTTGCGCTGGGCGGCGGCTCGCCGATGGATGTATCGAAGGCGGTAGGTGTGCTGGCAAAGTACGGCGGCAGTATCACGGAATATGAGGGCGCCCATAAGGTGCCCGGAAAGATCGTACCGCTCATTGCGTTACCTACCACAGCGGGAACCGGATCGGAAGTGACCGCATTTTCTGTCATTACCGATCACAGCAGGGATTACAAGTTGACGGTGTTCAGCTACGAGCTGTTTCCTGCGTATGCGATCCTGGATGCAGAGCTGATCATGACGGCACCTGCCTCCGTGGCAGCAGCATGTGGAATCGACGCGTTTATCCACGCAGAGGAGGCATATATCTCTAACGCGGCATCACCTTTCTCAGATGCGATGGCAGAGAAAGCCATGGAACTGATCGGCGGTAATATCCGACGCTTTGTCGCAAACCGAATGGACGCAGAGGCAGCAGAGGCGATGATGACCGGCTCCCTGTTTGCGGGACTGGCATTTTCCTTTGCGAGACTTGGAAATGTGCATGCCATGAGTCATCCCATCAGCGCTTATTTTAATGTGCCTCACGGTGTGGCAAATGCAGTGCTGTTACCGGTCATTGCGGAGTACAATGCGCTGGCAGACCACGGCAGATACTTAAAGATCTACAATTATATCAGCAGGATCCCTGCTTATGAGGGCGAGTTTGAACCGATGATGCTGGTGGAGGCGATCCGTTCCCTGAGTGCTGACATCGGAATCCCCGCAGGAATCGTGGAGGCAGTGAACAATGCCAGCAGAACCGGCGCGGTATCTAAGGAGGAGATCGAAGAAAAGATCCCCGCAATGGCAGCGGATGCCATGAAGAGCGGAAATATCGCAGTCAATCCGCGGGCATCCAGACAGAGTGATATTGAGATGCTGTATAAAAAGGCATTGTAAGTACTAAACAGAGAAGTTCAAAGAAGAAAAGGTATCGAATTAAAAACGAACAAAGCTATGCCGGATGAAAGTCTGGCGTAGCTTTGTTTTATGTGCATCATGCATGTAATATATGAGTGGCATATTGCGGCAATATATCAAAAAAGAATTGATATTTCGCTTAAAACGCGGTATGATTTGCGATATATGAATTGCGGAATGTGCGAGGATGATAGAAAGCGAGTAGTAAGGTTATGGAATTGACTGTGGAAGAACGATCACAATTGGACGCACTGCTGCATCATTACAGACAGCATGCGAAGATACAGGAGATGAAGCGTTATATTCAACATGGGGCGATCACGACCTATGAACATGTGGAGCAAGTGACCAAGTTGTGTTTTCTGGTGAACCGACGGTGGCATCTGGGAGCGGATGAGCGGGCGCTGGTGGTCGGTGCGTTCATGCACGATTTTTATCTGTATGACTGGCATGAAAACGACCGCTCGCACCGGTTGCACGGCTATCATCATGCAGACACGTCCTGCGCGAACGCAGTCACCTATTTTCAGATCGGGGAACTGGTGCAGCACATGATCCTGACACATATGTGGCCGCTTACGATCACAAAGCTGCCGCGCAGCAGAGAGGCGTGGATTTTGTGTCTGGTAGATAAATTTATTTCAACAAAAGAGACATTTGCAATGAGGAAACGAGGATAAGTTTTATGTGGATCAGTAAGTATTTTGTGTATTTCGTGATTTTTAGTGTGATGGGCTGGATCTATGAATCGGCGTTCTGTACGATCAAGACCGGAAAATGGCAGAATAGGGGGTTTCTCTATGGACCGCTCTGTCCCATCTACGGTGTGGGCGCGGCATCCATCACGTTTATTGTGGATGAGGCAGAGGCGCATGGCTTGTCGGAACCTGCGGGGTGGCAGATCTTTCTCGTTGCATTTTTCGGAAGCATCGTATTGGAATATGTGACTTCGTATGTGCTGGAAAAACTGTTTCACGCTTACTGGTGGGATTACAGCGATGTGCCGTTAAACATCAATGGGCGTGTGTGTCTGCCCGCCTCCATCGGTTTCGGCATCGCCGGTCTGATCGTCGTTTATGGCATCGCTCCGCTGACCAAGCAGATGGTTGGATGGATCCCGCCGTCATGGATGGAGTTTTTATCGCTGATCCTGATGGCATTTGTTGCGGCGGATACAACGCTGACCGTATCCGTATTGACGCATTTTGAACAAAATGTTGTTGCACTTGAGTCAACGCTGAACCAGCACATGGAGCAGTTTGTGAGCTCCATTCAGGAAAAGACGCAGGAGGCGAGCGCCAATTTTGCGGAGGAGCGTGCGCGCTTCTCCAGAGAGAATCTGGAGCGTGCCATCCAGAATATGGAAAAGACGCATCGCCTGGCATTAAAGCGTGTGCAGGGCTTCCGCAGCTCTGATAAAGAGAAAGAAAAACGGGTATACTCCAGAGAGATGGTGTTGGAATCCATCAAGAAATACATTAACACCGGCAGGAGATCCTGATGATAGAAGATGTGCGTTAGTTTCCAGAAGTGATCGGAAACACTTATTCGCAGGAGGCATTTCATGAATAACATAGATACAGATAATATAGATAAGATCACACAGTATATTTTAAGTGGGAGAAAGACACAGCAGCGACTCGGACTGGAATTGGAGCATTTCGTTTACGATGCAGATTACCGGGTGATAGACAATGAGCGTATGACACAGTGCCTGATTGAAATGGCAGAAGCGGCACATGGCGAAGTGATCACCGTAGAGGGCATGGTATTAGGTTTTGCTACCGGTCATTATATCGTGAGCTTAGAGCCCGGTCGCCAGCTGGAGATCAGCATCAGCCCGAAGGAAGCTATCGCGGATATTGTCGGGATATATAGAGATTTTCGCGTGCTGGCGGACTGCGTTTTTGGACAGGCAGGCTTTGCCCTGCACGAGCATGCGGTACTGCCAACGGTAGAGAGCGGAGAGATCAAACCCGATGATATCACATTGCTTCCAAAAAAACGATATGCCTGCATGGACAAGTATTTTGAACATACAGGCGCGTTTGGGAAATATATGATGCGGGCAACTGCAGCTACACAGATTTCCATTGATTTTTCTTCTGAAGAGGACGCACTGCTAAAGCTGCGTGTCTTGCAAAAACTGGCTCCGATCATTGCGCTGCTCACAGAGAACAGAAGCGGCATCCGAAAGGATGACCGGTGGAAACCCTATCTGACCAGATGTCAGATCTGGAGAAGCGTCGATGTGGAAAGGTGTGGATATCTGGAAGGCTCTCTGAGTGATGATTACAGCATAGAAGCATATGCGGAGTATCTCTATCATGCCGGTGGCATCGTCGTGGAGGAGGGTGATCAGATTGTTGATATCGCGGGAACACGGATCGACGAATATTATGCCCATAAAGAGATTGAAAATGTAGATTATTTTTTGTCTATGTATTTTCCGAATGTGCGGGTGAAGAAGTATATTGAATATCGGATCGCGGACAGCATGAAGATCGAGGATGCCAAAGGATACATGCATTTTGTAAAGCGGATCGTTTATGATGAAAACGTTTTGAGAGAAATGGATCGTCTGTTTTCGAAGGTTACATCCGTGGCTGAGATTTACGAGGCAGAGGACGCCATCTTCCTTCACGGATACGATGCACATATCTACGGGGCACCTGTCATGAAGTGGCTGGAGGACATATTTGAAATTTTATTGTCACATCCGGATGAGAGTAATGAAGCGATCAGCAGAATGATTCCGGTCGTCCTGCTAAATAAAATCTATTGCGATGGCATCCGGGGACACGAGGAAGAACACGCGGCGGAAAATGTGAAGATCAGGGAGTATCTGAGTGCTTCAACTGCAAAATACCATGACAGGGTCGTACGGACACTCTATGTTCCCAAAATCTTTTCCGACAGGGAGATCCGTTATATGCGGGATGCGATCACAGAACTGTATGGGATTTTCGACAAGGTGATCGCGCACTACATGAAGTCTGCCGAGTATAGACAGCTGTTTGGTTTTGAGCCCGAATTGGAGGAGTTGATCCTGCATCAGCCGTTATATTCCATGAATATTCCCATGGCGCGCATTGATCTGTTTTTGAATGAAGAGACGAGAGATTTCAAGTTCTGCGAGTTCAATACGGACGGCGCCAGTGCCATGAATGAAGACCGGGAATTGAACACCGCATTCCGGCTTAGTAAAGCCTATAAAGATTTTTCGGCAAAGTATCCGTGTCGTTCCTTTGAGCTGTTTGATTCATGGGTGGAAGAGGCACTCAAGGTTTACAGGGAGTATGCGGAAGATCACGATGCGGTGCCGAATGTCTGTATTGTTGATTTTCTTGAAAATGCGACCATCAATGAATTTTATATTTTTAAGGAGGCATTTGAGAAGAAAGGTTGTCAGGTGAGTATCTGTGACATCCGAAAGTTGAGATATGAGGATGGAGCATGTTATTCGGAAGACGACATGCGGATCGATCTGATCTACAGAAGAGCGGTCACATCCGATATTATGGCACATTATGATGAGGTCGGTCCATTTATCGAAGCATTCAAAAACAATAGCTTCTGTCTGGTCGGTGATTTCAGAACCCAGATCGTTCACAATAAGGTCTTGTACAAGATCCTTCATATGAAGCAGACGAGTGAATTTCTGAACAAGAGACAGCAGCTTTATATCAGGAACCATATCCCGTATACGGTGAGCCTGAGTGACATGTTTGCGGATGCAGCTCTGACGGAACAGGTTTTCAACGACAAAGACCGGTGGATCATCAAGCCGGAGGATTCCTATGGCTCCAAGGGCGTTTACGCAGGCGTAGAGCTGGATGAGGAAGCGTGGAGGCAGATGATCCAAAGCAAACAGGGCGAGAAATACATTTTACAGGAATTCTGCACGCCCTACAGAACGGATAATATTGTATTTGACAATGACGTTTTTTCCTGGATTGATACGAGCAATCTGACAGGGCTGTTTGTCTATAACGGACAGGTAGCCGGTATTTACTCAAGAATCAGTTTTGAGCAGATGATCTCCACACAATATAATGAAATGGCATTGCCAACGATAGTAGCAGGGTAGAGGTGGTTAGTGTGAATATTCTTTTAGACCAGAAAGCGATTGATGATGTAATCGCAGAATTGGAAATAGAATACAAGCTTGTCGAAAAAATCTGTATGCAGGGGCTGACATGCAACCATAAAGAAAGCAAGGAGTTTTTTGTAGAATCAGATCATAATGCGAAAGCAGGAGAGTTTTTAATCGTAAGTATAGATGATCAGGGAGTATGGGAGTTGGACAAATTTCTAAATCCTGTCGAATATAAAAAAGAAAAAATTGCAATAGATTCATCTGTGATCCAAGACGATATTTACATGTATGTAAAAAGAAATTGTGCCATGAACAATGGCTCGGTGTGTCTGGAAGAAATAAAAAGAAATAAAGACAGGAGACTTCAGCTCAACGATAGCGATGTCTATCTGCTCATTCCCGGAAAGTTGGGAAAAGAAGATGATGCGTGGGATAAGATCCCATACGTAGAAAATGATTTTTTTGAATGTTTCAAATCAAATATTGACTGCTGTGTCCGGGAAGAATATAATTCGGATTTTGCAGAAACTCTTGATCGAAAATGTATATCGGATGTGCTGCTGAAGGTTTATGATGTAGTAGATGGACTTGTTTATACGCAAAAGGCGTTAGTCGGAATTGTAAAGCATAAAACCGGCTTTTGCGTGATAGAAATGATGGTCCTGAATTGCAGTATCGGCGGAAACAAACTCTTGAATTATTACTGCGGAAATCAATTAAAGGTGATTTATAATAACAAAGAGCTTTCAATTAAAGAATTCTGTGTAGAAATAGGAATCCGTTTATTCGGTAAAAAGAGAAGTATTGCATTTGTCTACGGAGATGCTGAAAGAGATGCAATAGTAAATGCCTTGGCAAACGAAGAATTTCCTATGGGAAGAATCGAGGGGACTTTTTTAAATAAGATTGAAACACAGAACATTGCGCAATACGATACAGCCGAAGTATTTGTTTCAAATGAAACCATGTTAGAAAAATGTAGAAGTTTTGATAATATGAGCGAAAATCGGTTAGCATACCATGCGATCGAGATTTTTTTTGTGGAATTGATCTTATTTCAGGATGCTGCCATTGATAAGGTATATCATGACCTGAATCAGGAAGAGGAACTGCAAAGGGGCTATCGGGATGTAAGGAGTGCGACTGAAAAATATGAGCAGCTGAGT
Organism: Lachnospiraceae bacterium; assembly: GCA_051879675.1. GTDB lineage: Bacteria > Bacillota > Clostridia > Lachnospirales > Lachnospiraceae > W0P33-017. Next base: position 3,016 of record JBJEML010000101.1, on the reverse strand, counting down.
TTCGATATGGCACAGGCGGTCAGATTTGGCGATTATGAGCAATTTGTCTTTCCTACGACAAGAGAGTCGGCGAGAAATGTAGCAAAATATTTTGGTGTGGATTACATATTTGAAAAATACGAAACGAATAAAGAGCTGTTAGGGGCAATGATCAGCGCCAACAAAAGAAGAATGGAAGAAAAACAGGATGAATTAAAAAATCGGTTCCTGTTGATCATTTCAGCATTGGCTACCGTAGGTACGCTGGGTGATATCATCTATGTGATCTACACGGACAATAAGGGTGGTGTATTTACATATGTTCTCTCCGCATTACTGGTTGTTGTCGGGTACTGTATATATAAATTGTTTCACTTTCTATCACAGATTTTATATAAATTCTTATGGAAGAAAGGAAGAAAGAAATGGTAGATAAAGACTATGATTTTAAGGCTTGGGTCAAAAGTCTTCTTTAGCTATCAAAAGGTGTTTGAAATGAAGAGAACAGAAGAATATTTTCAAAAATATAAATTAAGACATAATAAGGTCGTCTCCATGCAGCCGCTGGAATTGTTTCCGCAAGAGACGGATTGGACCTGTGCGGTTGCATGTATTCGAACATTGTTATCGGGTATCACAGACCATGTGCCTGCGGAGCAGGAGTTTGTGGCTGCATGTAATATGAAGCCGGGGCCGCATTATTCAAAAGAAATAAAGGACAGCCGTATTCTGGATCAATATGATGTGGTTTATGGATGTGATATAGAGCAGAAAGACTTTGACATGATCCTGGATTATATGGAGCAAGGGTATTATATCATGTTGGAAAGCATGTATAATTATGCCCATTGGATGGTCATGCTGGGCTATTATCCGGTAGAAGGATCGGATATAGAAAAAAGCAAATTGCTGATGTTTGATCCGTATTACGATCAGGTCAGGTTAATTCATGTCGACGAATTTATTTCCATGTGGATGGATGGTGATTTCGCAAATAATGGGATCATGCGGGATTTTATTGGAATCAGGTGACCGGTAAAACATGTGCAGGGTTTCCGTTGCATTGATAAAGATAAGGAAAAACGGGCATACTCCATAGAGGTGGTGCTGGAATCTGTCTAGAAATCTGTCAGCACCGGCAGGAGATCCCGATGCGAGATAACGATTACCGGAGAATTTTATCGCGGTCAATAAAAATAGCAGTTGGCAGCAGTCTGGCGATTTTCGTCGCACAGCTGCTGGAACTGCAAAATGCAACATCGGCAGGCATCATCACGCTGATCACAATTGTAACGACCCGCTGGGAGACCGTGCAATTGTCATACCAGCGGGTGATGACTTTTTTTCTGTCCGTCGTGCTTGCCTGCGTGATCTTTCAGGCGGTTCCGTGGGCATGGGTGGACTATGGCATCTACATCTTTGTCATGGCCATCGTCTGCCAGCTCTTAAAATGGGATTCGACGGTATCGCTCAATGCTGTCATCGGAACACATTTTCTTGTAAGTCAGAATTTTTCAATTGTATTTATATTAAATGAATTCTCGCTTGTGCTGATCGGGATCATCTTTGCGATTCTGCTCAATTTTTATCCGAGGACCCCGAAAAGCACTGTCTGAAGTTTTCCAGGCAATTATTTTTCGTATAAAAACCGCTCCGGCAGATCCACGTGGAACGCTTTCGCCAGCTCGCGGAACTGATCGGGCTGAATGGTCTGGCGTTTCTGGGGTGCCATGGAGAGCACTTTCACCAGAATCTCGGCAGATTTTTCGATCGTGTGCATCAGACCAAAGGTGTTGTGTGCGCCCTCGCCGGCGCAGAAGATGCCGTGATGAGCCCAGATCGCAGCATCGTATTTCTCCATGAGTTTGCTGGTGGCTTCGGCGATCTCGCGTCCGCCGGGAACCATCCAACCGACGACACCGATGCCGTCCGGAAATACGACAGGACATTCCGTTGCCATCTCCCACAGCTCGCGGGTAAACACTTCGTCCTCTAAAGGCAACACGAAAGTCAGGGCGATGATGTTTGCGGGATGTGCGTGGTAGATCACGCGGTATCGACCGTTGGTCACCCGTTTTTTTACGGCGTGGTTCATCAGATGGCTGGGCAGCTCACTGGTGGGCCTTCCACCCTCTACCAGCCCCCATTTCAACTGATAATTCTCGCCCTTATCGTCCAGCTCGATGATCGCCAGCGTCGCTTCCGGATCATCCTTGATGTCACGGAAGAACTTGCCGCTTCCGGTGACAAGGAAATATTCGCCTGCCAGATCCGGTACGCTCGCACCGATCGGCACCCACGGTCCATCGTTTTTCAGGCGGTTCTTGATCATTTCGATCTCCTCCGGCCTGATGCGGTAGGAGAGATTGCCGCCGTTTCGCTCATGCCAGCCCATGCGAAAACCGTCGTCTGCCATGCGGATAAATCCCTGTACAAATGTCATGTCTAAAACCTTCATCAGAAAATACCTCCTTTTTCTCGTAATACATCTATGTGCCTAATCTAATACTAGACGAAACGCGGGGCGTTTGTCTACAGGAAAAGCAGTTTGTGTGACTGTTTTACTATGAGAAAAGGAAAAGTGTTATATTTTGTTAGAGGAAAGCTGCCAGAATAAAGCCGGCGGAGAGGAACGGTCCGAACGCAAATGTGCCTTTGGGGTCTTCTTTTTTGGTCAGATGTAATAACAGACGGATGGTCAGTGCCGACAGCGCGGCGATCAAAAAACCGGCCAGCAGTGCATCTGCTCCCAAAAAGAGTCCGCATGCTGCGGTCAGCTTGATATCACCGCCTCCGAGTCCGCCCAGGCGCAGTGTGAGCAACAGCATCGGAATACTCAGCAGAAAAAAACCTAAAATGGAGCTTTGTAACAATGTCGGGTCGTGGATGATACGTAGAATAGCCAGGATTGCGATCAGAAAAGGAAACCGATCACATATTTTTTTGTAGAAAAGATCGGTGATTCCTGTAATTATAAGAATAAGAATATATAAGAATTGAATCATAGATAACTCCATATCAGTGATAGTTTGATGAT
>JBJEML010000100.1:0-35897 GCA_051879675.1 Lachnospiraceae bacterium | reverse complement strand
GCATGAATCCCAAGAGCCTGCAGTATATCATGGGACACTCGGATATCAGCGTTACTCTGAACACTTACACGCATGTAAAATTCGAGGATGCAGAGGCGGAGATGAAGAGGGTTGCGGCAACCTAAATGGCTTAAATACTACAAAAAGTACGGGGGTACGATTGGGTATTTGTACCCCCCATTTGTACCCCTGTTGTACCCCTTTTTCCTCAAAAATATGAGATTTTATGAGAGATTATGAGATGATACATGATTTTGAAAAAACGCCGCAAAGCCAGTAAAATCAAGGCTTGAGGCGATATGAGAGGTTATAAGAGATTATGATAAAAGTTTTATTCATCTGCCACGGCAATATTTGCCGTTCCACGATGTGTGAATCTGTTTTCACACACATGGTAAAACAGGCAGGATTAGAAGACAAATTTGAGATTGATTCCGCGGCGACGAGCCGTGAGGAGATCGGCAATGGGCCTCATTATGGGACAAGGAATAAGCTTGCGCAGGTGGGGATTCCGGTGATCCCGCACCGGGCCAGACAGTTGACACGCGATGATTACTTATATTATGATTACCTCATCGGCATGGACACGGCAAACATCCGCAACATGACGCGGATCGCCGGGGGCAGTGACCCGCAGGGGAAGATTTACAAGCTGCTCACTTTTGCCGGAAAGGGAAACGACGTGGCAGACCCGTGGTACACGGGTGATTTTGATGCGACCTATCGGGACGTGTCGGAGGGATGCGCGGCGTTTCTTGATTATCTGCAGGAGGACAAAAGAACATGAATCAAAAACTAACATTTTTTAGCCGGGCATTTCTGGCGGGTATCATGATCGGCATCGGTGATGTGATCAATGCGATGTGTGAGAACCGGGTTGTTGGAGCGCTATTATTCGGGCTTGGTTTGTTGTGTATTTTACATAACGGTTTTTATCTGTACACGGGAAAGATCGGCATTGTGTGGATTGCGCCGGACAAGAAAAAAGAGATTCTGAATCTGCTTGTGGGCATGATCTGCAACATTTTGGGCGTGATGCTCGTGGTGAAGCTGTACATGCTGGCAAATGCAGATTTTGCGGAAAAGATCACACAGACGGCGCAGACGCTTTCAGCACAGAGTGCTTTAAGCTGCTTTTTGGGTGCGATCTTCTGTGGCGTGCTCATGACGGTGGCGACGGTCTCCTATCGGAGAGAAAATATGGTTGCCGAGACAGTCATCACACTGTTTTGTGTGATGGTGTTTATTCTGGCGGGCTTTAAGCACTGTATTGCCAATGCGTCCATGCTGCTGTTCTTAGACTGTAACTATGTGAATTATCTGGCGATGATCGCCGGTAATACGGTGGGTTCTCTGTGTTATGGTTATCTGTTTGGGCGCGCGAGGGAGAACGGATGACGGATCTGGTTGCCTACTATAATAAATTTAATGAGGAAAAACGCCTGCAGAGCCGCCACGGACAGGTAGAGTATCACACGACGATGCATTACATTCACCGGTATCTGGAACTGCTGGAGTGTGAGCGTAAGGCTAACGGGGAACTTGACCAATCGGGAGCTGAGGATGCCGTAAATCCACAGACAGAGTCTTTGAAGATCATTGACATTGGCGCCGGTACGGGCCGTTACAGTGTGGCGCTTGCTGCGGAAGGATATGATGTGACTGCTGTGGAGTTGGTGAAATACAATCTCGGCATCTTGAAGCAGAAGGGCACAAACGTAAAGGCATATCAGGGCAATGCGCTGAAACTGAAGCGTTTCGCGGACAACAGCTTTGATTTGACGTTGCTGTTTGGGCCGATGTATCATTTGCACTCGGATGCGGACCAGATACAGGCGCTGTCGGAGGCGAAGCGTGTCACCAGACCGGGCGGGATCATCATGGTGGCATATGTCATGAATGATTACAGCGTGATCAAGTACGGTTTTATGGAAGACCATATCGCGGAGCGGATGCAAAACGGCGAACTGACAGAAGATTTTCAGATCCGTCATAATGAAGATGAACTGTACGACTATGTGCGCCTGGAGCAGATCAACGCGCTGAATGAGGCAGTCGGATTGAAGCGAGAGCTGATCATAGCACCGGATGGCCCGGCGGACTACATCCGTCCGGCCTTAAATGCGATGGATGAGGAGACCTTTGACCTCTTCTTGCAGTATCAACTGAAGAACTGTGAGCGCCCGGAACTGCTGGGGGCGAGCTCCCACACAGTCGATATATTACGGAAGTGCTAAGGGAAGATAATATCTGAGGGATGCGTTCATACATTTTTCGTCCGTTTTCTGTAGTCATTTATGCGAAGGGTACACGCGGAGAAGGCGTATAGGAATCGGTCATAAGGCAGCAGAGCCAAGCGTTTTTGCTTGGGCTCTGTGCCGCTCGCGTGATTTACCCGTTAAGCATAATAGAATACAGAACACGGACGAAAAGATGAGGAATGCAGTCCCTTAAATTTATATTTACAATTCCAATAAATGGTGGTATAGTGACCGATGGACAGTACCCGTCTGTCGGGACTGTACCACTTTTTTGGAGGAATTAAATAATGAAGAACACCGTTTTGACGCTTCGTAAGCAGAAGGAAAGCCAAGACAAGATCACAATGCTGACCTGTTACGACTATTCCATGGCAAAGCTGATGGACGAGGCGGGGATCAATGTTTTATTGATCGGAGATTCACTTGGACAGGTGATGCTCGGCTATGAGGATACCCTGTCTGTCACTATGGACGAAATGATCCATCACACCGCGGCTGTGGCAAGAGGCGCGAAAAATGCCTTTATTCTTGCTGATATGCCGTTTATGTCTTATCAGGCATCGATTTATGATGCAGTTACCAATGCCGGAAGATTGATGAAAGAGGGCCGTGCCAACGGCGTAAAATTAGAGGGCGGAGCCACTGTCTGCGAGCAGATTCGCGCGATCGTGGATGCGTCTATTCCCGTGTGCGCTCATTTGGGTCTGACACCGCAGTCTGTCAATGCATTTGGCGGTTTTAAGGTGCAGGGAAAGACTGTGGAAGCAGCGCAGAAGCTGATTGATGACGCAAAACGTGTGGAGGAGGCCGGCGCATCTATGGTCGTTCTGGAATGTGTGCCCGCGGCAATTGCGGCAAAGATCACAGAGTCCGTTTCCATCCCGACGATCGGTATCGGTGCGGGAGCAGGCTGTGACGGACAGGTTTTGGTATATCAGGATATGCTCGGTATGTTTTCCGACTATGTGCCGAAGTTTGTGAAGCATTTCGCAGAGGTCGGCGAGATCATGAAGGGCGCGTTTGCGGATTACACCGCGGAGGTGAAGGCAGGCACGTTCCCCACCGAGGCACAGACCTACGGCATCGCGGATGATGTGCTGGAGAAGTTATATTAATTGTTCGGAGCCGGAAGGATTTTGCGAATGGCTTTGAACAGATGGAATTATCAGTGAAACATAAAGGAGAATGAAAATGCAGATCGCAACTACGATAAATGAAGTTAGAACACAGGTAAAAGCATGGAAAAAAGAGGGTTGCAGCGTCGGCTTTGTCCCGACGATGGGCTATTTACACGAGGGACACGGCAGTCTGATCAGTCGTGCGCGCAAGGAGAATGACAAGGTCGTTGTCAGCATTTTTGTCAATCCGATGCAGTTCGGGCCGGGGGAGGATCTGGAGAGCTACCCTAGAGATCTGGACAAGGACAGCGCTTATTGCGAGTCACTGGGCGCAGATCTGATCTTCCATCCCGAACCGGAGGAGATGTATACAGACGGTTTCTGCTCTTATGTGGATATGTCAGTGCTGACCGAGGAATTATGTGGATTATCACGTCCGGTGCATTTCCGTGGTGTATGTACGGTCGTCAATAAATTATTTAATATCGTACAGCCTGACCGTGCGTACTTTGGACAGAAGGATGCACAGCAGCTGGCGATCATAGGGCGCATGGTACAGGATCTGAATATGGATCTGGAGATCATCGGATGCCCGATCGTGCGGGAGGAGGATGGGCTGGCAAAGAGCTCCCGCAATACTTACCTCTCCGCAGAGGAGCGTCAGGCGGCGCTTGTGCTCTCAAAAGCAGTAAAGCTCGGACAGGAGCTTGTCGCAGGAGGCGAGACCGATGCGAAAAAGATCATTTCCGAGATGAGCGCGCTGATCGAGAAGGAGCCGCTGGCGAGGATCGATTATGTAAAAGCCGTAGACGGTTTAACCATGCAGCAGATAGACACCGTGAAATCGCCGATGTTAGTCGCATTAGCTGTATATATAGGAAAGACTCGTCTGATTGATAATTTTATGATTTAGAGATATTTATTAAAGGTGTTTCTTGTTACTGAGGCATGACAGCCGGAATGAGAGCAGACAACATCGTGACGGCTGTCGTAAAGTAATGTAGTGGAAAAATGGAGACAAAAATATGAACATAGAACTTTTGAAAGGAAAGATCCACCGCGCGACTGTCGTGCAGGCAGAACTGGACTATGTGGGCAGCATCACGGTGGATGAGGCGCTGCTGGAGGCTTCCGGTATTCTGGAATATGAAAAGGTACAGATCGTGGATGTGAACAACGGCAGCCGTTTTGAGACCTATACGATCGCGGGTGAGCGCGGCAGCGGCATGATCTGCCTGAACGGCGCGGCTGCACGCTGTGTGTCCACCGGGGACAAGATCATTATCATGGCGTATGCCACGATGACCCCGGAGGAGGCAAAAGATCACAAGCCGACCGTTGTTTTTGTGGATGACAACAACCATGTGGAGCGCATTACGAACTACGAAAAACACGGAAAACTCGAAGACATGCAGGAGGCGTAAATGTTAAAGGATAAGACTGTTCTTTTGGGCGTGAGCGGCAGTATCGCAGCATACAAGATCGCGACCCTTGCCAGCATGCTCGTCAAGCAGCATGCTGATGTTCATGTGATCATGACAAAAAATGCTACCAATTTTATCAACCCGATCACCTTTGAGACGCTGACGGGAAATAAATGTCTGGTGGACACCTTCGACCGCAATTTTGAGTTTCAGGTGGAGCATGTGTCGCTGGCAAAGCGGGCGGACATTGCGCTGGTCGCACCGGCGAGTGCGAATGTCATCGGAAAGATGGCGCACGGGATTGCGGATGACATGCTGACGACGACACTGCTGGCGTGCAAGGCGCCGATCCTCGTGTCGCCTGCGATGAATACGAATATGTACGAAAACCCCATCGTGCAGGACAATATCCGCACGCTGCAAACATACGGTATGAAGGTCATTGCGCCGGCCCGCGGCTATCTTGCCTGCGGCGATACCGGAGCCGGGAAAATGCCGGAGCCGGAGACATTGTTTGCATATATTGAGGCAGAGATCGCCTGCGAAAAGGATCTTGCCGGGAAAAAAGTGCTTGTCACTGCCGGCGCGACGCAGGAGGCGATGGACCCGGTGCGCTATCTGACGAATCACTCCACCGGAAAGATGGGTTATGCCATCGCGAAGGCAGCGATGCTGCGCGGGGCGCAGGTGACGCTGGTAAGTGCGCCGACAAACCTGACACCGCCGTTGTCCGTGGAAGTCGTGCCTGTCGTCAGTGCACAGGATATGTATGAGGCGGTGGAGAGCCGTTTTGACGACACGGATATTCTCGTTATGGCAGCAGCCGTGGCGGACTATCGTCCGAAGGAGTTTGTAGATCACAAGATCAAGAAAAAAGAGGGCGACCATGTGCTGGAGCTCGCCCGTACGACCGATATTCTGGGTACACTGGGCGCACGCAAGCGCGCAGACCAGTTTATCTGCGGCTTTTCCATGGAGACGGAGCAACTCATTGAAAATTCAAAGGCAAAGCTGGAAAAGAAGCATTTGGATATGATCGCGGCGAACAATCTGCGCACGCAGGGCGCCGGCTTTGGCACGGAGACGAATGTGGTGACGCTGATCCGTCCGGACGGCTTGGAGGAATTGCCGCTGATGTCGAAGCTGGAGGTCGCGCATGAGATTCTGAACAATATTTCGAAAAAAGTGAACTAGGTAAAAGAAAAGAGAAAAGGGTATATACAAGTGTCGTTTCCTTCTTTTAAAATTCCTGCAAGTATGCTATGATAAAACATACTTACGGGAATTTTTTTAATACAATCATTTCGAAGTAACTGAGCAGTTACGAAAGGAGTTTTTTATGCAAAAGACAAATGACGTTACGTCACCCTATGAGTTTTACGGAAAGATTCCGACCGGAAAGGCTATCCTCTACGGATTGCAGCATGTGTTGGCGATGTTTGTGGGAAATCTGACCCCGCTGATCGTCATCTGCGGCGCGTGCGGGATCGGTGCGGGATCGGAATTTGCGCCCGTGTATGTACAGTTATTACAGAATGCAATGGTGATCGCAGGTATCGTGACACTGGTGCAGTTGTTTTCTATCGGCCCTGTTGGCGGAAAAGTGCCGATCATCATGGGAACCAGTTCCGGTTTTATCGGTGTATTCAGTAGCGTGGCTGCCAGCATGGGCGGCGGCGTGCTCGCCTACGGTGCGATCATGGGAGCATCCGTGATCGGCGGATTGTTTGAGACGGTTTTGGGCTTCTTTTTAAAGCCGCTGCGGCGGTTTTTTCCTTCAGTCGTGACCGGTACGGTCGTGCTCGCGATTGGCTTGTCACTGATCAGTGTCGGCGTCAATTCCTTTGGCGGCGGCAATAATGCGGCGGATTTCGGCTCGCTGGAAAACCTGCTTGTGGGTCTGATCGTTCTGATTGTGATCCTTGCAGTGAAGCATTTTACAAAGGGTATGGCGAGTTCCTCTGCCATCCTGATCGGTATTGTTGTCGGATATATTGTCTGCTTGATCATGGGAATGGTGCTCCCGACAACGGCAGTCAACGCGGACGGTGTGGAGTACACCAAGGCGTGGGTGCTGAATTTTGACAAGGTTGCTGCTGCAGGCTGGTTTGCACTTCCCAAGGTGATGCCTGTGAAGCTCGTGTTTGATGGTCGTGCGATTTTACCGGTGATGATCATGTTCATCGTGACGGCGGTGGAGACAGTCGGCGATATCTCCGGTGTGACAGAGGGAGGTATGGGTCGAGAGGCTACTGACAGTGAGTTGTCCGGCGGCGTGATCTGTGACGGTCTCGGTTCTTCGTTTGCAGCGTTGTTTGGTGTATTGCCGAATACTTCTTTTTCGCAGAACGTGGGACTTGTTACCCTGACGAAAGTAGTTAATCGTATGGCGCTCGCCTGTGGCGCGGTATTTTTGATTCTGTGCGGTCTGTTCCCGAAGCTGGCGGCGTTGATCTCCATCATGCCTCAGAGTGTGCTCGGAGGTGCGGCTGTGATCATGTTTTCATCCATCGTGATCAGCGGTATCCAGCTCATTACAAAAGAGCCTTTGACCGCGCGCAATATTACGATCGTGTCTGTAGCACTTGGTCTCGGTTATGGCGTGGGTGCAAACAGTGCACTTCTGAACAATCTGCCGGAGCTGCTGCGACTGACATTCGGCGGCAGCGGTATCGTTCCGGCAGCAGTGGTAGCGATCGTTTTAAACATTGTTTTGCCGAAAAAGGATACTACGACAAATTTAGAATAATAAACAAAAGATTCCGGATCGGTTCCTGACCGGCGGAATCCGGATAAGGAGAACTCCATGCTGAAATTTAAGCAGTATTATCGGGTAAAGAGTCTTGCGGAGGCGTATGAATTAAATCAGAAAAAAAGTAATGTCGTACTGGGCGGTATGCTGTGGCTGAAGCTGCAGCGCCGCACGGTGGGAGGCGTGATCGACCTCTCAGATCTGGGGCTGGACCGGATCACGGAGACCGACGAGTCGTTTACGATCGGCGCAATGGTGAGTCTGCGCGATCTGGAGCAGCATGAGGGACTGCGCGCGTATCTGGGCGAGGCGCTGCATGAGAGTCTGCGCCATATCGTGGGCGTACAGTTTCGAAATGTTGCGACAGTGGGCGGTAGTATTTTCGGGCGGTTCGGTTTTTCCGATGTGCTGACGCTGTTTCTGGCATTGGATGCGAAGGTGAAGTTTTATCATACGGGTGAGATGCCGTTGTCTGTGTACGCATCAGCTGCTCCGCTGGATAAAGAGTTGAAAAATGATATTCTGGAGGCGGTCATCCTGCCAAAGCATGTGGAGGCAGTCGCCTATCGCAGTGTGCGAAATTCTGAGACGGATTTCCCGGTTCTGACCTGCTGTGCGGCGAAGGTGAACGGTATTTACCGTGTGAGCGTGGGTGCGCGGCCGATGCGCGCTGCTTACACGGCAGACCTGAACGATATGTTAAAGGATGAGATCACACCGGAGAGCGCCGCTGCGTTTGGCACATGGGTGTCTGAGCAGTTTGTGACCGGATCGAATGTGCGCGCAAGCGGGGATTACCGCAAAAAGATGATCGCGGTGCTGACAAAACGGAATGTGATGGATCTGGCAGAAGCCGAAAAGGCGGTTCATGCGCAGGCGGCAGAAGTACAGGCGAAGGGAGGACAGGCGTAGTATGGAATTGAAGTTCACGTTAAACGATGTGCCACGCACAGTTGAAATTTCTGCGGATACCCTCCTTTTGGATCTTTTGCGCAGTCTGAAATGCTACAGTGTAAAACGCGGCTGTGAGACCGGAAACTGCGGTCTGTGTACCGTGTTTGTAAATGACCGGCCGGTGCTCAGCTGCAGTACGCTGGCAGCGCGCGTTGAGGGATGTGAGGTTGTGACTCTGGAAGGTCTGCGCGATGAGGCGGAGGAATATGGCGCTTACATTGCAGACGAGGGTGCTGAGCAGTGCGGTTTTTGCAATCCGGGATTGATGATGAATGCGATCGCACTTTACCGGGAGAATCCGGATGCCACCGATGATGAGATCAAAGAGTATCTGGCGGGCAATCTGTGCCGCTGCTCCGGCTATGAGGGACAGATGAGAGGCATCCGCGCCTATCTGAAATATAAGAACGGGTCTGAGCAAAAACGCGCAGATCGTGAGAATAGGATCGAGGAGGTGCGCCATGAGTAGACTCAGTCAGAAGGAATATCAGGTGGTGACAAAGCCGATCCGAAAGCTGGATGCGATGCAGCTCGTGACCGGACAGCCGGTGTACACGGATGATGTCACACCGCAGGACTGTCTGGTGGTGAAGCTCCTTCGCAGTCCGCATGCGCATGCACTGATCACTGATATAGATATCCAAAAAGCGATGGCAGTGCCGGGAGCGGTGGCTGTCTATACCTATAAGGATGTACCTCAGGAGCGGTTTACGACGGCCGGACAGACCTATCCGGAGCCGAGTGCCTATGACAGACTGCTTCTGGACAAACGGGTGCGGTTTGTGGGTGATCCTGTGGCGATCATTGCCGCGGAGACGAAAGAGGCGGCAGATCTGATGCTTGCACGCGTGAAGGTGAGCTATGAGGTACTTCCCGCGGTACTGGATTTCCATACGGCAAAGGACAATGAGCTTCTCGTGCATCCGGAGGATAACTGGCGTTCCCTTTGTCCGGTCGGGGCGGACAACCGCCGCAATCTGGTAGCACACGAGGAGGATTCGTGGGGCGATCCGGACGCGGTGTTTGCACAGTGTGAGCAGATCGTTGAAAAGACGGTGCACTGCAAGGCGAACAATCAGGCGATGATGGAGACATTTCGCACTTATTGCGAGATCGATACCTACGGCAGACTGCATGTGATCAGCTCCACGCAGATCATTTTCCATGTGCGGCGTATAGTTTCCAATGCATTGGGTATACCTAAATCAAAGATTCGGGTGACAAAGCCTCGTATCGGCGGCGGTTTTGGAGCGAAGCAGAGTGTGGTGGCAGAGATCTACCCTGCCTTTGTGACATGGAAGACAAAGCGTCCGTCCAAGCTCGTCTATACCCGGGAGGAGTGCCAGATCGCGGCTTCTCCGAGACATGAGATGGAGGTGCATGTAAAGGTCGGAGCTGATGCACAGGGTCATATCCGCGCGATGGATATGTACACGCTTTCCAACAGCGGTGCCTACAGTGAGCACGGCCCGACAACGGTCGGACTTTCCGGACATAAATCGATTTCCCTTTATGCCAATCAGTTACAGGCATACCGTTTTAACTATGATGTGGTATATACGAATCTGCAGTCGGCGGGGGCATTTCGCGGCTATGGTGCGCCGCAGGGCATTTTTGCGGTGGAATCCGCAGTGAATGAGCTGGCAGACAGGCTTGGCATCAGTCCGATCACGATCCGTGAGATCAACATGACAAGAGAGGGAAACGTGATCCGCTCTTATTATGGAGAGACGGCTACCAGCTGTGCGCTGGATCGCTGTCTGGCACGGGCAAAGGAAAAGATCGGCTGGGACGATACCTGCCTTTGTAGAAAAATCAACGATCATACCGTGCGCGCAAAGGGTATGGCGATCGCCATGCAGGGCTCCGGTATCTCGAATGTGGATGTGGGCAGCGCGACGGTGCGTCTGACGGAAGATGGCGGATATGCGCTTGTCATTGGTGCGGCGGATATGGGCACGGGCTGCGATACGATCCTTGCACAGATGGTAGCAGAGGTAATGGAGTGCGAGATGAGTGATGTGACGGTGTACAGCGCGGACACGGATTTTTCGCCCTATGATTCCGGCTCCTACGCATCCTCGACGACCTATGTCACCGGGAAAGCGGTGGAGCGCGCCTGTCTGGAATTGCAGGAGAAAATATGTGCGCTGGGTGCAGACATGCTGGAAGTGCCGCGGGAAGAGGTTACATTTACCACCGATGCGGTGCAGAGCGCGGATGGCAGCAAAAAGGTGCGTCTGATCGACATTGCCACAAGATCCATGTGCGGAAACACGGAGGCTTTGCAGGTGACAGCGACACATTCCTCACCGACTTCGCCGCCGCCGTATATGGTGGGTATGGTCGAGCTTGACATTGATATCGAGACCGGAGAGGCAAAGGTGGCAAACTATGTGGCAGTGGCGGACTGTGGCACCGTCATCAATGAAAATCTGGCGCGTATCCAGCTGGAGGGCGGTATCGTTCAGGGTATCGGCATGGCGCTCTATGAGAATGTGACCTATATGACCGACGGAAGCATTGCGGAAAATTCCCTCATGGAGTATAAGATCCCGTCCCGCATGGATATCGGGAAGCTGGATGTGGAATTTGAGAGCAGCTTTGAGCCGAGCGGGCCGTTTGGCGCAAAATCGATCGGGGAGCTCGTGATCGATACGCCGGTGCCGGCGATCGCCCATGCGATCTATGAGGCGACCGGTGTCTGGCTGACGGAGCTTCCGTTCACCCCGGAAAAGATCCTGGAGGCAGTTGAGCAAGGTGGAAAATACAAAAACAGTTAATCGAATCTTTTATCTGGCAGGCGGGGATGGCGGACGCTTTGGCGAAAACAAGCTGCGCTATCCGGTTACGGTGGATGGTGTGTGCAAGCCGATGTACCGGCATGCGCTCGACCGTGTGCTGGATATTGTTGCAGAAGTGACCACATATGAGCTGTATGTGGTCACTTGTCATTCGGACATTTATTCCTATGTAAAAGGTCTGGAAGCGGAGCTTCCGCGTGTCCATGCAGTGGACAGCCCGGACAGCCCGAAAGGACTTTCCTATACGATCCGGGCAGGGCTTGCTGCGGCGGGTGTGACCTCCCCCGGCGTGTATGATACTTTCCTGGTGGCGGACATGCCGTACATCAGTGAGGACAGTCTGGCAGATTTCATGCGTGCGGTCACAGACAGCGGCCGGACCGTGGGCTGCATGGCGGAAAACGGCCGTTACAAGAATCCGGTCATGTTTCAGGCGAGGCTGGAACCGGAGCTTTCTGCCTTGGAAGGAGACTGCGGCGGAAAGTCTGTGTTTTTGCGGCATGAGAATGAAGCGTATGTGTATGAGACGGCAGGCGAGCTGACCGATCTCGATTATAAAGAAGATTTATAAATCAGATATTTCTTTTTTCAGACTTGCAATAGGCAAAAAATGGTGCTATGATGAAACCACAGTAAGTAACATGTTAGTTGATAAATACATTTTACTTTACAAGGAGGGAGATCGATGGATATTCGATACTCTGCAAACCAGAAGGACGTCAAGCGCTATACGACACAGGAATTGCGCGATGAATTTCTTATTACCGGGCTGTATCAGCCTGACCGCGTGGTGGCTGTATATTCACATGTTGACCGCATGGTCACCTTCGGCTGTATGCCGGTGACAAAAGAGGTCTCTTTGGACGATGGGATCGATGTTTACGCAAACTTCGGAACCAACTACATCTTACAGAGAAGAGAGATCGGAATCTTTAATATCGGAGGCAAGGGCAGCATCAAGGTGGACGGAACGGTCTACGAGCTGGGCTACAAAGACTGCCTCTATATCACAATGGGTGCAAAGGAAGTGCTGTTTTCATCTGAGGACGGCAGCAGTCCCGCCAAATTCTATATGGTGAGCGCACCTGCACACACTGCTTATGAGACAAAGCTTCTGACACTTGCAGATGCCGCAAAGCGGCCGCTTGGCGATGATAAGACAAGCAATAAGCGTGTGATCAATCAGTTTATTCACCCCGATGTATTAAAAACCTGTCAGCTTTGCATGGGCATGACCGTGCTGGAGCCCGGAAGCGTATGGAATACCATGCCGGCGCACACACATGAGCGTCGTATGGAGATCTATACCTATTTTGAGGTGCCTGACGATCAGGTTGTGTTCCATTTCATGGGCGAAGGCGACGAGACCCGCCACATTGTGATGCACAACGAGGATGCCGTGATCTCACCTTCCTGGTCCATCCACGCAGGTGCAGGCACGAGTAATTATACATTTATCTGGGCGATGGGCGGAGAAAATCAGGAGTTTGATGATATGGATCATATCAAAACACCGGATCTTCGTTAATTATAATATGGAGAAGTCATGTGACACCCGAGGCTTTGTACGGTAGTGTCGAGCGGTTGCACATGCTTCTAAAAAAGGAGAATAATATGTCATTTGTAGATTCATTTTCATTGGAAGGAAAAGTGGCACTCGTCACAGGTGCATCTTACGGCATCGGTTTTGCGATCGCTTCTGCATATGCACAGGCAGGTGCAACGATTGTGTTCAACGATATCAAACAGGAGCTTGTTGACAAGGGTATTGCGGCATATAAGGAGCTTGGCATCGAAGCTCACGGGTATGTATGCGATGTGACCAATGAGGAAATGGTAAACGCAATGGTTGCGCAGATCGAGAAAGAGGTCGGTGTGATCGATATTCTGGTAAACAATGCCGGAATCATTAAGCGTATCCCGATGACTGAGATGACAGCGGCTGAGTTCCGTCAGGTCATTGATGTGGACTTGAACGCGCCGTTTATCGTATCAAAGGCAGTGATTCCTTCCATGATCAAAAAGGGACACGGAAAGATCATCAACATCTGTTCCATGATGTCTGAACTCGGGCGAGAGACCGTATCCGCGTATGCGGCAGCAAAAGGCGGCCTCAAGATGCTCACAAAGAACATCTGCTCCGAGTACGGTCAGTACAACATTCAGTGTAACGGTATCGGACCCGGATACATAGAAACACCCCAGACCGCACCGTTGCGTGAGGTCCAGCCGGACGGCACCAGACATCCGTTTGACCAGTTTATCTGTGCAAAGACACCTGCAAACCGCTGGCTGAAGCCCGAGGAGCTGCAGGGACCTGCGGTATTCCTTGCTTCTGATGCATCAAATGCGGTAAATGGACACATTTTATATGTAGACGGCGGAATTCTCGCCTACATCGGAAAGCAGCCTCAGTAATATAGTGGGAATAATAAATATAAAGGAGAAAAGAAAAAATGAGCGACATTTTAGAGCAGTTGGCAGGCTATGGCGTTGTGCCTGTCGTTGTATTAAACCGTGCAGAGGACGCAAAGCCCCTGGCAGAGGCACTCTGCAAAGGCGGCTTAAAGTGTGCGGAGGTGACCTTCCGTACGGACGCAGCAGAAGAGTCCATTAAGATCATGACAGAGAACTTCCCCGACATGCTTGTCGGAGCGGGAACCGTGCTGACCATCGATCAGGTAGACCGTGCAGTGGCAGCAGGAGCAAAGTTTATCGTCAGCCCCGGATTTGATCCCGAGATCGTTGACTACTGTCTGTCAAAGGACATCCTTGTATTGCCCGGCTGCATTACACCCTCCGAGGTGGCACAGGGCGTAAAGCGCGGTCTGAAGGTATTGAAGTTCTTCCCTGCAGAGCAGGCAGGCGGTCTGGCAATGATCAAGGCGATGGCAGCACCTTACACAAACGTAAAGTTCATGCCCACCGGCGGTATCAATGCAAAGAACCTCGAGGAGTATCTGTCATTCGGTAAGATCGCAGCATGCGGCGGAAGCTGGATGGTTAAGGCAGATCTGGTTGACAATAAGGAGTATGACAAGATCGCGGAGATGACAAAGGAAGCAGTGGAGCTTGTAAAGAAGATCCGTGGCTAAATAACGGTTGTCCGACGGAGGACTGACAGATAATTACAAAGCGATAGAAAGAGGAGAATATAAAATCATGAGTAAAAAAGTAGTAACCATGGGCGAGATCATGTTGAGATTATCTACCCCCGGAAATGAGCGTTTTATCCAGGCAGATGAGTTTGATGTATGTTATGGCGGCGGCGAGGCAAACGTAGCGGTATCTCTGGCAAATTATGGCTATGACACCCGGTTTGTGACTGCAGTACCGGACAACCCGATCGGTGCATGTGCAGTGGCAGCACTTAGAAAGCACAATGTAGGTACAGATTTCATCGCAAAAAGCGGCGAGCGTCTCGGTATCTATTTCCTGGAGACCGGTTCTGCGATGCGTGCGAGCAACGTTGTCTATGACCGTGCACACAGCGCTATTTCTACGGCAGCAGTTGATGAGTTCGATTTTGACGCGATCTTCAAGGATGTTGACTGGTTCCACTTTACCGGTATCACCCCCGCTGTTTCTGATGCGGCGATCGAACTGACCGAGGCAGCTTTAAAGGCAGCGAAGAAGGCCGGTGTGACCGTATCCGTAGACCTGAACTTCCGCAAGAAGCTGTGGAGCTCCGAGAAGGCACAGAAGGTGATGACAAACCTCATGCAGTATGTGGATGTCTGCATTGGAAATGAGGAGGATGCTGAGAAGGTATTAGGCTTTAAGGCAAAGGAGACCGACGTGACCAAGGGCGAGTTAAACCTCGCAGGCTACGAGGATGTATTTAACCAGATGGCTGATAAGTTTGGCTTTAAGTATATCATCAGCTCCCTGCGTCAGTCTTATTCTGCTTCTAACAATGGCTGGAGCGCATGTATCATGGACGGAAAGACACGCGAGTTCTACCACTCAAAGACCTATTCCGTTACTCCGATCGTTGACCGCGTGGGCGGCGGCGATTCTTTTGCGGCAGGCGTGATCTGCGGACTGTTGGATGGCAAGGATATGAAAAATGCACTGGAGTTTGGTGTGGCAGCTTCCGCATTAAAGCACACGATCCCCGGCGACTTCAACCTTGTGACAAGAGAGGAAGTAGAGAATCTGGCAGGCGGAGACGGCTCCGGACGTGTTCAGAGATAAAGGTTCAGACCTAACAAAACAGGGGAAGTAAGACTATGTATGTAAAAAATGAGGATAAAGATTATCAGGATCTGGGTGGAGGCGTTGTGCGCAAGGTGCTTGCCTACAGCGACAACATTATGAATGTGGAGCTTTTGTTTGAGCCGGGCGCAAAGGGAGCGATGCACGCGCATCCCCATGAGCAGATCGGCTATATCATTGAGGGCAGCCTGGTCTTCCACGAGGAAGGAAAAGAGGATGTGACTCTGAATACCGGTGATACCTATATTGTGGGACCGAATGTCCCTCACGGAATCGACTGCCTGACGAAAGTAAAGCTCTTGGACATTTTTACGCCCATGCGCGAGGACTTTATCTGATAAAAGGGGTATGAGATGGACAAATCACTCAATCAACAGACCTATGACAGATGCAGGAAGGATATCATGACATTTGCGCTGAAGCCGGGAGAGCCGGTTTCAGCTGCAAAGCTCGCAGAGCGCTACAATGTCAGCCGGACTCCTGCCAGAGAGGCGCTGGTGAGGCTGCAGAGCGAGGGAATGGTAGACATTTTCCCACAGTCAAAATCAATGATCTCAAGGATCAATGTTGCGCGGGCAAGACAGGAATGGTTTATCCGAAAAACGCTGGAGATCGCGATGACAGACTCATTCTTTGAAAAGGTGACACCGGCGGACATTAAGGAGATGCGCGCGTTTGCGGAAAAGTGTGAGCGCATCGGCGAACAGCCCAGAAATCATGAATCGTCCTATGAGTATCTGATCAACGATAACAGATTTCATGCCGTGACATACCGGGTGGCGGGAGAGACGCTGGCGGCAGAGATCATCAGCTCAACGATGGCTCATTACAACCGTATCCGTCTGCTGGTGGATCTGGATAACCAGAATAAAGACCGGACGGTGGCAGATCACGGGGAACTGATCCGCCTGATCGAAGCAGGTGATAAGGAAGGATACCGTGCCGCGCTGACAACGCATCTGGGACGTGTTATCGGAGATATTGAGCAGATGAGTATGCAGGCACCGGAATTGTTTGACATGGGCTAAATTTTTTTCATTGGAACTGTGAAGAAACAGAACAGTTAGAAGAGGAGGTACACAACCATGAAATTATGCCGTGAGGCAATTAAGGATGCCGCTTCATGGAAAGCTGCAGGCATTGACGTGCCGGGCTATGATGTGGCAAAAATAGCAGAGAATACAAAGAAGGCACCGGTATGGGTGCATTTCGGTGTGGGAAACATTTTCCGTATTTTTATCGGAGGCATTGCAGATAAGCTCATTGAGAGCGGAGAGTCAGACAAGGGTATTATCTGTGCAGAAACTTTTGACTACGACATTATAAACAAGATTTATGATCCGTATGATAATCTGGTACTGGCAGTTACGCTGAAGGCAGACGGTTCCACGGACAAAAAAGTGCTCGGCTCACTTGCAGAGGCGATTGCCGCAAATGTGAGATCAGAGCAGAGCTGGAATCGTTTAAAGGAAATCTTTGCCGATCCCGGTCTTCAGATGATCTCCTTTACCGTAACAGAAAAGGGATATGCATTAAAGGGCTCAGATGGCAACTATCTGCCCTTTATCCTGCCGGATCTTGAGAATGGTCCCGAGGCACCGGCAGGGGCGATGGCAGTCGTGACAGCAATGCTTTATCATCGTTTCAAGACCTGTGGGGCCCCCCTCGCAGTCGTCAGCATGGACAACTGTTCACACAATGGTGAGAAGCTTCAGACATCTGTGCTCACAATGGCGCAGGAGTGGCTTTCACGCGGACTGGTGAGCGCTGATTTCCTCGATTATCTGAAGGACGAGTCTAAGGTCAGCTTCCCATGGTCAATGATCGACAAGATCACGCCGCGTCCGAGTACGGAGATCGCAGATGCGCTGGAGGCAGACGGCATCGAGGCGATGCAGCCGGTCATCACGGAGAAAAAGACGTATATTGCACCGTTTGTAAATGCAGAGGGACCGCAGTATCTGGTCATCGAAGACAAATTCCCGAACGGCAGACCCGCGCTGGAGAAGGCCGGTGTCTATCTGACGGACCGCAATACCGTCAACGAAGTGGAGCGCATGAAGGTGACGACCTGCCTGAATCCGCTGCATACTGCACTGGCAGTGTACGGCTGTACGCTCGGCTATACTTCCATTGCGGCAGAAATGCAGGATGAGGAACTTGTTAAGCTTGTGAACGGCATCGGCCCGAAGGAGGGCATGAAGGTTGTATGCGACCCCGGTATTCTGAGTCCGGATGATTTCGTGAAAGAGGTCATCGAGCAGCGTCTGCCCAACAAGTTTATTCCCGATGCGCCGCAGCGTATCGCGTGCGATACCTCACAGAAGGTCGGCATCCGTTATGGAGAGACGATCAAATCCTATGTGGAGAAATACGGCAGTGCGAAAGACCTGAACTATGTGCCGATCGCGATCGCAGGCTGGATCCGTTACCTGATCGGTGTGGATGACGAGGGAAAGGCAATTGAGCTTTCTCCCGATCCCATGCTTGCAGAGCTTCAGGCGGCACTTGAAGGTGTTACATTCGGCGAGCCTGATTCTGTCGGTGATAAGTTAAAACCGATTTTATCTAACGCGAACATCTTCGGAACGGATCTGTATGCCGCCGGTATCGGCGAGCAGATCGAGGCGCTCGTGCGCGAGGAGCTTGCAGGACCCGGTGCGATCCGCGCTACCCTGAAAGCACACGTATAAAAGGCAGTTGTGAAAAGTGCATAAAGATGAGGCTGAGATTTAGTCTAATTTGCCTCTTTACACTAACATGTCAGCATGGTATTATAATTGCATCAACTAACATGTCAGGGCGGCACCAACACATATCAATGTGCTGCTCTGTACGAAAAAAACTAACTATATTTAGGGAGGACAAAAAATGAAAAAGAAAATTCTTTCACTGATTCTGGTGGGTGCTATGGCATTCTCCATGACAGCATGTGGACTGAGCAAGGCAGAAGAGCCTGCAGCAGAGACACCTGTAGCAGAGGAGCCCAAGGCAGAAGAGCCTAAGGCAGAGGAGCCTGCAGCAGAGGAGCCCGCAGCAGAGGAGCCCGCAGCAGACGCGATCACATTTGTAATGGCAGAGGTTAACCCGCTGGATACCATCGTTGGACAGATGGATCAGAAGTTCGCAGAGGAAGTTGAGAAACTGACAAACGGATCAGTAAAGATCGACCTTCAGCATTCAGGTGTTCTCGGATCTGAGAACGACGTACTGGACGGCATGCTGGGTGGAACCGGAAATGCAGACTTGTCCCGTATTTCTGCATTCGCTCTGACAAGCTACGGCGGAGAGAAGTCATCTTTACTTTCTATCCCTTATACATGGGAGAACAGAGATCACTGGTGGGCATTCGCTGAGTCAGATCTGGCACAGGAGTTCTTACAGGAGCCTTCAGAGAATGGCTCTGGTATCCGCGGACTGTTCTACGGCGAGGAAGGTTTCCGTCACTTCTTCTCTAACAAGGAGCTGACAGGTATCGATAGCTTAAAGGGTATGAAGATCCGTGTATCTAACGACCCGATCATGAACGGTATGGTTGAGGGCTTAGGCGGTTCTCCTACTGTTGTAGCATTTGGTGAGTTATACGAAGCATTATCCAACGGTGTAGTTGACGCTGCTGAGCAGCCGATCGCAAACTACAAGTCAAATGCTTTCCCTGAGGTTGCAAACAACCTGATCCTTGATTCACACACCTTAGGTGCTGTTCAGGTAGTTATCACTGATGAAGCATGGAACAAGCTGTCTGCTGAGCAGCAGGATGCTATGATGGAGGCTGGTAAGATCGCTTCTGCATACTGCAAGGAGATCTCTGCATCAAAAGAGGCTGAGGTTCTTGATCAGTTAAAGGCTGAGGGCTGCAACGTTGTTGAAGTACCTGACATGGGACCTTGGAAAGAGGCATGTAAGACAGTTATCGAGGCAAATACCGCTGCACAGGCAGATCTGTATCAGCAGTTACTTGACTTCGCAAAATAATTTAAGCTATCAGATTCTTTTCCAAAAGAATATGTGAGTGTGAAACGGGCACAGCGCCGATCTGGCTCTGTGCCCGTTGCTTTTTCTTACCGGGCAGTTCAGTTAATATTCTCCCTGTGGGAAAATGTATAGTTAGAGTAAATATATGGAAAGGAGATTTGAAAATGCCTGCAATTTTTCAAAAGCTTGACAAGATCAGACCGCTTTATGATGTAGTTGACAAGATCGTTCTTGTTGTCTGTAAGCTGCTTCTGATTGCAGATATTTTAATTACAGCCTATCAGGTATTGGGACGATACGTTCCGTTTATTAAAGATCCTTCATGGACCGAGGAGACGATCCTGACACTGATGTCTTACATGGCAGTGCTGTCCGCAGCACTTGCGATCCGTCGGGGTGCACATATCCGCATGACCGTATTTGACCGTTATCTGCCGAAGGGACTGCTCAAGGCACTTGATATTCTGGCTGATGTGGCAGTGCTTACACTGGCAGTGATCATGATGACACAGGGATGGACCTATGCGATCACGATTGGTTCCAAGGGTACATATGTCAGCATGCCCTGGCTGTCACGCTTCTGGATGTATTTCCCGGTATGTCTGGCAGGTATTGCCATGATCGTATTTGAGATCGAAGCAATTTATACACATATTAAATCATTCTTTGTGAAAGGAGGCGAGGAGTCATGACAATAGCAGCAGTATCCAACGGCACTGCGATCGCAATTCTTCTGATCAGCTTTTTAGTGATGATCGTTCTTCGCTTTCCGATCGCATATGCGGTAGCACTTTCATCTATCCTCTGTCTCATCAGTCAGGGATTGCCGCTGGCTACGCTTTGCCAGTTTATGGTAAAGGGTATCAGCTCCTTCTCGCTGATGGCAGTACCGTTCTTTATCACGATGGGTGTGCTCATGGGTTCCGGAGGTATTTCAGAAAAACTGATCGCACTGGCAGATGCCTGTGTGGGTTGGATGACCGGTGGTATGGCAATGGTAAATATCGTTGCATCCTATTTCTTCGGTGGAATTTCCGGTTCTGCGGCAGCAGACACCGCATCCCTCGGAACGATCCTCATCCCGATGATGGTGGATCAGGGATATGATGACGATTTCTCTACCGCGGTTACGATCACATCATCCTGTGAGGGTCTGTTAGTACCGCCCTCACACAACATGGTCATTTATGCAACATCTGCAGGCGGAATATCTGTAGGCGCGCTATTCCTTGCAGGTTACCTGCCCGGCGCATTGCTTGCGGCGTCACTGATGGTTGGTTCCTATATTATTTCAAAGAAGCGCCACTATCCGAAGGGTGATAAGTTCTCTTTCAAGAGACTGCTCAAACAGCTGGGTATTTCAGTATGGGCACTGGCAGCGATCATTATCGTAGTGGTCGGCGTTGTCGGCGGTGTGTTTACCGCGACAGAGTCAGCGGCGATCGCAGTTATCTACTCTCTGATCGTCTCTGTATTTATCTACAAGGGACTGGACTGGAAGGGCGTATGGAGAGTGCTGGAGGATTGTATCAATACATTATCTATTGTGTTGATCCTGATCTCTACATCCGCTGTATTCGGTAACTGTCTGACCAGACTTCATGTGCCCGATATCGCGGCAAGGGCAATTACCGGTATGAGTGACAATCCGTACGTGATCGCACTGCTTTTGAACCTGATCCTGTTGTTCCTCGGATGTATCATGGATATGGCACCGATCATTCTGATCGCGACACCGATCCTGCTTCCGATTGCTACATCAATTGGTATTTCTCCGATTCAGTTTGGTATCATGATGATCTTAAACTGTGGTATCGGACTTCTGACACCTCCGGTAGGAGCTGTGCTCTTTATCGGTTCCGCAGTCAGCAAGGTTCCGATGGAGCGTGTGGTCAAGGCGACGTTGCCGTTCTATCTGTGTATGATCATCACACTGTTACTGATCACATTTATTCCGGAGATCAGTATGCTGTTGCCGACATTGTTCGGATAAAAATTTGTTCGTTTGAAAGAAGTTTAAACATAAAAGTAGCCCTTAGCGACATTGTAGTTAAGGGCTACTGTATTTAGAAGATTGATCAGACTGTTTCGCGGCTGATTTGGGAGGAAAAAGAAATATGGCAAAAGAAAGAGTTATCCAGTTTGGCGAGGGAGGTTTCCTTCGCGGTTTCGTTGATTATTTTTTATATAAATTAAATGAAAAAGAGGTCTGGGAAGGCAAGGTCGTTGTTGTGCAGCCGATCGAGAAAGGCATGTGCGATCTGCTCAGCTCCCAGAATTGTGAATATAACCTGTATCTGCGCGGTATTGAGAACGGTGAGACCGTCAATGAGCGCACACATATCGATGTGATCAGCCGCTGTGTCAATCCGTATACGGAATTTGATGCTTACATGGAGTTGGCTGCCAACCCCGACATGCGTTTTATCATCTCGAATACGACAGAAGCAGGTATTGAGTATCTCGGCACGGAAAAGCTCACGGATCGGCCGGCAAAGTCTTATCCGGCGAAGTTGACGCAGCTGCTGTATCATAGATATGAGCTCGGTCTGCCGGGATTTATCCTGATTCCGTGCGAGCTGATTGATAATAATGCAGGGTTCTTAAAAGAGTATGTTTTAAAATACGCCGAGCTCTGGCAGCTTCCGGAGGGATTTGTTCAGTGGATCAACGAGGAGTGTGACTTCTGCAATTCTCTGGTAGACCGCATTGTGACCGGCTATCCGAGGGATGAGGCAGAGGAGCTCTGGAAGGAGATCGGCTATCAGGACAACTGTCTGGACACCGCAGAGATCTTCCATCTGTGGGTCATCGAGGGGCATCACGAGGACGAGCTCCCTTTCAACAAGGCAGGCTACAATATTGTATGGACCGATGATGTAAAACCCTACAAGAAGCGCAAAGTTCGAATCTTAAACGGCGGACATACCTCGATGGTACTCGGCGCATATCTGTACGGTCTGACAACGGTCGGTGAGTGCCTGAAGGATGAGACGGTTTCTGCATTTTTAAAGAAGTGCATTTTTGACGAGATCGTTCCGACACTCGGAAATACCGAGACAGATATCAATTTCGGAAAGGCTGTGTTGGAGCGTTTCTCCAACCCGTTCATCAAGCATCAGCTGCTCTCCATCGCGCTGAATTCCGTCAGCAAATTCCAGGTGCGCGTGCTGCCGACAATCTTGGAGTACAAGGAGAAATACGGCGCATATCCGCCCGCGCTGACCTTCTCTATGGCGGCACTGATCTCATTCTACCGCACCGACAATGCCAACGACGGAGAGGAGATCATGAAGTTTATGAAGGATGCTTCTGTCGCTGATATCATGGCACGCGAGGATTACTGGGGCGGTGATATCACGGGCATGACTGCAATGGTGGAAAACTATTACAACCTGATTCAGGAAAAGGGCATGAAGGCTGCTTACGAGCAGGTGCTGGCTGAGAAAGAGGCTTATTGATTATGCAGGAATTTATCAAGATCAACGCTGCTGACAATGTGGCAGTAGCGCTCCGGGATTATACAAAAGGTGAGACGCTGCACGTGGACGGCACAGATGTGACGCTTGCTGAGGATATCGCCAGAGGACACAAATTTACACTGGTCGCACTGGACGAGGGCGCTCCGGTCATCAAGTACGGATTTCCGATTGGTTACACGAAGGAAGCAGTCGGAAAGGGCTGTCACATCCACGTACACAATTTAAAGACCGGACTGGGCGATGACCTGAGCTATGAGTATCATCCGGCAAAAGTTGACAGCCGTGTGTGTACGCTGCCGGAGGAGGATCGGTTTTTCAATGGCTATGAGCGTCCCGACGGAAGAGTCGGTGTCCGCAATGAATTGTGGATCGTTCCTACAGTTGGATGCGTGAACTCGATTGCAGGTGCCATTGCAAGACAGTGTCAGGATTTGAAGCGCGACAATATCGAGGCGGTTGTTTCTTATTCGCATCCATACGGCTGCTCACAGATGGGCGACGATCAGGAGAATACGCGCAAAGCCCTTGCGGGGCTGATCAACCATCCCAACGCAGGCGGTGTGCTCGTGCTCGGACTGGGCTGTGAAAATTCGAATATTGACGTATTAAAGCCGTATCTCGGAAGCTATGACGAGAAACGCATCCGTTTTCTGGTATGCCAGGATGTGGAGGATGAGGTCGCAGAGGGCGTGAAGCTCATGACGGAGCTTGCCGAAGAAGCAGCAAAGGTACAGCGCACGAAGGTGCCGGTGGAAAAGCTGGTGATCGGCATGAAGTGCGGCGGCTCCGATGGTCTGAGTGGTATTACGGCAAATCCGGTCGTGGGTGAGCTGTCCGATCTCGTGACAAGTGCCGGAGGAAGCACGATCCTGACCGAAGTGCCGGAGATGTTCGGCGCGGAGACGATCCTGATGGATCGCTGTGTCAATGAGGAGGTATTCGAAAAGACGGTACACCTCATCAATGATTTCAAGGACTATTACAGACGGCATGACCAGACGATCTACGAGAATCCGTCTCCCGGAAACAAAAAGGGTGGTATTTCCACGCTGGAGGACAAGGCGCTGGGCTGTACGCAGAAATCCGGTTCCTCCAAGGTCATGGATGTGCTGACCTATGCACAGCCGGTCAAGGTGGCAGGTCTGAATCTGCTGAGCGCGCCGGGGAATGATCTGGTGGCGAGCACGGCACTTGCAGTCAGCGGTGCCCAGATCGTACTCTTTACGACCGGACGCGGAACACCCTTTGCAAGTGCAGTCCCGACGGTGAAGGTGTCATCCAACTCCCAGCTGGCAGGAAAGAAATCCGGCTGGATCGATTTTGACGCAGGGCGTTTGTTACAGGATGGCATGACACTGGAGGAACTCGGCATGGAGTTTTATGAATATGTTCTGGCTGTTGCAAACGGAAAAAAGGTGAAGAGCGAAGAAGAGGGATACAGAGATCTGGCCATCTTTAAACAAGGCGTAACATTATAAAAGAATTGGAGGTAGATACGCATGAAAGCATTTATGGACAAGGACTTTTTACTTGATACAGATACTGCAAAGAAACTGTATAATAATTTTGCAGATATGACAAAGATTCCGGTACTGGATTATCACTGCCATATTAACCCGCAGGAGATCTGGGAGGACAGACAGTTTGACAATATCGCACAGGTATGGCTGGGCGGCGATCATTACAAGTGGCGTCAGATGCGCACCAACGGCGTGGATGAGAAATATATCACCGGCGATGCATCCGACCGCGAGAAATTCCAGAAGTGGGCAGAGACCCTGCCGAAGCTGATCGGAAATCCGCTCTATCACTGGTCACATCTGGAGCTGCGCTACTACTTTGGCTATCAGGGCAACCTCAACGGGGATACCGCAGAGGAAGTATGGAATCTTTGCAATGAGAAGCTGCGCAGCAAGGACTTTACCGTTCGCAACCTGATCAAAAAGTCCAACGTACAGCTCATCTGTACGACGGATGATCCGGTGGATACACTGGAGTATCACCAGAAGATCAAGGCTGACGACACCTTTGATGTACAGGTGTTGCCCGCATGGAGACCGGATAAGGCGATGAACATCGAGAAACCGGATTTTGCAGCATATATCCGGAAGCTGTCTGAAGTTTCCGGCGTTTCCATTACCGATTTTGCCTCTCTGAAGGATGCGCTAAACATTCGTTTGGATTATTTTGCCGAAAATGGTTGCCGTGTGAGTGATCATGGTTTAGAATATGTAATATATGTACCTGCTGATGATGCAGCTATTGATGTGATCCTGAAAAAGGCACTGGCAGGAGAGACATTGACTGCAGAGGAAAATCTGCAGTACAAGACGGCATTTATGCTTGCAATGGCAAGGCAGTATGCAAAGCGCGGCTGGGTAATGCAGCTCCATTACGGCTGCAAGCGCGACAACAATGCGATGATGTATGAGAAGCTTGGCCCGGATACCGGATACGACTGCATCAATAACTATGCACCGAGTGCACAGCTGGCAGACTTCTTAAATGCGCTGTCTGCCACAGATGAAGTGCCTAAGACGATCATTTATTCACTGAACCCGAATGATGATGCAGCGATCGGAACGATCATCGGCTGCTTCCAGGGCGGTGGCGTAAAGAATAAGATCCAGCAGGGCTCCGCATGGTGGTTCAATGATCACTATACCGGAATGACAAATCAGATGAAGTCTCTGGCAAACCTTTCCGCGTTAGGAAACTTTGTAGGTATGCTGACCGACTCACGTTCCTTCCTGTCCTACACAAGACACGATTATTTCCGCAGGATCCTCTGCCAGATGATCGGCGGTTGGGTAGAGAACGGCGAGTATCCGGATGATGAGAAGCTGCTCGGAGAGATCATAAAGGGCATTTCTTTCAACAATGCCGTAGAGTATTTCGGATTTGATCTAAAGACCGTGTAGCGTCCGGTCTGGGAAAGGATGTAACGATTCATGGAATATAAGTATGAGTACCGGGTGCAGCCGTCTGACCTATGGCAGATGCAGATGTACTACACCTATTCATCCTATTTGGCGATCATAAATGTGATATGTATCATATCCTCAATTGCATTGCTTTACTCCTTATGGGCGACAGCACCTTGGTGGCTGCGGATCATGCTGCTCGTATTTTTGTCACTGTTTACGGTGATCCAGCCCTTGGGCGTGTATCTAAGATCAAAAAAAGCTTTAAAAGATCATAATGATACGTTAAAGCTGACGTTAAACGATCAGGGCATAGAGGTGGTTGTAGGAGATCAGAAGGAGTTTAAAAACTGGAATCAGATACGGGGTGTGGTAATCAAACCGACTCTGGTCGCAATTTATACGGATAAGAACCATGGATACATTCTGACCAATCGTATTTTGAAGGATTCAAAAAAACAGTTTCGTGCTTTTATCAAGTCAAAACGTGCGATGAGGGGATAGCAGAAGTGCCGCATAAGCGGATACCATGAGATAGCGCCACGGGGGAATCTGACGGAACAGATTTCTCGGTGGCGGTATTTGCATAGAAATCATGGAGGGAATACAAATGAAAAGAGGATGCGCACTCCTATTGAGTCTGTTGCTTTTGTTTGTGCTGACGGGCTGCGCTGCTTCAAAGGAGTCCCGGACAGCAGAAGAAACGGAAATTGAATATCAGCGTTTTTCACAAAAGCAGGAAAACGGGAAAGCAAACATTTATCTGATCACGAAGGGATACAATAACTTTTATTGGGACACGCTGCGCAGCGGGGCGACCGATGCGGCAGAGGACCTGGATTGTAATCTGTATGTGGCAGGCACGCCGAGCGAGTCGCATCTGGAAATACTGGCACAGTTGACACAGGAGGCCATTGATGCAGATGCGGATGCGATCATTCTTGCTCCGGCAGATATTCCGGAGATCATTGAAATGACAGATCAGGTGAATCGGGCAGGTATTCCACTCATTTTTGTAGATACGATATTGAACGGACAGAAATTTGATGTGTGCTATGCTACCGATAATATGCAGGCGGGACGTTTGGCAGCAGAGGAAATGCTGCTCCTCTTGAGAGATGCCGGCAAACAGGATGAAGATCGGCTATCCGTCGGCATTGAGATCGGCATGGCAGAATCACAGACGATCCTCGAGCGGCTGGCAGGTTTTCAGGAGTATTGGAGTGATCATGCACCGAAGAACTGGAAGGTGGTTGAGGACATCAAGATCAATCTGGGCAATATCGACGTGGCACGGCAGCACTGCTATGAGTTTATAGATACTTATAAGGATCTGGCAGGTCTTACGGGACTGAACAACGGTTCAACAGTCGGACTGGCCCGTGCGATTGAAGCAAGCGGTCGGACAGATCTGGCATTAGTCGGATTTGATTATTCGGAGGAAATGCAGCGGATGATCGCAGATGAAAAGTATCATGTGTCCACGATCGTCCAGCGTCAGTATGACATGGGATATATGAGTGTGGAGAGTGCTTTGCAGCTGTCCGGTGGACAGGCTGTCATGCAGCGCTATGTGGATACGGGTGTTCAACAGGTACGCCATAATAATGTGAGCAGTCCCTATATACAAAAGATCATCGGTCAGTAGAAGGCTGACGGGAGATACGGAGAGGAGGAAACGCATATGTCTTTTGTGCGCGGAAAGAGGAATAAAATGCGGATATATGCCATCATTGCGGTAGCATATCTGGTAGCTTGTGCGTTAATCCTCGCCACGGGTATTCTGGATGCCGGGCATACGATTGAAAACTATAATTCCGGTCAGGCAAAGCTGGTGAGCGGGCTTTTGGTGGAGAACGTCAATGTGGCACTTGACAATATTGTGGCACAGGTCGAAGAGGTCAGCCGGGCAGTCACCGGAGGAAGAGAGAATGATCCGATATACATCTATGATGAGCTGCAGCTGTATGCGGCACGTTCGGACATTTACAGTATTGGTTATATTGATATTGAGCGGACGGTGCACGGCAGAAAGGGTGATCAGGAGGATCTGACAAAGCTGGGTTATATGAAGAATGCAATCGAAGCAAAGGAAACGATGATCACGGACCCGTACAGATCACGGATCTCGGCGGCAATCGTAATGACTGTTTTCATGCCTGTCTATAAGGAAGGCAGACGGTTCGGAACCGTATTTGCAACTTTTCCGCTCGAGATTTTACAAAACTATGCAAATATGGCAAATCTGAGTCAAGAGGCCTCCATTTATCTGATCAACTGTCACTCATTAAACAGTATCTCATGTTCAGATAATGCGTACCTGAAAGCGGGAATGTGGAATAATCTGGCTCTCCGACAGGCACAGATGGATTTTGACAGTCAAAATGACTTTCAGTTTTATATTGCAAAAATGCAAAACGGGGTGGAGGGGGATACTGTCAGCTATTCCATTGACGGGGAGAGCTTCACCCAGGGCTATGAGCGGATCGAAAAGATGCCGGGCTGGTATCTGGCGGTGGAACTGTCAGACAATGCGATGTCGGATGCTTTTCATACCTTCCGGGACACGCTGATGATCTATGCGATGGCGCTCGTGTTCCTTACCGTATTTGTTGCGGTCATTATGGTTGTGATAGAGATCGTGCAGCGAAGGAATTTTGAAAAGCTGTCAAGTACAGATACAATGACCGGATTGTACAATAAAAAGACATTTACGGCATTGGTAGAGGAGTACCTGTCAACCGATAAGGATCCGGGTGTACTCATCTTTTTGGATGTCGATGATTTCAAAAAATATAATGATACCTACGGGCATCTGAACGGAGATATCGTGCTCAAAAAATTTGCCACAGAGCTGCAAAAGGAATTTAGCGACATTGGATATGTCGGACGCTATGGCGGTGACGAATTTACGATATTTATCAAAAATTCACCGCAAAAGGGTGTGGTGGATCTCGCGATGGAACGCCTGCGCAGGAAATTATCGGTGATCGAACTGGAGGACTTTGGGGAAGTCGCTCTCAGCTTCAGCGCCGGCGGTGGTTGTTACCCGCAGGATGCGACGACCTTTGACGAATTGTGCAAACGGGCAGACGATGCACTTTACCGTGTCAAGGAGGACGGAAAAGGGAAGTATTACTGGTATCAATAACGCATGTCCAACTGAATAAAAATGTCATAACCCCTCAGGGATACTCATATATTGAAACAAAGTATTCCTGAGGGGTTTTTCCGTTGAAAGAATATATCGAAAAACGGGCGACTGATATTGCAAATTATATTATTGAGCACAATACGACCGTGCGTCAGACTGCAAAGCAGTTCGGCATTTCAAAGTCAACCGTACATAAAGATGTAGCGGAACGTCTTGCGCTCATCAATCCGGCTCTGGCGGCGGAAGCGCGGAAGGTTTTGGACATGAACAAGTCCGAACGACACATCCGCGGAGGGCTTGCAACAAAAGAAAAATATCTGCATGAAAAAACTTTTAAATAGGGCTTGATTTTCCCAATATTTGTGCTATAGTCATAGCTGTTCGATTTTTTGAGGAGGTATGGCGATGGCAAAGCAATATGTTCTGGATATGACAAAGGGAAACGAGACCGGTCTGCTTTTACGTTTTACGCTGCCGATGCTGGTAGGCAATATTTTTCAGCAGTTCTATAATATGGTAGACTCCATTATTGTGGGTCGTTTTGTCGGAACAAACGCACTGGGGGCCGTCGGTTCCGTGGGAAGCATCACGTTTATGTTTTTTTCGCTGTGTCTGGGACTCGGAGCAGGTATCGGCATCCTGATCTCGCAGTATTTTGGAGCAGGGCAGGATGACTATGTAAAAAAGATCATTGCGAATGCCATCTATATTACGATGGGCACCGGTGTATTGATGAGCCTGTGTGGGGCAATTTTTGCGGAACCGATTCTGCATTTCATGCATACACCTGCGGAAAATTTTGCTGACGCACTCATTTACATGCGCATAGTCTGCGGATTCACGATCGTGGTGGCGGGCTATAATACGATCTCTGCCATTCTGCGCGCGCTGGGAGATGCAAAGACACCGCTTATTTTTCTGGGTGTGGCTAGTGCGCTGAATATCGCACTGGACCTGCTCTTTGTCGTCCCACTGCACATGGGTGTAGCAGGCGCCGCCTGGGCAACGGTCGTTGCGCAGTTTTTTGCGATGCTGGGTTCCATCGGGTTCGGATATTGGAAAAACGATTATCTACGCCTGAAAAAGCAGCATATGGCGTACAGTAAAGAGATTGTGGAAAAAAGTTTTCGCATCGGTATTCCGGTGGCGGCACAGAATGCGCTTATCGCATTTTCCTGCGTTGCGCTGCAGAGTGTAGTGAATCGTTATGGAACAACGGTGATGGCCGCTTATACTGCGACCGGTCGTGTGGAGAGTCTGGTCCAACAGCCATTTAATTCGCTTGCGCTGGCGGTGTCCACGTTTGCCGGGCAGAATGCAGGTGCAGGCCAGTTTGACCGCGTGCGCACCGGTGTGAAGAAGAGTGTCTGGCTGGTACTGATCTTCAGTGTACTCATGATCCTCGTGATGTGGCTGTTTGGGGAGCCGATCGTGCGGATCTTTATTGATGAACCGGAGGTTGTGCAGATCGGGGCAAAGGGACTGCGTATCACAAGTCTGATGTATTTTGCACTGGGTCTGATCTATGTGATGCGCGGTATGTTAAACGGTGTGGGTGACTCTCTGTTTTCGATGATGAACGGTGTGACGGAGGTGATCGGACGTATCGGGTTTGCATTTCTGTTCATGATGATCCCATCCGTCGGCATGTGGGGTGTTTGGTATACAAACGGTCTGACATGGACGATCACCGCATTGGTGAGTGTTTTCCGTGTTCTTCAGGGAAAATGGGTGACAAAGACAGTTGTGAATAGCGATCGTCAGGAAGGACATAATTAAATAAGAAAAAAGGAAAAAGGACTTGTAGTTCTTTTTTTCCTTTGCTATGATGTAAAAGATCGGATGAATGCTCGTCCGGTCTTTATATCTTTTATAAGGGAACTGAGAATACAGGGAACAGTTCCAACATGCAGGAGGAAGAACATGACAAGAGAGACAGTCATTGTGATCGACTTCGGCGGGCAGTATAACCAGCTTGTGGCGCGCCGGGTCAGGGAATGTAATGTATATTGTGAAATATATTCCTATAAGACAGACATAGAAAAGATCAAGGAGATGAACCCGAAGGGTATCATCCTGACCGGAGGACCCAACAGCTGTTATGAGCCGGATTCACCGTCTTATACAAAGGAACTGTTTGAACTGGGGATTCCGGTTCTGGGTCTTTGCTATGGTGCGCAGCTGATGATGCATCTGTTAGGCGGAAAGGTCATTACGCCCGAGGTTGGAGAGTATGGAAAGACCGAGATCACCTATTCAAAAAAAG
This sequence comes from Lachnospiraceae bacterium, assembly GCA_051879675.1. Taxonomy (GTDB): domain Bacteria; phylum Bacillota; class Clostridia; order Lachnospirales; family Lachnospiraceae; genus W0P33-017. Next base: position 4,565 of record JBJEML010000100.1, on the reverse strand, counting down.
GAGTATTGTTCCGGGGATTGCACGAGAAATCCGTGTGCTGGATGAGTCATTTTGACCGAATCTCCGAAGCTGCGCCGGGATTTGATGTGGTTGCATCTACGGCAGACTGCCCCATTGCCGCTGCGCAGAATGTGGAGAAAAAGCTGTATGCGATCCAGTTCCATCCGGAAGTACTTCACACCGTAAACGGTACGGATATGATCAAAAACTTCGTGCGCGGTGTCTGCGGCTGTGCAGGAGACTGGAAGATGGATACGTTTGTGGAGGAGTCTATCCGTGCGATCCGCGAGAAGGTTGGAGACGGAAAGGTGCTGTTGGCACTTTCCGGCGGTGTGGATTCTTCTGTGGCAGCAGGTTTGCTGTCAAAGGCGATCGGAAAACAGCTGACCTGTGTGTTTGTAGATCACGGCCTGCTGCGCAAGAATGAGGGAGATGAAGTAGAGTCTGTCTTTGGTGAGGGCGGTATTTTCAATCTGAATTTTATCCGCGTGAATGCGCAGGAGCGTTATTATAACAAGCTTGCAGGTGTGACAGAGCCGGAGCGCAAGCGAAAGATCATCGGCGAGGAATTTATCCGCGTCTTTGAGGAGGAGGCAAAGAAGATCGGTGCTGTGGATTTTCTGGCGCAGGGAACGATTTATCCTGACGTGGTAGAATCCGGTCTTGGCGGTGAGTCCGCAGTGATCAAGTCTCACCACAATGTCGGTGGGCTTCCGGATTTTGTAGATTTTAAAGAAATTATCGAGCCGCTGCGCGACCTGTTCAAGGACGAGGTGAGAAGGGCAGGACTGGAGCTTGGCATTCCGGAATATTTGGTATTCCGTCAGCCGTTCCCGGGACCGGGACTGGGTGTGCGTATTGTCGGTGAAGTAACTGCAGAGAAGGTTCATATTGTGCAGGAAGCAGATGCCATCTATCGTGAGGAGATCGCAAATGCAGGTCTTGACCGCAGTATCGGACAGTATTTTGCAGCGCTGACTAACATGCGCTCCGTCGGTGTCATGGGCGATGAGCGTACCTATGATTATGCGGTAGCGCTGCGCGCAGTCAACACAGTAGATTTCATGACCGCGGATGCGGCGGAGATCCCGTTTGCTGTGCTGCAGAAGGTCATGAGCCGTATCATCAATGAGGTGAAGGGCGTCAACCGCGTATTCTATGATCTGACGAGTAAGCCGCCCGGAACGATCGAACTGGAGTAATAAATGTACTGTAGTAATGCGTGACAACTGGAACTCAAAGAGTTGCACCGTCGAAATATATATGATAAGATGCACGGGTTGAAATTTTTACAAGAGAAAGGAAAAACATTATGAAAAAGAGAATGGCAGTATTATTGTGTGCCGTACTTGCAATGTCAACCCTTGCAGTAGGATGTGGTGCAAAAAACGCACCCGTAAAGACCGGTGTTGGAGTCATCACCAGCGCTTCCGGATCCCAAGATGCCGGTGAGAAAGACGGTGTTGCAGCAGCAGAAACAACCATCGCAGCAGTTACCGTTGATGAATCCGGTAAGATCGTAACATGCGCGATCGACGTTGCTGAGGTAAAGATCAGCTTTGATGCAGAAGGAAAGCTTACTACAGATGTAGCAACAGAGTTCCAGTCAAAGCAGGATCTGGGCGAAGCCTATGGCATGAAAGAATTTTCCGGTATCGGAAAAGAGTGGAATGAGCAGGCGGATGCTTTTGCAGCATACTGTGTAGGAAAGACTGCAGATGAAGTGCTCGGCATCGCAGCAGACGATGCAGACTTAACAGCTTCCTGCACGATTCACATTGATGGCTTCCAGGCAGCTGTTGCTAAAGCGGTAGCAAATGCAAAATAATAAGATTTGCTGAATATGGAGGGGTGTGCACAGATGCGCACTCCTCTTTTTATTGGGAAGTGGATTTTTCATATTCCCAATCGGATGGTTTTGTGATAGTATAGGTATAGTTAAGCCGATAAGGGCTTTTATTTTATTGTGAAAAGAGATTTCTGTAAAGGGAAAAGGTGCACGTAATGAAGATGGGATTTGATAATGACAAGTATTTAAAAATGCAGTCGGAGCATATTCGGGAGCGGATCCGCCAGTTTGACAATAAGCTGTATCTGGAATTTGGCGGAAAACTGTTTGACGATTATCATGCTTCCAGAGTACTTCCGGGATTCCAGCCGGACTCCAAGTTGCATATGCTGTTGGAGCTGAAGGAACAGGCGGAGATCGTGATCGTCATCAGCGCGGAGGATATTGAGGGCAACAAGATCCGCGGGGATTTTGGTATTACGTACGATATGGACGTGCTGCGACTGATCGATGCATTTCGCGGTGTGGGATTGTATGTGGGAAGTGTCTGCATTACAAAATATGCAGGACAGCCCGCGGCGGATCAGTTCTGCAAACGATTAAATGATCTGGGCATCCAGACGTATCACCACTACAAGATACCCGGCTATCCAAGTGACATCCAGACGATCGTCAGTGATGAGGGATACGGAAAAAATGATTATATTGAGACCACGAGACCGCTGGTAGTGATCACTGCACCCGGACCGGGAAGCGGAAAGATGGCCACTTGTCTGTCGCAGCTGTATCATGAGCACAAGCGCGGAGTGAAGGCCGGTTATGCGAAGTTTGAGACATTCCCGATCTGGAATGTTCCGCTCAAGCATCCGATCAATATTGCGTATGAGGCAGCAACCGCTGATCTGAATGATGTGAACATGATCGATCCGTTCCATCTGGAGGCATACGGCGAGACGACGGTAAATTATAACCGCGATGTGGAGATTTTCCCGGTTTTACATGCGATCTTTGAACAGATACAGGGGGAGAGCCCTTACAAGTCACCGACGGATATGGGTGTAAACATGGCGGGAAACTGCATCACCGATGATGAAGTGTGCCGCGAAGCATCGTGCAGGGAGATCATCTGCCGCTATTATCAGGGCTTATGTGACTTGAAGCGTGGGACAGGAAGCAAGGAAACGGTGTACAAACTGGAGCTTCTGATGAAGCAGGCGGGGCTGTCCTTAGAGGATTGTGCAGTGGCATCTGCAGCACTTGAGAGGGAAAAAGAGACCGGACATCCGGCGGCGGCGATCGAACTGGAGGACGGCACAGTCGTGACCGGAAAGACAACCGATCTGCTCGGTGCATCCGCAGCGATGCTTTTAAATGCGTTAAAAGTGCTGGGTGGGATTGACCATGAGCTTCATCTGGTATCACCGAAGGCCATCGAGCCGATCCAGCGCCTGAAAACAGACTATCTGGGTAACCGAAATCCGAGACTTCACACAGATGAGATCCTGATCGCGCTGTCCACATCGGCTGCAACGGATAAAAATGCAGAGCTTGCTCTGGCACAGCTGAAGAAACTGAAGGGCTTGCATGCACATTCGTCTGTTCTGTTGTCCTCGGTGGATGAAAAGATCTTTAAGCGCTTGGGCGTTCAGCTGACCTGCGAGGCAAAATATGAGTCAGAAAACAAGATCTATCATAAATAAAGAATGGATTTATGATTCCAAAAATGTAAAATTATGTTATAGTTAATTTGTATTTTTGTTACAAAAGAAAAATTCTAAATGGGGGTAAAAGAAATGGCAATGGATAGAAGGCCGAATGACATGGTCCGCATTACAACACCGGAATTGGCGAATGCATTTATTGATGAGCAGGTAAAGCTCATCCGGGAACAGGTAGGAGATAAGAAGGTACTTCTGGCACTTTCCGGCGGCGTGGATTCATCAGTAGTAGCAGCATTGTTGATCAAAGCAATCGGGCAGAACCTGGTATGTGTTCATGTGAATCACGGATTACTTAGAAAAGGAGAGCCGGAGCAGGTCATCGAAGTATTCAAAAATCAGATGAATGCGAACCTGATCTATGTCGATGCAACGGATCGTTTTCTTGACAAATTGGCCGGAGTAGACGATCCGGAGACAAAGAGAATGATCATCGGCGGCGAATTTATTGAAGTATTTGCAGAAGAGGCAAGAAAATTAGACGGAATCGAGTTCCTTGCACAGGGAACCATCTGGCCTGATATTTTAGAGTCTGAGAATGGAATCAAAGCACATCATAATGCCGGTGGACTTCCGGAAGATATGAAGTTCGAGCTTGTTGAGCCGGTTCGTATTCTTTTCAAAGATGAGGTACGTGTCGTAGGAGATGCACTTGGACTGCCGCATGGCATGGTATATCGCCAGCCATTCCCGGGACCGGGTCTTGGCGTTCGTTGCCCCGGAGCCATCACAAGAGAACGCTTGGAAGCAGTTCGTGAATCAGACGCGATCCTCCGTGAAGAGTTTGATAAAAATGGTCTGGCAGATAAAGTATGGCAGTACTTTACGGTAGTACCTGATTTCCGTTCGACAGGAATCAAGGATGAAAAGAGAGCATTTGAGTGGTGCTGTATCGTACGTGCAGTAAATACAACGGATGTTATGACCGCAACTGTAGCAGAGATTCCTTATGAATTAATGTGTCATATCACAGACCGTATTACGCACGAAGTACCGGGAATCAACCGTGTACTTTACGATTTCACACCGAAGCCAACCGGAACGGTAGAGTTTGAATA
>JBJEML010000099.1:0-7176 GCA_051879675.1 Lachnospiraceae bacterium | reverse complement strand
CAGGAGCACCTCGTTGCTGTTTTCCTCATCGTCCCCGAGTGCATGCTTCACAATGTGTGAAAACAGGTTTTTCTGCTCGGTCGCCGTACGTTTGGTGCCGCAGCCAAGACCATGTTCCATAAATTCGGAGTGTGGTTCCTTGGTATCCCGTGTGTAAAAGAGCAGGGAGTGTATGTCGGTTGACCGGTCATTAAATGCCGGAAATACAAAGCCGGTGTCCGGAGCGCCGACGACCCAGTCGCGGATGCGCGGGCCGATGCGGTTTTCATCTGCACGGTAGCCAAGACCGGGCTTTGACAGTGAAACCGGGCAGATCGCGCACAACAGGTATTCGTAGACCTCCTCGGATTCGTCCAGCTTGTTGTTATCGGTTGTTTTTGTCATGACATCGTAAGCATCGTGGAACACCAGGATGAGATAGTTGCCGGCGTAATCGTAGCTGTCAATGACCATGTCATAAAAGCGGTCCATCAGCTCTGCATTTTTGAGCCGGCTCTCACGCAGACCCATGAGAAACTGCTGTCTTCCCCCTACGTTCTCTTCCTCCAGAGGGATGTCCAGTGTCAGAAGATTGTTTCCGACGGTTCCGGAAAGCACCTTTTTTGCGATTTCCAGATACTTGTAAAATTCTTCATCCTCCAGATTTAAAAAAGTCTGACCGAAGTCTACGACTTTATTTTTTTCGGCGTCTACATAGCAGCCGCACATGCGCGTAAAGGTGCAGCTTTCTTTTTTGAAACGTCGCTTGATTTCCATGATGTCTTTTTTATTCATAAAAATTCCTCTCTTTACTTTTGATTCCTGATTATTTTAACGCGGATTTTCAAATACTGCAAGATGAAGTGATCGTTCCATGTCGGCATCGATCCGTTGTAACGACAAGCCGATTTCGGTGTCTGTTATGATAGTAGAACTGATTGTGGAAACATGGATTGTTAAGGCTGAAAAAAAGGATTGACTTTGTCGTTTTTGGGGCGTAAACTTAGCAATTAGTATATCTTTGGTTTACATAAAAGATAAAAGAGGTTGATGAGATGCAGTTTTCTAGTTTGGAGTTTATTTTTCGGTTTTTGCCGTTGTTTTTTCTCTGTTATTTTGTTATGCCGGAGCGGGGGCGGAATCTTGTTCTGCTGCTGGGCAGTCTTGTTTTTTATGCCATGGGAGAGCCGGTCTATATTCTGCTGATGATGGCGTCCATATTGATAAATTACGGGGCGGCGAAGAGGATCACAGTATCCCGGCACAGAAAATTCTGGCTTGTGTTTGCGGTTTTGGTCGATCTCTCCACACTCTTTTTGTTTAAATATTTTGATTTTTTTGCACAGAATGTGAATCTTCTGGTGAACAGGGACGTATTGCCGATGCTGCAGCTGACATTGCCGCTTGGCATTAGCTTTTATACGTTTCAGATGATCTCCTATGTGGCGGATGTCCATATGAGAAATATTCAGTCGCCCGGAACACTGCTGGAGTTTGCAACTTATGTAAGCATGTTTCCGCAGCTGATCGCAGGTCCGATCGTGCAGTTCAAGGAGGTGTCACAGCAGCTTAGGCAGCGGCGGCTGCGACTTCACGCGTTTGAGGAGGGGCTGGAGCTGTTCTGCCTCGGTCTTGGCTCAAAGGTGCTTCTGGCAAACAAGATCTCTATTTTCTGGAATCAGGTGCAGGGCATCGGTTTTGCGTCGATTTCCACACCGGTCGCATGGATGGGCGCAGTGGCCTTTTCTTTTCAGATATATTTTGATTTCTGGGGGTATTCGCTCATGGCGATGGGGCTGGGATGCATGATGGGTTTTCGGATCCCGCGCAACTTTTCCGTGCCCTATATGGCACACAGCGCAACGGATTTCTGGCGTCGCTGGCATATCACGCTGGGGCGTTTTTTCAGGGAATATGTCTACATTCCCCTCGGCGGCAACCGCAAGGGAAAGGTGCGGACGGTACTGAATCTGTTTGTGGTCTGGGCACTGACAGGTCTGTGGCACGGTGCAAGTTGGAATTTTGTCTTGTGGGGAATCGGTTTTTTTGTTTTACTTGTATTAGAGAAGAATTTTTACGGAAGCTTTCTGGAGAGGCATCCCATGATCGGGTGCCTGTATGTCTGGCTGCTTGTGCCGGTGAGCTGGATGGTGTTTGAGATCACGGACTTTTCCCAGCTGCTCATCTATTTAAAGCAGATGGTGGGTATCCATTCGGGCGAGGTGCTGGTCAGCGGGGCGCAGCTTTTGCGCTATGTGAAGGAGTATGGCTGGCTGTTTGCGGTGTGCGGACTTTGTTCGACGTGGTTTCCGGTGCGCGCCTATCACAAGCTCCGGGACAGCCGCTGGTTAGTGATCATCTGCTTTGCGATCTTCTGGCTCAGCGTGTACGAGATCAGGCAGGGTGCGAATAATCCGTTTTTATACTTTAGATTTTAAAAGAGGTATTGATGATGAATAAACTAAAGAAATTTATAAAAAGCTGTCCGCTTGTTGTCTGCATTCTGTGCAGCTGGGGCATTGTGGCGGCAGCAGAGTACCTGCCGTTGTCAGCAGATACATCGGACGCGGAACAGCAGTCAGATGAAGATACAAATGATCCGATCGACTGGATCGGGAATGAGACACAGGAGTTTAAGGCATTTGATGCGCTTGGAGGCGTGATCGAGGCTAATCGTGCGCCGGATCTGAGTGAACAGGCATTCATGGACGGCGGCGCAGCCGGCACGGGAGACATGGCTGACGACGCTGTGTCTGACGGTGATGTGCAGCCGGACGGGACAGCCGCTGCAGGTGATCCACAGACAGATGGCGGAACTGCCGCGGGGGATGAAAACGGCGGAGAGGATGTTGATGTCACAGATCAAAAACCCCGGAAGGTAAAGCCTGAATATATTTCCTATGACAAAAAGGATACAGATTCTCCGTGGTATACGGATCCCGGAAAGATTCCGCTGACGACGGAGTACGAGTATCAGGAAGTGGAAAATGATTATTTTGATGATGCCGTTTTTATCGGTGATTCGCGCATCGTGGGCATGAATGATTATTCCGGGCTGACGAATGCAACTTTTTTTGCAAAAACCGGACTGACAGTATATAATCTATTAGATGATGAATTTGTGAAGGATCCGTCGACCGGCAAAAATGTGTCTGTGAGCTATATGATGCAGAATTACAAATACAAAAAGATCTATCTGATGGTCGGCATCAATGAGCTGGGGACCGGCGGGACACAGCGTTTTGCGGATGCGTACAAAGACGTGCTGAAGAAGTTTCGAAAGTGGCAGCCGGATGCGGTGATCTATGTGCAGTCGATCATGGGTGTCAGCCCGAAAAAGGATCAGAAAGACCCGGTATTCAACAATACCAACATTCGGGATAAAAACTATGCGATCTCAAAGCTGACGGACGGTATTCACATTTTCTATCTGAATATTCAGGAAATCTATGAGGATAAAAACCACGATCTGGCGCAGGAGCTGACCTTTGATGATGTGCATCTGTATGCGCAGCACTATGACAAATGGGTGGACTATCTGAAGACGCACGCGGTGGTAAGAGGAGAATGAGATGAACCATATTTTATCAAAACTGATCATGTACGGTGATATGCCAAAGGAGAGTATCCTGATGGAGCTCGCGGATATCTGTGCGGAGCTGGAGGCGGGAACGACGGAAAAGACCGCGTTGCGTACCCGCGTGTTCCGGCAGGTAAAACGGATCTTAATGACTGCCACTGACTATGGATTTAATGAGAATCTCTGGCAGAACTATCTGACCTTTGTGCTCATCATGGATGAAAATCCGTTCAGTCTGACCTGCGAGAAGATCGGTGCCACGGAAGGCGCGAGCGCGAATCACTTTGCAAAAAATGATTTTCAGGCATTTTATGAGCTGTTTCACTATGACTTTGGACCGCTGGAGCAGGCGCTCGGCATTGACTGTTTTACGGAGCTCTCAAATTATAAGGCGATCAGCAAGCCGGAGCTGATGTACAATAAAAATGTGAGTGAAAAGGTGCAGGCGCTCAGTCGCACGCTTGCCGGGGCGAAGGACGCCGACGGTTTTTTTGACGGGATCACCGGTTTCTACAAGGATTATGGGGTGGGCATGTTTGGTCTGAACAAGGCTTTCCGCATCTTTTGTCCGGAGGACAGCACGCGGGTGGAGTTTCAGGCGATCAATAATATGGATCAGGTCGTTTTGGATGATCTGATCGGCTATGAGATCCAGAAGAAAAAGCTGGTGGACAACACGAAGGCGTTTGTCGAGGGCAGAAAGGCGAACAATGTGCTCCTGTTCGGTGACAGCGGCACCGGTAAATCCACGAGTATCAAGGCGATCGTCAACGAATTTTATGATCAGGGTCTGCGCATGATCGAGATCTACAAGCATCAGTTTGCGAGTCTCTCGAACGTGATCGCCCAGATCAAAAACCGCAACTATAAATTTATTATTTATATGGACGATCTCTCCTTTGAGGAGTTTGAGATCGAGTACAAGTTCCTGAAGGCCGTCATTGAGGGTGGCGTGGAGACAAAACCGGAAAATATTCTGATCTATGCGACCTCCAACCGCAGACATCTCATCAAGGAGAACTGGTCTGACCGCAATGATGTGGTTGTGCAGAACGGGATGCATCAGTCAGATACGATGGAGGAGAAACTGTCGCTCGTACACCGCTTCGGCGTGACAATTAACTATTCAAAGCCCAGTCAGAAGGAGTATTTCAATATTGCGATCCAGCTGGCGCGCAGGCTCGGCGTGTCGCTCTCTGATGACGAGATCCGGGCGGAGGCAAACAAGTGGGAGCTTAGCCATGGCGGTATTTCAGGGCGCACAGCACAGCAGTTTGCCAACTATCTGGCGGGGCAGGAACTGTAAAGATCCCGGGCGTGGGGACTTGCCACGCGAAGCTCTGCGCCTGCGAAAGACAGCATCTGTAAAATGAAAAAATACATATGAGGAGTTTGTGAAAATGAAAGAAAAAAGGATATTTATCCGCAGAATCTGGATGTCTGTGGCAGGAGTTGTTTTGACGGCATTGGCTGTGGCGATGTTTAAGACAGCAGCACTTGGTGTGGATCCATTTCAGAGTTTTGTAAGCGGAATGGATGCGGTGATCCCGCTTTCTTATGGAACCGTGTATGCAGGCCTGTGTGCGCTATTGCTGTTGTTCAGCCTGATCTGCGATCGTCATTATCTGGGGCTGGCTACATTTATTAACCTGTTTTTGCTGGGTTATATGGTGGAGTTTTTCCAGAAGCTGTGTTTTGATGGGGTGACGGAATTGTCACTGCCGTGTCAGCTGCTATTGTTTGCGGCGGCGTTTATTGTACTTTGTTTTTCCGCATCTTTGTACATAACCGCAGATCTTGGTGTGTCAACATATGATGCTGTGGCCTTGATCCTGACAAATAAGTTTCATGTGGGAAAATTCAAATTTGTCCGTATTGGGACTGACGTTGCCTGCGTTGTGATCGGCGTGTCCTGCTATATTCTGAGCTGCGGAACAAAGGACCTGGGAACGGTCGTAGGTCTTGCAACGATCGTCACCGCATTTGGAATGGGACCTTTTATCGACTGGTTTAACCGAAAACTGGTGGAACCGCTGTTTTACAGAGGACAGGAGAAACAGCCAAAGTAACGTGGTACATAGTTGTGAGAATACGGTGTGCAGTACAATCGCGGAGACCGGAAAGGAGTGGCGTGAGATGAAGATTGCTTTATGTCAGTTTGAAATTGCATTTGAGAAAAAAGAGGAGAATACCCGGCGGGCAATCTGCTTTATGGAGCAGGCGCAGTCTGCCGGTGCAGAACTTGTGCTGTTCCCGGAGATGAGCCTGACGGGCTTTTCTATGAATACCCGGTTTACCGGAGAGCAAGATCGGGAGAGCGTGCGGTGCATGTGCGAAGCTGCGAAGCGCACCGGCATTGCCGTGGGCTTTGGCTGGACGGCGCTTGCAGGTAAACGCGGTGAGAATCACTATACGGTCATCAGTGCACAGGGAGAGGTTCTGGGCGACTATGTAAAGATACATCCGTTTTCTCATACCGGCGAGGATCGTTTTTTTGAAAAAGGAAATGAGACGGTACATTTTACACTGTCCGGAATCCCCTTCAGCAATTTTATCTGCTATGATCTGCGGTTCCCGGAGATCTTCCAGGCAGTGTCCGGACAGGCACATGTGATCATCGTTCCTGCCAACTGGCCTGCCGGCCGCAGGGAACACTGGAAGTGTCTGCTGAGAGCGCGTGCGATTGAAAACCAGTGTTACATTCTGGGTGTCAATTGTGTCGGCAGCCAAAAAGGACTGTGTTATGCGGGAGACAGCAGTGTGATCCTTCCGGACGGAACGGTGGCAGCGGAGCTGTCGGGCGAGGAGGGGCTGATCTTTTATGATCTTGTCGATGATGTGGAGGACTATCGCCGTTCATTCCCTGTTAGGAACGATCGACGGGTGGATTTGTATGAGAAATTGTATGGAAAAGACTGAATTTTAAGACAATTTAAAAATAATGAAAAAATTTTAAAAAAACTAGTTGACAAATAGAGAATTGGCTGTTATTATAAGTTCAACAACAAAACAACAGAGACAAAAACAAACAAAGAGATTCTAAGAACTCGGATCTCACAGAAAACTCTTCATCAAGAATCATAAATTTAACATAGATGAACCCGATGAAGATGATCGACACCAAGGAGGTACAGTCCAATGAACAGATGAGGACAGAACGAAGTACATGTGATGGAAGCCGAACATAGGAGGTACAGTCCGATGAACAGATGAGGACAGAACAGAGCGCATGTAAAGGAAACAGACGGAGGGATAGTCCAATGAACGGATAAGACAACCTTGGTAAATCTGAAGAAATGGAGGTACGGACCAAAGGAGACAGCAGCTAAAACCTAAAACGTGTGCAGAGCACAAATTTATGAAAGGTGGTACAGTCCAAAGGAAACAGTAGTTAAATCCTAAAAAACGTACAAGTAATAATTTAAAGAAATGGAGGTACAGTCCAATGAACACGGAGGAATCAAAGGAATAGGCGTCATCGAAGAAAGGAATTTCGATGGCGCTTATTTTTTTGAACTTTTCTGGTCTGATACTATTAAGCTTTTTTGGCCCGTCCGCCCCCTGTTGCTAAAATAAAAGTGGACACGAAGAGGTAGAAAAATGTTATCTTTATTTGA
>JBJEML010000098.1:0-7574 GCA_051879675.1 Lachnospiraceae bacterium | reverse complement strand
TTCTCACGCACACGGTCGAATACGACGATCGTATCATTGATAGAATAACCAAGAATCGTCAGCATAACCGCGATAAATGTAGATCCTACAGAAATACGAACCAGTGCATAGCTTGCCAGCACGAGCAGGATATCATGGATCAGCGCAATTACAGATGCGGATGCAAAACGGAAATCCTGGAAACGGAACGCAATATAGATCATGATCAGGATCACCGCAATGATCACTGCGATAACCGCATCACTCGTCATCTCTGAGCTGATGGTTGAACTGATGGACTGAGAAGAGATCGTGTTCTCATCCACGCCATACTTGTCAACAAAAACTTTATTAAATGCTTCACGCTCTTCAAGATTCAGATTTCTTGTCTTGAAAATGACTCCGTTGCTGTCAGCGACCTTCTGCACAAAAACATCGGAATCTCCGGTAATCTCCATCACTAACGGAACCATATCGGAATCGATCTGTGCTAATGTATATTCCTCATTGAAATATACTGTATTTGATGTACCGCCGACAAACTCAAGACTTAAGTTCAGCGCACCATCGCCACTTGCACTGTGCACGCCCATTCCGATGAATCCGGCTGCGATACATGCGACTGCGATCACATAGAACACCGGGCGTTTCTTGGTAAAGGTAATGTCCTTTAACTCTTTTGCCTTGCCGTAGAATTTCACGTCCTTCACGCCAATGCCGTACAATGAGTAAACAACATATCTGGTCACGAACAGTGATGTGATCAGCGAAACGATAATACTGATCGCCAGTGTATATGCAAATCCCTTAACTGTACCGGAACCCTTCCATGCAAGGATCGCTGCAACGATCAGGGTGGTCACGTTACCATCCACGATCGCTGAGGTAGCCTTCTTGAAACCGTCCTTCATCGCATTGAATACGCTCTTTCCTGCGGAAAGTTCCTCACGGATACGTCCGTAGATAACAACGTTTGCATCCACCGCCATACCAATACCGAGGATGATACCTGCGATACCGGGCAGTGTCAGTGTAATATCAAACCAGTAGATCACTGCAATTGTCAGTGTAGAATAGATCACCAGCGCAACTGCTGCCGCTGCACCCAACATCCAGTAATATGCGATCATAAAGATAATGATAAGTACCAGACCGATCAGCGCTGCCTTTAATGCGGAAGACATTGCCTCTGCACCAAGCTGTGCACCAACGACCTGTGACTCCAACTCGGATAACTCCAGAGACAGGGAACCGATACGGATCTGGGATGCAAGCTGGGAAGCCTCTTCAAAATTTGCCATACCTGTGATCTGCGCAGTACCGCCGCTGATCTGTGACTGAACCACCGGATTGCTGATCACCACTCCGTCATAGACGATCGGAAGATTGTTTCCGATGTTCTCTCCGGTGATCTCAGAAAATGTATCTGCCGCATCATCGCTGAGTACCAGATCTACGCAATATGCATTGTTACCGGTATTATCCTTGTAAGTACCTGCCTGTGCATCCACCACATCATCACCGGTCATAAATACATTTCCGTCCGGATCGCAGAACTGCAGGGAACCGGGTGTACCCAGATCCTCTAAGATATCGTTTGCATCCGTGACACCGGGGATCTCTACACAGATACGGTCATCTCCGCTCTGGTAAACAGTTGCTTCTGTACTGTAAGACTCGATACGTCTTTGCAGCTTGTAGATAGTATCACTCATCTGCTCTGCGGTAGCATCCTCATCCACTACCTGATAGGTGATGCTGACACCACCTGCCAGATCAAGGCCCAGAGTAATGTTCTGTCCCTCTCCCTTGCCTGTGCTGGAAAGAATGATCGATGCGTAATAGCTGAGTGCTACAACGACAGCCAGTACGACTGCCAGAATCGCTACGCTCTTGTTCTTCTTCATGACTTGTTTATCCTCTCTTTTTTAATCTTCTTGTGCGAGTGCCGCTTTGATCATGATCGCACACTCCACACGCTTCTTTTGCAGCGCACATCCGATGTCGTAGGCATCATGGATGCTGCCGTGAAAGTTGTAAGAATTTGCCGCACAGCCTCCGCTGCAATAAAATCTGGCAAAACAATTCTTGCATTTTTCCTTGGAATATACATTGCAGGCCTTAAAATCCGCGACGATTTCCTCGTGCGTTACACCCTCATATACATTTCCAAGATAAAACTTCTCGTTGCCAACAAACTGATGGCACGGATAGAGGTCACCCCAGGGTGTCACAGCCAGATACTCTGTACCCGAACCGCAGCCTGACAGGCGTTTTGCCACACACGGCCCTCCCTCTAAATCTATCATAAAATGGAAGAAATTGAAATCCTCTCCACTTTTATGCCTCCTGATCATTTCCTGCGCCAGCTTGTCATATTCGTCAAACAACCGGGGCAGATCCTCCTCACGGATCGCATAATCCGCTTCCGGCGGTGCCACAACAGGCTCAACGGAAATCTGTTTGAATCCCAGATCTGCCAGATGAAGCACATCTGCGGCAAAATCGGGATTGTGATGGGTGAACGTTCCGCGCACATAATAGCGCTCCTGATTCCTGCTGTCCGCAAACTTTTTATATTTGGGCACCACCAGATCATAACTGCCGGAACCGTTCGGGAACGGTCTCATCCGGTTATGTACCTCGGGGCGTCCGTCAATACTCAGCACGACGTTGTCCATCTCGCGATTGGCAAACTCCATGATGTCATCATTCAAGAGCACGCCGTTTGTCGTCAGCGTAAAGCGGAACTTCTTGTCATGCTCCTTCTCCAGGCTTCTTCCGTAAGCAACCAGATCCTTCACCACCTGAAAATTCAGTGTCGGCTCGCCGCCAAAAAAGTCCACTTCCAGATTGCGTCTGTTACCGCTGTTTGCAACGAGAAAATCGAGTGCTGCTTTTCCAACCTCATAGGACATCAGCTCACGCTTTCCGTGGTACTCGCCCTCCTCCGCAAAGCAATATTTGCAGGCGAGATTACAGTCATGTGCAATGTGCAGGCACAGCGCCTTCACGACTGTCGGGCGATTCTTGCCGAGTTCCTCAATATATCCTTCATATTCATCCGGTGTAAACAGTTCTTTGTTCGCGATCAGCTCTTCGATCTCCGAAAGCGCCTCGTCGATCTCTGCCGCATCGTATTTATCTGCAAGCTGCGCCCTGATCTCCTCCGGCGAAGATGTCTCATACAGACCGATCACCTCATACATCAGCTCGTCCACCACGTGGATCGCGCCGCTGTTTACATCCAGAACGATGTTATAACCGTTGTTCTGATACTGATGAATCACTGTATCTAACCCTTTCTAATTCTAAATGCAACAAATGACCGTCCGCAACGCGAACGGTCTCTTTGATCATCTTTTTTGTGCAAACAGAAACTTATTTACACTGCTCGCAGGTCTGATTTCCTACCGTGCAAGAAGTCTTGCATGCTGACTGGCAGGAGGTCTGGCACTCGCCGCAGCCGCCCTTCTTTACAGTGTTCTGTAACTTTCTTGTGTTTAATGTCTGTACATGCTTCATAATTCTTTCGCTCCTTTCAGCAATACCTAGGGTGCATTATAGCACAATCGTGCCCAGACTTCAACTGTTATTTTCTCCTTATGCTACCGCATTTGCATTAATACTATCAATTATCTTTCTAATTCCCATCCATACTGTTAAATCTGTAAATACTTCAACAACACTGCCTTGATCTGTGAACGGAGACTCCTGTAATACAGAAAGATCCTTCATCATACCATTATGCACGATATATTCTACGATCTGGTTCACAAAATAAATCTGTCTGCTATCAAGACTTGTATTCGTCAGATATTCAGAAAAAGCTTCTTTCGCAGCATTCATATCCAGTCCGACTATTTCACGCACAAATTCACCAAGTGGCTTTGTTCCGTATTCATGCTCATAATCCTGCTTTGTTCCAACTTCTTTCCAAAGGATATTCTCAAGAGCAGAAAGATCCTCAGAAGTCAGTGGCTGATTCGTTCTAAGCTTCGCGATAGCAATATGATCCTGATGCTGACGAATATAGTACTCCGCCTTCGCTTTATAATTCTTTAATTCATCGTTCTCAAGTTCCGATTCATTCCATTCAATAGACAGCAAATCATCCTCAAAATTTGTATCGTAACGCAACTTGTGCATCGGAATATACTTCATCAAATCGCGAAGCTTTTCTCTGATTTCCTCGAATTCGTCAATTCCGGCGTTATCAATGTAATCTGTATGCAGAATCTTATTGATCAGATCTGACTGTGCTTGTATCTCCGGAATATTTGCAACACTTGCAATTCCGGAAACTTTTTTGTAAAGATCACTACGTGCTTTTGTATACTTCTTTCCGATCAAATACGCTAACTCAATTCCATACATAAGCGCGTCGAAACGAACCGCACTAGCCTCCTCATCATCCGGAAGAATCAAAGGTGCCACTTCTTCTCTGACAATCAACGTATCCTCATACGTTATGCCTTGATAGTTACTTGCTACAGAATAGAGATCTACGTATTTCATATGCTGGCGAACCACAAAGTTATCTCTTGGTAATTCCTGCACCTTTCCGGTCATCATTTCGACTAATGCAGTTCTATAGGCAATCAGTCTATCAACTTGATATTCCAAGTCCTGCAATTTATATGAGATTTCAAACTGCAGGTTAAATATAGCGCCTTGAAGGGCGATCATATTCGCAGTTGCTTTTCCCTTATTCATTCTGAAAAATTCAAAGTTTCCGCAGAAATCAAATATATAAAACTTCTGTTTATCCTCCCCATCCAATAACCCCGGACATAATCGGGTGCCACGTCCAATCATCTGCCAAAACTTTGCCTTACTCATCACTTTTTTAAAAAATACCAGATTAACAACTTCAGGGACATCAATACCTGTATCCAGCATATCCACCGATATTGCTATCTGTGGCATCTTCTTAGCATCAGAAAATTCATCTATCGCGCTCTGTGCATAAGTCATGTAATTATCGATCACCATTGCATAATCTGGCAAATGCGGATATTCCTGATGGAACACCTCTAATATCTTTTCCGCATGCTCATGATTCTTTGCAAAAATAATGGTTTTCCCTATCTTCTGTCCATAATCAATCTTTATACCGTCAGTCATAAGAATATCTAACACCTGCTTAATGGTATCTTCGTTAAATATCCACGTATTAAGCGCTGAAGAAGCGATTGATTCCGGCAGTTCACCATGTTCATCCTCAAACGTATTTTCATATGCCTCCTTATCCTCTTCAGAGAGTTCATTGTATACAATTCCTTGTTCAATAAACTTCAACTTAGATTCAACAGAAACATAATCAACCAGATAACCATCTTTGACAGCTTGCGCCAGATCGTACCCGTAAGTCGGCACACCATTTTCAAGTTCAAAAATCTCATAAGTATTCTTATCAATATCTTCCTTAGGTGTGGCCGTAAGTCCGACTAACGGAGCATCAAAATAGGTGAAAATATCTTTATATTTATTGTAAATGGATCTATGTGCCTCATCACAGATCACTAAGTCAAAATGACCGCAAGTAAATAGCTTACCCTCGTTATCACTAACTGAATCAATACAATGAATCATGGTCTGATATGTTGAGAAAACACAATGTGCATGATAATTATCTTTCTCCTCCACCAGATTTGTGCAGGAAAGATTTGGAAGCATATTCACAAAGCTTCTCTTTGCCTGAGTGACCAGAGAATTACGGTCTGCAAGAAACAGAATGTTCTTTACCCAACCTGCCTTAAGCAGAACATCGCAAAGAGCAATTACCGTTCTGGTCTTACCTGAACCGGTAGCCATAACAAGCAACGCTTTTCTTCGATTCTTTTCATCAAAACTATTGCAAACAGCTTTGATAGCAGATTCCTGATAATATCGTCCGGCAATTTTTTTATCCACTATCACGTGCTTAAGGCTTGTCCGCATAGCCAATAAATTAAACCACTTCTCTAAATCTCTTTTCGAATAAATAACCGCACATTTTCTTTCCGGATATTGTCCGTCAATAATGCGTGTCTCAAATCCATTGGTAAGGAAAATAACCGGTCTTCTCTTATATTTTTGTTCAAGCAAATCAGCATAAAGCTTTGCCTGCTGCCTTCCCTTTGATACATCTACACAAGTTCTCTTTGCTTCGATGACCGCAAGCGGTCTATGCATATCATCATATAAAACATAATCTGCGTATCCCACTTCTGATTTATTAGGCATTCCCGGTAGTTCAACTTCATTCATCCAGTCTTGGCCTTCCGTCCAACCGGCATCTACGAGCATAGAATCTATATAAAGCTTCCTGGTTTTATACTCGGATAAATCCAACGGTTTAGGCACATAAGTCTGCTGTTGTTCCTGTCTGCGCGCAGACAATTCTTCTTTCAGCGATGCGTTTTCCGCTATTAACTTCTGCAGATCAAGCTCCTGCCGGGCAGACTTTTCCTGTTCTTTTGCAAGTTCCGCTTTCGTTATCTCTGCAGATTCTTTCGCTTCCCTTGCCTTCTCAATTCGCGATGTAATCATCGACTTATCAAAGACACGCTCTTCATATTCGTCCGAATAACAGCAAGCAATATAGTCCAGATAAATAAACAGATTTTCAAGGCAAAGCATGGCTTCATCTCTGCCAAGCTTCTTGTTGGTATGAGCCACGTTATTTCCACATCTGCGGATATACTCCATTCGCTTCCACAAATCCGGTCCAATAATCTGACGATACTCCTCCGCATTCATCAGACTCTGCAGATTATCCTGATATGGCATCTCAAGCTCCGTATCAACAGAATACATCCATTTTAACGCAAACTCCATCGCACGACGACTATTAATAATACTGGCTCCCGGATCCATTAAAATGATCTTTTCCGCAGATATGGCCACATCCGCAAATGCAGAGAATTTCGATTCATTTTTCAGATAATCAAAGTTGGTTTTCATATCATTGACCCTTTCTTTGTATTGGCAGATCTTCTTCATACCCTTTGTAGCGGCTTGGAAAACTAATTTTAACATTTATGCAACTTTTGATTTGTCGACTTGGTGGACGAAGTCGGCGAACCGATTTTGAAGTTTCATATCTGGTACATATATTTCAGTTGCGTTTATCTTTGACAACAGCAAATTAGGTTGTGCAGATGCACTTTCAACCAAATACATTCTAGTGTTAACTCTAAAACACCATTTAAGGAACATAGGATTTAGCAATTCCTGCTTAACCTTTAATAAAGCCACACTCTTCTGCAACAATGTATGTTCAGTTCTTTCATCAGACGCTATTGCAGATTTACCAATTGTTGCACCAGTATTAACGATAAGGAAGTCCCCTATTTCAACATTGCAACGCTTATAATCCTTTTCGAACTCATCCACATTAATCTCTGGAGCCGTATCATAATGCACCTCATCATCATATATTTCCCTGGCCCCTACAAAATATCTTTTAGTACCTTCTTCTGAAGTACAGCCACCATGTTTACCATCTGTAATCTTATTACAAAGCTCTTTCAATGTAGCCTTTTCAAATTTCTGTGCAGGATTATCCAAAGTACCAAACATCTCGACAAATCGGGCTTTGCCTAGGCCAA
>JBJEML010000097.1:0-7628 GCA_051879675.1 Lachnospiraceae bacterium | reverse complement strand
GTGTATCCCAGAAGGTCGGAGCAGAGGAGGATCCTACAAACTTCCTGCTGATGCACGCAATGGGACCGAACGTTGCCGGAGTTATCGGTACTGCAGTTGCAGCAGGAACCTTTATGGCAATCTTCGGAATCTAATATAAAAGGAGGAAAACGAAACGATGTCAGAAAAGAAACCGTTAAAAATAACAGAGACGATCTTACGTGATGCACATCAGTCTCTGATCGCTACAAGAATGACCACCGAGCAGATGCTTCCCATCATCGATAAGATGGATAAGGTCGGTTATCATGCCGTTGAGTGCTGGGGTGGTGCTACTTTCGATGCATCCCTTCGCTTCTTAAAGGAAGATCCGTGGGATCGTCTGCGCAAGTTAAGAGCAGGCTTTAAGAATACCAAATTACAGATGCTGTTCCGCGGACAGAATATTTTAGGATACCGTCCCTATGCGGATGATGTGGTAGAGTACTTCGTACAGAAGTCTATCGCAAACGGTATCGATATCATCCGCATTTTTGACTGCTTAAACGATCTGAGAAACCTTCAGACCGCAGTTACCGCTACCAACAAAGAGGGCGGACATGCGCAGGTAGCTTTAAGCTACACGTTAGGTGATGCTTATACTCTGGAGTACTGGACAGAGATGGCCAAAAAGGTTGAGGACATGGGTGCAAATTCCCTGTGTATCAAGGATATGGCAGGTCTTCTGACTCCTTATAAGGCAGAAGAACTGGTGAAAGCTTTGAAGGCAACGGTAGATATTCCGATCGAGCTTCATACGCATTATACCTCAGGTGTCGCTTCCATGACTTACATGAAGGCTGTTGAGGCAGGATGTGATATCATCGATACCGCAATGTCTCCGTTTGCCCTGGGAACCAGTCAGCCTGCGACAGAGGTTATGGCAGAGGCTTTCAAGGGAACTGATTATGATCCCGGATTTGATCAGATGCTCTTAAAGGAGATCGCAGATTACTTCCGCCCGTTGCGTGAGGAGGCGATCAAGAGTGGTCTTTTGAACCCGAAGGTACTTGGCGTAGATATCCAGACCTTACTGTATCAGGTTCCCGGCGGTATGCTTTCCAACATGGTATCACAGTTAAAGGAGCAGAACGCAGAGGATAAGTATATGGAAGTGCTTGAGGAGATCCCCAGAGTGCGTAAAGATCTCGGTGAGCCTCCGCTTGTTACACCTTCTTCACAGATCGTCGGTACACAGGCTGTATTCAACGTGCTGATGGGTGAGCGCTATAAGGTAGCTACCAAGGAGACGAAGGACGTACTGCTCGGCAAGTATGGACAGACGGTAAAGCCCTTCAATCCGGAAGTTGTTGACAAGGTACTCGGTGAGGACAAGAAGAATGCCATCACCTGCCGCTATGCAGATCTCTTAGAGCCTGAGTTAGACAAGATCGAGGCTGAGATGAAGCAGTGGAAGCAGCAGGATGAGGATGTTTTAAGCTATGCATTATTCCCGCAGGTTGCTACCGAGTTCTTCAAATATCGTCAGGCACAGCAGACAAAGGTTGATCCTTCTGTTGCAGACGAGAAAAACAAGGCATATCCGGTATAATCCCGGATATGCCGTATAAATAATAAAAATAGACTGTTACAAAAGAATCCCAGTACAAACACTTCCCATATTGGATGATTCAGATGTAACAGTCTTTTTTTGGATGATTTTGCTTGACGAAAAAAACAAAAGGGGTTAGCATAGAGGTGTCGGTGTCCTGCCGACAAAAAATGTTTTTGGAGGATATGAATGGGAAAATTAGGGAAAAAAAGAAGAATGACGATCCTGACAGCACTGTTGCTGGCAGTATCGATTCTTTTTGGTACATTTGGAAATATACAACCGGTTCATGCGGCTACAAAGGGAGATTACTATATAAAGATCAATAAAGGAACAAATGTTGTGACTGTCTATAAAAAGGATGGAACACCCTACACTGCATTTACCTGTTCCACCGGCTATGCAACACCGATCGGAACATTTCATACAATGGCAAAATATCGGTGGTGGGAACTGGATGGGCCTACATACGGGCAGTATTGCACACGAATTACCGGATCGATTCTTTTCCATTCTGTGTGGTATTATCAGAATCGTACACCAAACAGCCAGTCATACCGACAGTATAACAGACTCGGAACGACGGCATCACACGGCTGCTGCAGACTGACCGTAGCAGCAAGCAAATGGATCTATGATAATTGTCCGGTCGGTACAGAGGTGACTATATTCAACGGTTCTTCAAAGGATGATCCGCTTGGCAAACCACAGACGATAGAGGTCAAAGGTTCTATGGGCTGGGATCCGACAGATCCGGATCCGGCAAATACTTACAAGACGAAATCCACCAAACCGATGATCAGCGTGTCAAAAAAGACGCTTGTCTATGGCGCGAAATTCGGTGACGGAAATATGACCTGTAAGGACTCCGGCGGTTTTGATGTCACGAGCTGGGTAAAGAAGACAGGCAAGGTCAATATGAAAAAGGTAGGAACCTACCCTGTGACCTATTCTGTCATTGATTCCTTTGGACGAACAGCCACAAAAACAGTGAATTATAAAGTGGTTGATAAAAAGGCAGCAACACTGACGGGTGTTAAAGCATCTCTTACCAGAAAATGCGGAAATACCCGGAACCTGCTTTCAGGAATAAAGGCAAAGGATGCTGCCGGAGTGAATCTGACCAGCCAGATATCAGTGTACATAAAGCCCCCTTCCGGTGACGGATATGAAAAGTGTGCGAATACAAGGTATACGTTTGAGGAAGGCGGAACTTATCAGGTTAAATTCGTTATAAAAAATCCGAATAATGGTAAAAAGACGACAAAGAGACAGACGATCACTGTGATCAGTAATGATATGCCAATTCTCAGTTCACTGGATGATTGGAAAGAACTGAATGTCAAGGGTGATCAGACTATATATTGGGATGATCTCATGAAGGATGTCACGGCAAAGCTTCCCAATGGAGAAGATCTTACCGATCAGGTAGAGGTTATGCTCACTGCACCTTCCGGTGATTGCACTACCCTTATGAAGGGACAGGAATATCTGTTTGAAGAAACAGGAACTTATACAATTACCTATACAGCATTTTATGAAGATCATATTACGGAGAAAACGAGATCTCTGACAGTTTCGGCGGAGACACAGGCGGAGGTTATTTTGAATGAGTAACACAAATGAGCTGACAAACCGCATCAATCAGGCGTACAGTAGCATGAGCAAGGGGCAGAAGCTCCTTGCTACCTACATTACGGACAATTATGACAAAGCAGTATTCTTAACGGCAGCGAAGCTGGGTGAGGTCGTGGGCGTCAGCGAGTCTACGGTTGTGCGCTTTGCTTCCCATCTGGGATATAAGGGCTATCCGGAGTTTCAGAAAGCACTTGAGGAAATGGTGCGAAATAAGTTGAATTCCATTCAGCGCATGGAGGTTACTTACGGCAGGATCTCCCAGTCTCAGATTCTGGAGACTGTATTGCAGGCTGATGCGGAGAAGATCAAATACACACTGGAAAACATTGACCAGAGTGCTTTTGAGATGGCAGTGGATACGATCCTGAAGGCAAAGACAATTTATATAGTAGGAATCCGCAGCTGTGCGCCGCTTGCCAGTTTCCTTTCTTTTTATCTGAATCTGATGTTTGACCATGTGGTTCAGCTGAACACAAACAATTCCAGCGAGCTGTTTGAACAGATGGTGCGCATCAGTGATGAGGACGTGATCATCGGCATCAGCTTTCCACGTTATTCCATGCGCACGTTAAAGGCGATGGAGTTTGCAAATAACCGCAATGCAAAAGTGATCACGCTGACAGACAGCGTACATTCACCCATGAATCTGTATTCCTCCTGCAATCTGATTGCCAGCAGTGACATGGCATCCATCGTGGATTCGCTCGTGGCACCGCTGAGCGTCATCAACGCGCTGATCGTGGCATTGTGCATGAAAAAGCAGAGCGAGGTTGTAAAGACGCTGGAGGAGCTTGAAAATATATGGGATGAGTATCAGGTATATGAGAGTGATGAGATCAACTATATTGATGACTCTCTGAAGATGCGTTATGCAAGGCTGGGAGACGAGGATGCGTGATTTTGAACTGATTGTGATCGGCGCCGGCGCCGCAGGAATGATGGCGGCAATCTCGGCTGCCGGGAACGGTATTCCGGGTACAAAAATTCTTGTGCTGGAGCGCAATGAGAAGCCCGGCAAAAAAATATATATTACCGGGAAGGGAAGATGCAATCTGACAAATGCCTGCGAGATGGAGGAACTGTTTTTAAACGTTCCCCGGCAGGCAAAGTTTTTATACAGTGCTTTTTATACGTTCAGTAACGAACAGGTTGTTCGGTTTTTTGAAGATGCGGGCATGAAGACAAAAGTGGAGCGCGGAAATCGTGTGTTTCCCGTGTCAGACCACGCATCGGATGTCATCGGTGCGCTCAAGCGCATGATGGATCGGAATAGTATTCACGTGGAATATCATGCGCGTGTCTGCCGGATACTTGCTGAAAACGGCGCAGTCACCGGCGTGGAGCTGGAAGATGGCAGGCATTTTGACGGAAAGCGCATACTGATCGCAACCGGGGGTAAATCCTATCCGACGACCGGATCAAGCGGAGACGGATATGAGCTCGCGCAGGCACTCGGTCACACCATTACAGAGCTACGCCCGTCACTGGTGCCTTTTAATGTGGCGGAGGAGGATGCGATCCTTATGCAGGGACTTGCTCCAAAAAACGTATACGTACAGATCCTTGACCCTGTTCATCCAAAGAAAATTCTGTTTGAAGGCTTCGGGGAGATGCTTTTTACCCATTTCGGGGTGAGCGGTCCACTCATGCTTTCGGCAAGTGCTGTTGTAAATGATGAGATCGCAAAGGGAAAACTGACCCTCCTGATTGACTGGAAGCCGGCACTTTCCGAGGAACAGTTGGACAAGCGGCTTCTGAAAGATTTTGAGGACAACAGAAACCGGCAGTTTAAAAATGCGTTATCCGGACTGGCTCCGTCAAAGCTGCTTCCGGTACTGATGAAGCGGAGCGGTATCCCGGAGGAAAAGAAGGTCAACGAGATCACGCGCGAGGAGCGAAAAGCACTGATCCGATGTCTCAAAGCGTTTTCCGTTACGCTGACCGGGCTGCGTGATTTTAATGAGGCGATCATCACGAGAGGCGGTATTGCCTTAAAAGAGGTCAATCCTTCCACCATGGAGTCAAAGCGCGTGCAGGGACTCTTTTTTGCAGGTGAGGTACTGGATCTGGATGCTTTTACCGGCGGGTTTAATCTGCAGATTGCATGGTCGACCGGATATCTGGCGGGGCTGTGTGCGGCGGAAGCATACAGCAGCGGCGCATCACAGAAGTAATAATATCGAAGATAACAGGAGAAAACTAAAATGGCATTTAATATAGCAATTGACGGACCTGCGGGAGCGGGAAAGAGCACGATCGCAAAGACATTGGCAAAGGAGCTGGGATTTGTATATGTAGATACCGGTGCAATGTACCGTGCGATGGCATATTACTTTTTGCAGCAGGGGATCGATAAGGATGATGAAGCTGCTATCACATCGGCAGCACCCGGCGCGGATGTGACGATCCGCTATGAGGACGGTGCCCAGCAGGTGATCTTAAATGGCGAGAATATTACCGGATCTTTGCGCACAGAGCAGGTAGGGAATATGGCATCAAGCACCAGTGTTTATCCTGCAGTGCGTAAGAAACTTGTGGCATTGCAACAGAAACTGGCAGAGACAACAGATGTCATCATGGATGGCAGAGATATCGGAACATGTGTGCTGCCGGATGCCCAGGTTAAGATTTATCTGACAGCCAGTGTGGAGACGCGCGCAAAGCGTCGGTACACGGAACTGATCGAGAAGGGCGAGGCTGCAGATCTGGCAAAGATTGCTGCCGATATTAAGGAGCGCGATTACAGAGACATGCACCGTGAGATGTCACCGCTTCGCCAGGCGGAGGATGCCATTCTTGTGGATTCTTCTGAAATGAGTATTGACGAAGTTGTATCTGTGATCCGTGCAATTGCAGCAGATAAGCGAGGACAGGCATGAATGTGACAGTGGCAAAAAGCGCCGGATTCTGTTTTGGCGTGAAGCGTGCGGTAGAGCTCGTGTACGAACAGACCGAAAAAGAGGGACCGCTCTATACCTACGGACCGATCATTCATAATGAAGAGGTTGTAAAAGATCTGGAGAAGCGTGGAGTACGTGTCATTGAATCGATCGGGCAGTTGGCAGAGCTGGAAAAGGGAAGAGTGATCATCCGCTCCCACGGTGTCGGAAAGGCGGTTCAGGAGCAGATCGAGGCGGCGGGATTTGAAGTACTCGATGCAACCTGTCCGTTTGTGAAAAAGATTCATCGTATTGTTGAAGAACATTCGGCTGCAGGCGAACATATCGTTATCATCGGAAATCCTAAGCACCCCGAGGTCGAGGGAATCTGTGGCTGGTGCGACCCGAAGCATACAACAGTGATCGAAAGTGTACAGGATGCCGAGAATTTTGTACTTCCGGAGAAAAAAAGTGTGTGTATCGTTTCTCAAACGACATATAACAACAATAAATTTAAGAATTTAGTTGAAATTATCGAGAATAAAGGTTATTATATGAGTGTATGTATTTTGAATACTATCTGTAACGCGACGGATGAGCGCCAGACAGAAGCACGGTCACTTGCCGGGAAATCGCAGGCAATGATCGTTGTGGGAGGCAGTCACAGCTCCAATACACAGAAGCTATTTGAGATATGTAAGGATGAATGTAAAAATACTTACTATATACAGACACTGGAAGATTTGGATTTGACAGAACTTCGTGGACTTGACAACGTAGGTATTACTGCAGGGGCATCCACCCCAAATAATATTATTGAGGAGGTTCAAAAGTATGTCAGAGATGAGCTTTGAACAAATGCTGGAAGAGTCTTTAAAGACAATCAGACAGAATGAAATAGTGGAGGGTACGGTCATCGATGTAAAACCGGACGAGATTGTCTTAAACATCGGATATAAGTCAGATGGAATTATCAGCCGCAGCGAGTATACCAACGAGCCCAATGTAGACCTGACCACATTAGTTTCTGTCGGAGACAAGATGGAAGCAAAAGTAAAGAGAGTAAACGACGGAGAGGGACAGGTTCTCCTTTCCTACAAGAGCCTTGCGGCAGAGAAAGGCAGCAAGCGCTTAGAGGAGGCATTCGAGAACGGCGAGGTGCTGACCGCAAAGGTTGCACAGGTACTGACCGGAGGTCTGAGCGTCATTGTGGACGAGGCGAGAGTATTCATTCCCGCAAGTCTTGTGAGCGACACTTACGAGAAGGATCTTTCCAAATATGAGGGACAGGATATTGAGTTTGTCATCACAGAGTTCAATCCCCGCAGACGCCGTATCATCGGTGACAGAAAGCAGCTAGTAGCTGCCAAGAAGGCAGAGCTGCAGAAAGAGCTGTTTGCAAAGATTCAGGTCGGCGATGTGATCGAGGGTACTGTTAAGAATGTGACTGATTTCGGTGCATTCATTGATCTAGGCGGAGTTGACGGTCTGCTTCACATCTCAGAGATGAGCTGGGGCAGAATTGAGAATCCCAAGAAGGT
>JBJEML010000096.1:0-39089 GCA_051879675.1 Lachnospiraceae bacterium | reverse complement strand
CCGTCACAACTACCATCGTGATGATCAGGACGATAAAGTCGATGACATAGGCACTGACCCTGCCAAAATTGGGACAGATCAGCCACGCGAAAACACCACCTAAAAATCCGCCGCCGTTATGCTCACTCATCCCGTGCATATAAGATTTAACCGGCGAATAGTTCTCCGTCACACCGGATACAAGCTCCAGAAACAGGCATAAAAAGCATACAAAAAGAATCGCAGCGATCACCTTGACCACCGCAACGCGATTCTTGCCATTGGAAAGAACAAACACCGTTCCGATAAACAGCAGGATCGGAAAGATATATGCCAGCAGACCGCACACGCCGAACAGGAAGCTGCTCAAAACATCACCCACCTTGCCTCCGATGCCAAAGTTGCTGACAAACATGACGATCGAAACTGCGAGCATCACCCAAAGGATCACTTCCCTGCTGACGCTGGCACTCTCATCTGCCACTGACCCTGATCTTTTATTTTTTGCCTCAGAATTTGCGTTTCTTCGGCCGGTTTCTGTCTTTTTTTGATTTTTCCGATTATTCTGGTTCTGACCGGACATCCTGTTACTCCTCCACTACCACAGGCAAGCAGTTGCTATACCTGATAAAAATACACAGCTACGGAAATTGCACCCACCAGAAAGCAGTAGATTGCAAATCCGGTAAATTTTTTCTGACGCACCACGTAGAGCATCGCCTTGATACAGATGTATCCTACGACTGCCGCCACCACCATTCCGATCAGATAGTATATAACCTCCGTGCTCGTAAATGTCACACTCGCCAGATCGGAAAGCTCGAACACAAGTGAGCCGAGCACTGCGGGTATGGACATGATAAACGAATACTTGACTGCAAATTTCCGATTAAAGCCGCTGAGCAGGCAGGCCGCGATCGTCGTTCCGGAACGGGACAGACCCGGCATTGTCGCTACTCCCTGTGCAATACCGATAATAAATGCATTCGAATAGGTCACCTGACCGGGCATCTTCTCACCGCCCTTACAGTGATCTGCGAGCAACAGCAGCATACTCGTGATAACGAGGCAGACACCGGGAACCAGCAGTATTTTCGATGCCATTTCAACCAGTCCGGCATCCAGTACACCGATAATTCCGGTGGGGATCGTGGATACGATCACAAGCATTACAAACTTCCTGTATCCATTGCACACCACTCGATGATAGCCGCCTTTATTCTTATTAGCCACATTGGAGAAGAAAATGCCTATGTTCCTGCAGACATCTGCAAGAATGGCAACCCCCTCCCGGATCATCTTCCATATATCCTTATAGTAGACCGCAAAGATTGCAATCAGCGTGCCCAGATGAAGGATCACATCAAAGAGTAGTCCCACATCCTCCACACCAAAAAGAATCTTAAAAAGCGCCAGATGTCCGGAGCTGCTCACAGGCAGAAACTCCGTGACACCCTGAATGATACCCATCAGAATTGCTTCCAATAATGACATCCTATGCCTCCTTTTTGATAGCTAACCATACATTTCTATATATTAGCATATTCAGGCATAAATGTCACCAAAAAGTTATTTTGCAGGTATTTTAGCCTTTGCCTCATCAATCAGTTCGTGCAGCTTTCCCAGTGCCTGATGAATACCGCCCACCTCATTGATCAATCCCTCCTCCACGGTCTGTTCTCCGACGAGTACGGTTCCGAGATCTTTGGTCAGCATACCGGTGTTCAGCATCAGTTTCTCCAGCCGTTTTTGAGTGATCTCACAATGATCAGAAACGAATCCGGTGATCCGGTCCTGAATCTGCTGAAAATACTCGTAAGTCTGCGGTGCTCCGATAGTCAGCCCGTTCAGTCGCACCGGATGAATGACCATTGTTCCGGTCGGTACAATAAATGAATAATCTGTCGATACTGCTAACGGTACGCCGATCGAATGACTGCCACCGAGCACCAGCGATACGCTCGGCTTGGACATGGAGGCAATCATCTCCGCAATCGCAAGTCCGGATTCCACATCACCGCCCATCGTGTTTAACAACAGGAGTAGACCATCCACGTCCTGATTTTCCTCAACCTCCGCCAGCTTTGGAAGTACATGCTCGTACTTGGTCGATTTGCTCGTATTCGGGAGTACATCATGACCCTCGATTTCCCCGATGATCGTCATCAGATGAATCCTGTGTTCGCGCACCGGATCTTCCAGATCCGTCATGCCGTATTCCTGAATCTGATCCTCTGTCCCACCTGGTTCGTTTCCTGTTTGCTTTGGTTCACTCATTGCCACGCCCTCCTTGCATCTGTTTTCATTTTTTACGAGTATGCCCGGATTGCGAGATTCCTATTACAGTTCACACAGCAAGAGAAGTCAAAAGACCATCGGTGAATCATGCTCACCGATGGTCTTCCATCCTTTTATCCGATCAGATAATTGTAAAGATTTTCATACTTATACTTAGAAGAATTCCATGAATAATCGTTTGCCATACCACGATCGATCATCTTATTCCAGTCCTTCTTGAAGTCGAAGTAAATATGTTTTGCATAATTGATGATACCGAGCATCTCCTCACCGTTATAGTTCGTGAAGGAGAAGCCGTCGCCTGTATGCTCATATTCGTTGTAGGGCTGTACCGTGTCACGCAGACCACCGGTCGCACGGACGATCGGCACCGTACCGTAACGGAAGGAGATCAGCTGGGTCAGTCCGCACGGTTCAAAGCGCGAAGGCATCAGAAATGCATCCGCCGCCGCATAGAGCTTGTGCGCCAGATCATCACTGTAACAGATGTTGGCAGAAATGCGGTCGCCGTACTTCCATGCATAATGGCGGAACATGTTCTCGTACTGCGGCTCGCCGGTTCCGATCACAACAAGCTGCGTATAGTCATCCACGATGCGGTCGATCACGTAATTGATCAAATCCAGACCTTTCTGGTCAGTCAGTCTGGAGATCAGACCGATCATGAACTTCTTCTTATCAACTGCGAGTCCGAGATCCTTCTGCAGACGTTCCTTGTTCATCGCCTTCTTCTTGCGGAAGGTCGATGCGTCATAGTTGACATAGATCTTCGGATCGGTCGCCGGATTATAAACATTGTAGTCGATACCGTTCACGATACCCTGCATATCAAAATGTCGTGCACGCAACAGTCCGTCCAATCCCTCGCCATAATAAGGCGTCTGGATCTCACCCGCATAGGTGTCGCTGACAGTTGTCACATAATCAGCATACACAAGACCGCCCTTTAACATATTAGCATCCTTATTGAACTCCAGCTTGTCCGGAGTAAACAGATCTGCTGAGAATCCCGTCAGACCCATCATCGTCTTTTTATCCCAGATTCCCTGGAATTTCAGATTGTGGATCGTCATAATGGACTTCATGCCCCAGTAGAACATGTCTGCCTGAAATTCTGTTTTTAAGTAAACCGGGATAAAACCGGTCTGCCAGTCATGACAGTGGATGATATTCGGCTGGAAATTGATCAGCTTGAGCATAGAGAGCACTGCTTTATCAAAAAACACAAACTTTTCAATATCACGGCGGATATCGCCATACGGAACGACACAGTTAAAATACTCCTGATTGTCAATAAAGTAATACTTGATCCCATCCAGCTCGCACTGGAACACGCCCACATATTTGCTGGGTATGTAAGAACCTGTACCCATGTAAAAATGAGTCACATACTCACACCGGTTACGTAAATGCTCCGGGATGCAGCTGTAAAACGGAAGTACCACACGAATATCCCAATAGCGCTTGTCAAACTCCTTCGGCAAGGCACCGCAAACATCTGCAAGTCCTCCGGTTTTAATAAACGGCACACATTCTGATGCTGCAAATAATATCTTATTCATATATTTTCCCTCCGATTTTCGTTTTTAATGAAAATATAAATCCTTCAACTCATATACCATATGCTTGTACAAATCCACACATTCCTCATTTTGCCCGGACTCGATCAGGCGGATACAGGGCGACAGATATTGCTGCCAGATGTCTTCATAGATCTTATCACAATCTGCACGTTTCCCGATATGCTTCACAATGGAAGGCGCCACATCATAGTATTCGTGCACCATCGCCTCCCCCTCGGCACTCTGCAGCAGATAGTTATCACGGAATGATCGCAACAGAGACAGCTCATAGCAGTCATCCGGCTTGTGTCTGCTCTCGCATACAGCCGTTGTGATATAACAGAACCGGTAGCGGAAGCCCGCATTGATCTCCTTTGCACTCGCTGATTTCAGTTCCGTTTTCGGGAAATGCTTTTTCCATGTGGCGGCAAGCACATCAATCCATTCCTGACCGGTGGATTTGCTTGTCTCCAGCAGTGCAGGAAACACATATACGACCATAGACAGATTATAATCCATTTGCAGGTCTTCTTTTTTGCGCCCGCGCAGCGCGGCCAATTCACCTTCCACGCGTTCAACGAGCGGTTCCGCAATCCGCTCCATCAAAGCCTTCGGGTCCTCGGCTGCCAGATAAGCCTGCTCTAAAACCGCAAGATTTTTCGCATTTTCAAACACATATTTGTTGAAAAAATCCATATACAACGTTTTTTTGAAATACTGAAGCGGATTTTCAATGCCATATAACAGATTTTGCAACGCCTCGATCGCAACCTCATCGGTCACAGCCTCCGGACGGCTGCCTGTCTCCTGCTGTATCAATGAGTCCTTCGCTGACAATTCTTTGCCGCAGTACATACAGATGATCGTATCACGATCCTGTGGAATCTGCAGCTCGCCCTTGCAGTGGGGACACACACCTCTCAAAAATTCCATAATTCCTCCAACTCGTAATTTAGTGACTGTGTGATTCTTTTACAGTTATTTACATTCTAACACATTCATCCGGAATAGACAAACAAAAAAGAAGTCCGAAGACTTCTTTTTGTAAATACGCTTATTCATCCCAGTTATGATAAACATCCTGTACATCATCATCCTCGTCCAGAAGGTCAAGGATCCTCTGGATGTTTTTCAGATCCGCCTCGTCAGAGAGCGTCACATAGGTCTGCGGAAGCATGGTTACCTCTGCGCTTGCCATCTCAATATTCTCTGCCTCGATCGCGGCACGGACTGCATCAAAGGCATCAGGGGCAGTGAGGATCTCGAAGCTGTCCTCCTCCTCGTTAAAATCATCGGCACCCGCATCTAATGCCAGCATCATCAGATCATCGGCATCCATCTCACATACTTCTTTTTCAATAATGATCTGTCCGCGCTCGTCAAACATGTAGGACACACAACCCTGTGTTCCGATGCTGCCCTGTCCCTTTGTAAATGCATTTCTCACATTTGCTGCGGTACGGTTTTTGTTGTCTGTCAGACACTTTACGATAATGGCGGTGCCTGCAGGGCCATAGCCCTCGTATGTAGCAACCACATAATTTACGTTATCTCCGTCTCCGGCAGCCTTCTTGATGCCGCGGTCGATGGTATCATTAGGCATATTATTTGCCTTTGCCTTTGCAATAACTGCAGCCAGCTTGCTGTTGTTGGCAGGATCGGGTCCGCCCTCTTTGACCGCTACTGCGATCTCACGACCGATCATTGTAAAGATCTTGCCCTTTGCTGCGTCGTTTTTCTCCTTCTTATGTTTGATATTCGCGAACTTTGAATGTCCTGACATAACCTTTCCTCTTTTCGTTATAGTTTATAGTTGAGAGCCGTCATCGGCTCCGGGTATCTTTTTCACCTCAACACGACGAATCATCTTATCCTTCACGGACAACACACGGAACAAAAAGCCCTGTGCCTCCACCTCAAAACGTTCCCCGTCGCCCGGTATCTTGTCTATCAGTGAGATCAAATAGCCATTTAACGTATCATTCTCGTTTTCTGCCAGTTCTTCCAGCCCAAGTGTCTGTGCCACTTCCTCCAGATCTGCCGAACCGTCCATAAAGTAAGTACCGTCCGTACGCGACACAATATGATGCTCTTCCCTGTCGTGTTCATCAAAGATATTGCCGACAATCTCCTCTAAAATGTCCTCCAGTGCTACCAGACCCGCTGTCTGTCCATATTCATCGATCACAATGACCAGATGATTTTTTGACGTCTGCATCCGCTGAAAAAGCGCTGTGATCCCGATCGTCTCCGGCACAAAATCCACCGGTGTCATCAATCCGTTGATATCTGAAATAGGCACATCCTGACACGCGCTGTCACGCGCATGAGCAAGCATCTCCTTGATATGAACCTGACCGACAATATCATCCATATCTTCTATGTACACCGGAAATCTGGAATACGGCTGCGTCAGGACCAGATCTAACGCTTCCGAAAATGTCATGTTACCGTTCAATGCACAGATCTGCCTGCGGTGCGTCATGATATCCTTCGCATCCTTGTCACTCAGTTCAAAAATATTGTGGATCATCTCCGCCTCACTTTCGCGGATAAACCCCTGCTCATGCCCCTCATTGACAAGGGAAATGATTTCCTCTTCTGTAACATCCTCTGAATTTCTGTTAAAAAATTTTTTCATTTTGTCAAGAAAACCCCTATGTGGGTTACCGGCATCTTCCATATAATTCTCCTGTTTATTTTTCTCTGTTTTTCTGTAAGATCTTGTAAAACACTAGAAATATACCATTCTCTGCCTTTAAAGTCAAGTTGTAACTATCTTGAATCACGTAAAGCTTATGTAGGCAGCTCCAGACTGATTTCCAGCGCCTTATCTACTTTTGTCAGAATCTCCCCGTCCAGATGACACACGCGCTCCTTGAGTCGGCGCTTGTCGATCGTGCGCAGCTGCTCCAGCAGGATAACGGAATCCTTGACCATCTCATAGCGTCCGGATGACAGCTCCACGTGCGTGGGAAGCTTGGATTTATTGATCTGGGAAGTGATCGCTGCCACGATCACCGTCGGGCTGTGACGGTTTCCCACATCATTCTGTATGATCAGTACCGGCCGGATACCACCCTGTTCAGAACCAACCACCGGTCTTAAATCTGCGTAGTAAACATCTCCTCGTCGAATCGTCATTGTTTTCACTCCAGAAAAAATATTATAGTACTTTGTACCTTTTATATTCTGAAGTATTTCCATACAAAAAACGTTTTATTCAGTCTGTTCCATTTCTTTTGACCGCAAAAGTACTGTTAATCCCCCAGACCCTCAAATTGCGTCCAGTCGGCGATTCTTCTGCCGCCCTTGTAAAATATACGTGGGATGCGCTTGCCCAGATCACAGGCGAATTCGTAGTTAAAACGCCCCGACTTTTCTCCCAGCTCCTCCAGCGTGATCTGCTCTCCGCCATCGGTTCCGATCAGCGTAACCACATCACCCACACATACCTCAGGAATATCTGTCACATCCACCATAAACTGGTCCATACAGATCCTCCCACAGATTGGCACACGCCTGCCCCGGATCAGGACATTCCCTTTGTTAGAAAGACTCCTCGCATAACCGTCACCGTAGCCTACCGGAATCGTTGCAATCCTGCGCTCAGTCTCTGTGACATAGGTGGCACCATAGCTGATGCCATAGCCGGCGGGCAATGTCTTCACGTGAACGACCTGACTTTTCAGGGACATTGCAGGCCTCATGTCCATGCGCTCCAGATGTACCTCCTCGGACGGGTGGAGTCCGTAAAGTGTAATTCCCGCCCGTGCAATATCCAGGTTAGCCTGCGGCAGATCGAGAATTCCGGCACTGTTTGAACAGTGTTTGAGCGGAACGTGCACGCCGCGTTCCTCCAGCATATCTGCCATATGCAGAAAATCTGACAATTGTCTGTTCGCCGATGTCTTGTCTGTCTCATCCGCTCTTGCAAAATGCGTAAACATTCCTTCTATCATGATATGCGGCAATTTCGCGATCTGTGCAATTACATCTGCGCTCTCCTCAGATACGAGAAAACCGACACGTCCCATCCCTGTATCCAGCTTGATATGAACTTGGGCGGTGGTATTCAGTCTCTCTGCTGTCTCTGACAGCAGCCTCGCCGACTCCAACGTAAAGATCGCCGGAGTGATCCGTGCCTGTAACAGCGCCTCATACTGTTCCGGAAATGTGTATCCGAGAATCAGGATCGGCTTTCCGATGCCGTCCGCACGCAGTGCCAGTGCTTCTTCCTCCGTGGCAACCGCATAGCCGTACACATAATCAACCGCCTCCAGTTCTCTCGCGATGGGGATCGCACCATGGCCGTAGCCGTCGGTCTTAATGACTGCCATCAGCTTTGTGTGCGGATCGGTCAAACGATGCATCTCCTCCATATTATGACGGATCGCATCCAGATCAATGTCCGCATGCACCCTCGGATAATTTATCATGATTCCATGCCTTCTTTCTCTAAAACATCTTTCTTCCTAAAAATATCCGGCAGAGCATCCATGAGCGACTGTGCCATCAGACTGTATCGTCCGCATGCTTCTGCACCAGCATCTCCTGCCAGACCATGCACATAGACACCCAGCGGAGCGGCCAGTTCCGGCTTCGCCCCCTGTGCGATCAAACCGGCGATCACTCCGGTCAGCACATCGCCGCTTCCGCCGGTCGCCATACCGTTATTTCCGGAGAGATTGACATATGTCCGCTCATAGGGGATCGCCGTGATCGTTCTTGCATCCTTTAAAACACAGATCAGATTGTAGGTGCGCGCAAACTCTTCCGCACTCTCCACGAGATGATCTTTTATATAGGAGACTGTCACACCCTGCAGGCGTGCCATCTCTCCCAGATGTGGTGTCAGGATCAGATCCGTATGCGGTTTTCGCAGAATATCCGTCTCCTCCGATATGATATTGAGCGCATCTGCATCCATGATCACAGGAACTGCCGCATTCTTGAGCACTGTCTGCACCAGACGGTGTGCTGCATCCCCGGTGCCGAGTCCCGGTCCGCACACGACCACATCTGCCCACTGCAGCGCATCGATCACCGTCTCTATCTCCGGTTTTTTGCTATTATAAGTTGTAAGCACGGCCTCCGGAAGTGTGCTCTGTATGATCGTCCGATTTTCTTCCGGGGTCAGAACACGCACCAATCCGCAGCCGGACAGGTATGCCGCTCTGGCGCTGAAGATCGCTGCACCTGCCATATTCACACTGCCGGCGATCACAAGCACCTTACCGTAAGAGCCCTTGTTTGTATGAGGACGGCGTGCCGGGATCAAGGCGAGATCCTCCGTCGTAAATGCCACTATCATTGGGGCATGCCCATGTCCCGTTTCGGACAAGAAACTATGATCATCAATACCGACACTGCGGCAGACGATCTTTCCACAGTAAGACTGTCCCGGAAACAGACGCATTCCGACTTTCTCATAAGAAAATGTCACAGTCAGATCCGCCCGGAATGCCACGCCCAGCACTGATCCGTCATCCGCATCAATGCCGCTCGGAATATCGACTGCCAGTTTCTTTCCCTGTAATGTATTCAGACATTCGATCAGTTGTCCGTAAATGCCCTCGATCCTGCGCGAGAGTCCGACTCCGAACACCGCATCCACAACAAAGTCAAACGCA
Source organism: Lachnospiraceae bacterium (assembly GCA_051879675.1). Lineage (GTDB taxonomy): Bacteria > Bacillota > Clostridia > Lachnospirales > Lachnospiraceae > W0P33-017. The sequence continues at coordinate 29,617 of JBJEML010000096.1, read as the reverse complement.
CCGGAAATATCCATCTGTGTCTGCCCTGTGTCGTTTCCATCCGGTTTCCCGAACGGTTGCAAAAACTCTTCGGCTGAAACAACCGGAATGCCATATTTTTTTGCAATCTCGAGTTCTTTTTCATTTTCCGGTGTCGCCTTTGACCGGTTACCGACAGTCAGGATCTGTACTGTATGACCCATGAGATGAAAAAGTCTTGCCATGACCAGTCCGTCCGCACCGTTATTTCCGGTGCCGCAAACGACAAGTATCCGGCTCTTTTGCTGCAAACCGTCCCGTTCCGCCTCTTCTACCGCTGCCAGTGCTGCCCGTTCGATGAGGACAAGGGACGGTATTCCGAACACCTCCATCGTGTTCGTATCATACTGTTTCATTTCTCCCCTTTTAACAAGATATTTCAAAAGATCACCCCTTATATCCGGTGCATATTTGTGATACAAAAGGCTGACCGCTTGGAGGTCAGCCCTGCTGCATTGTCATTTTGTTTCAAAATTTTCTTTTTTCGGTTGCTCATTCCGGTCGCTTTCACCCTTTGCCGTAACGCTTCCATCCTCGGCTGAGGCTTTTGATTCCTCCTGTTTTCCATCTTTGGAAGCTGCCTGTTCAGGTTTTTCCTCCGGTTTTTTCTTCGGCGGCTCAAGAATACGAAGATCAATGTCTCCGTTATCCAGATCAAATACATCCATCATCTGAGCGCCGAACAGATCATGCATATACGCATATATCTGACGGGAATTGATCTCCCGATTCTGCTTCCTGATGATATTTTTCTTTAGGTCAATGCGTACCTGTGTGATCCAGTCCGTGATTTCCCGGATCTCCGCAACGTTGACCCGCAGATTCCCATAACAGAATTCCACGGTCAGGAGCATCAGTTCCTTGTTGACACGGTCAATCTCCCTCGGAATTTCTAATAACTCATCCTCATGCGTCTCCAGCTTTTCATTGATATCATCGATCAGGCGCTTGTCCTCATCCAGTTTTTTGGAACTCGTCCGACCGGCATTTTCCTGATGAGTGCCTTCCATATTTTCAACGATATTACCCATCAGCTTTGCTTTCAGCTTTCTGAGTTCCCTGATCTCATTGTTCAGATGCCCTTGCCTTTTCAGAAGTTCATTCAGTTCCTGTTCGCACGCAGCAACATTCTCCGGCTTACCCTTGATCGCAAACAGGCGGTGCCACTTCTGATCCAGCACGCAGATCGGTATTTTTTTGTTTTGCAGGAACACACGAAAATCTTTGTCTTCAGCCATCGGATATCACCTGCCTTTCCGTAACCGGTTCATGCTTTCAGTGTTGCGAAACGACTCCCTTTTCCTTCGTATGCTTCACCGTATTGTAGGAGAGCTGCATCAGGCTGTCGGACAGATGTACATTCTCCACGATCACGTCCTTATCAAACAGTTCCAGATCTACATGCGCGAAATTCCAGATCGCATGCACACCGAGACTCGCCAACTCATTGGCGATCGTAGCCGCCTCCGCCTTCGGCATCGTCAGCGTCGCAATATCCACCGTGTGATTTTTTACATATTCCGGCAGCGCATCAAACGATAAAATAGGAATTCCCCGCACATCCTTTCCGATCAGCTTCGAATCCACGTCAAACAGCGCCGTGATCACGAATCCGAGCTTTTCAAACTTTACATAATTCGCCAGTGCCTGACCGAGGTGTCCGGCACCAATGATAATCACATAATGTGTCGTATTCAGACCAAGTATCTTTCCGATCTCCTCATAGAGATACTTGACATTATATCCGTAGCCCTGCTGTCCGAAACCGCCAAAATTATTCAGATCCTGACGGATCTGGGAAGCAGTCACATTCATGCGACTGCTCAGATCGTTCGATGAAATACGCTCGACACCTGCATCCAGCAGTTCTCCCAGATATCTGTAATAACGCGGCATACGCCGGATAACTGCCTGTGAGATTTCCTTTTCTTCCATGTTTAAAATCCCCTTAACCTTCCCAGTATATTTCCTGCTTTCCAGTATATACATTTGTTAAGAAAATGTCAATGTCAGGAAAACGCTCTGAAACTATGCAGTTCCGGGTGAAAGTGTTTCAACCTGCTCGGAGATATTACTCCATGTTTCATAGAGTTCTTCCAGTTTCTCATCCATACCGGTGATCTTCGTATGCAGTTCGAACAGACGCGCAGAATTGGTGGATATCGCAGGGTCTGACGCCTCCGCTTCCAGATGCTCCTTCTCTGCCTCCAGACGCGCGATCTCTTCCTCTGTCTTCTTCAGTTCATTCTGAATTTTGCGGAGCGCCGCCTGCTGCTTTTTCTGCTCCTGCCAATCCGCTTTGCCGGAATCCTCCGGAGCACTCTGCGCTGTCGTCTGTACCGGCTGTGCGCCTGTCGTTTTCCGGTCCGTGACATAAACACGGGTCAGTTCCTCCTGCTTTTCCAGATAATAATCATAATTTCCAATGTAGTTTACAATCGTTTGACCGGTCAGATCCAGAATACGTGTCGCCGTCTGATTGATAAAATAACGATCGTGGGACACGAAAAATACGGTTCCGGTATAGCTGTTCAGCGCCTGTTCCAGGATCTCTTTCGACACTATATCCAGATGGTTGGTCGGCTCATCGAGAATGAGAAAATTCGCCTCTGAGAGCATGAGCTTCGCCAGTGACAGACGTCCGCGCTCACCACCGCTGAGCTCTGACACACGCTTTGTGACTGCTTCCTCTCCCGTAAACAAAAAGGCCGCCAGAACGCTTCTCACCTGCGTATTGTTCAGGTTCGGATAGGCATCCTGAACCTCCTCAAAAAGTGTTTTTTCCTCGGAGAGCAGCTGCTGCTCCTGATCGTAATAGCCGATATGAACGTTTGTACCGAGACGGACAGTTCCGGAATCTGCCGGTATACTGTTCGTAATGATCTTTAATATCGTCGTCTTTCCGGTTCCGTTGTTTCCGATCAATGCCACGCGCTCCCCGCGCCTGATCTCAAAATCAATACCGGAAAAGAGCGGATTTCCGGGAAATGCCTTCGCAAGCCCTTCCACAGAAAGCACATCCTTGCCGCTGGTGATGTTCGGTTCCAGCGTGATGTGCATGTCTGCATGCTCCTCCACCGGTTTTTCCAGTACCTCGATCTTTTCCAGCGCCTTTTCGCGGCTCTCTGCACGCTTGATCGATTTCTCCCGGTTGAAAGATTTCAGCTTCGCGATGACCTCCTCCTGATGAGCGATCTCCCGCTGCTGGTTCAGGTACTGCTTCATCTGTGCCGCCCGGATCTCTGCCTTCTTTTTACTGTATTCTGAATAATTTCCTGCATACATGCGTACCTGATGCATAAAAACTTCGATAACCTTCGTCACAATGCGGTCCAGAAAGTACCTGTCATGGGACACGAGGATCACTGCACCTTTATAGCCCCGCAAAAAGCCCTCCAGCCAGGTAATGCTGGCGAGATCCAAATGGTTCGTCGGCTCGTCGAGCAGCAAAATATCCGGCTTCTGCACAAGCAGTTTTGCAAGTGAGACACGTGTCTTCTGACCTCCGGACAGCTCCGTCAATTTCCGGTCAAACTCGCTCTCCTCAAAGCCCAGTCCGCGCAGCACGCTGCTGACCTCACTCTTGTAATAGTAGCCACCCTTTTGCTCAAATTCCTGCAAAAATGCGTGGTATCGCGCCATCAGTGCCTCAAGCTCAGAGCCTTCGCAGTGCTTCATCTGTTCCTCAAAGCTTCGGATCTGCTCCTCCATCCCGATGACATCCGCCTTGGCGCTTAAGACCTCCTCGTAGATCGTGCGCTCGGCGGAAACCTCCTGATACTGAGCAAGGTAACCAATGCTCGTATTTTTCGCAATGGTTACCTCTCCCTCATCCGCAGACAGCTCACCGACGAGGATCTTTAAGAGCGTTGATTTCCCGGCTCCGTTGATCCCGACGATTGCTGCCTTCTCATTCTCCTCCACATGGAAGGATGCTTTTTTTAAGATTTCTTCTGTTCCAAATGCTTTTGAAACATTCTGACAGGATAAAATCATCTGTTCTACTCCCCTTGTGCGTACCATTCCGGGCAATGCCCGAACCGGTTATGCGTAATATGCTTCCAGCGTCTTGCGGATCGCCTTGATAAAGTCCTCACTGTTTAAAACAGTCGGGTTCTCCAGTGAGGTGATCAGCGCCAGATCCTTTGTCATTTTTCCTGACTCGATGGTGTTGATGCATGCCTTTTCCAGTCGGTCTGCAAAGGTCATCAATTCCGGCAGCTGATCCAGCTCGCCGCGCTTTCTGAGCGCGCCGGACCATGCAAAGATCGTTGCAACAGAATTTGTTGATGTCTCCTCGCCTGCAAGATGCTTGTAATAGTGGCGCTGTACGGTTCCGTGTGCAGCTTCGTACTCGTAGATACCTGCAGGTGAGACGAGCACGGAAGTCATCATTGCCAGAGAACCGCAGGCAGATGAGATCATATCACTCATCACGTCACCGTCATAGTTTTTGCATGCCCAGATAAAACCACCCTCGGACTTCATCACACGTGCAACCGCATCATCGATCAATGTATAAAAATATGTAATGCCTGCCTGCTCAAATTTTTCCTTATATTCAGCATCAAAGATTTCCTGAAAGATATCCTTGAAGGTGTGGTCGTACTTTTTGGAAATCGTATCCTTTGTCGCAAACCACAGATCCTGCTTTAAGTCCAGCGCATAATTGAAGCAGCTGCGTGCAAAGCTCTCAATGGACTCGTCCACATTATGCTGACCCTGAATGATACCTGCTCCGGTAAACTCATGGATCGTCACACGCTCCTCCTTACCGTCTGCACCTGTAAATACAAGCTCTGCCTTTCCGGCACCGGGCACCTTCATCTCCACGGATTTATACACGTCACCATACGCATGTCTGGCGATCGTGATCGGTTTTTTCCAGTTCTTCACACAGGGCTCAATGCCTTTGACCTGAATCGGTGTACGGAATACCGTACCGTCTAACATCGCGCGGATCGTTCCGTTGGGGCTCTTCCACATTTCCTTCAGATTATACTCTGTCATACGTGCAGCGTTTGGTGTGATTGTCGCACACTTGACTGCAACACCGTATTTCTTCGTTGCATTTGCAGAATCTACAGTCACCTGATCATTGGTCTCATTGCGGTATTCCAGACCCAGATCGTAATATTCCGTCTTCAGATCAATAAAAGGAACCAGCAGTTCATCCTTGATCATCTGCCAGAGCACACGGGTCATCTCATCTCCGTCCATTTCTACTAAAGGAGTTGTCATCTTAATTTTTTCCATCGCTTCGTCCACCTTTCTTACGTTTTGTTCTTGTGCAGGCATGACTGTTCACAACAGCGGGTGACGCCAAATTCAAACACAATCATAGGTACTATAGCATAAAATTTTTTCCTGCGCAATTCCAAGCGCACCACTCCTAAAAAAATAATGTGATATCTTTTGTGGAAACACTGACATGCCCTCCACATAATATGAACTATAAATCAAATCAATGGAGGATTTCAAAATGAGCGACTTAGCTGCTACCAACTGCGGATGTGGATGTGAGGACCGTAACGGCTGTTCTAGCATCATTTGGATTCTGTTGCTTCTGTGCTGCTGCGGCAATGGCAGTGGATTCTTTGGCAGAGGCGATGGCTGCGGTAACGGATGTGACAGCATCTGGATCATCTTACTCATTCTGTGCTGCTGCGGAAACGGTCACGGATTTGGCTGCTTCTAATTGTCAGACACCTATCGTTTGAAACAAAAAAGGCAGGAATTCCTGCCTTTTTTGTTATGACCGTCCTCTTCTTTGCATCTGCTTTTCACGCTCTTTTTGCATTCGCATGTTCCTGTCCGAATCAGTCGTTTTACATGTTTTCCCTTTTCGCTGTAAACAAGCCTCATCCAGCTCATACACACGGTTGCCATCTATGATCAATCGTCCCATGGACTTCCTCCTCATAAAAAAAGTTTCTCTCTACATCATATGCATATTTTGATACCTTTCTCATAGTTTAAATAAAAAAGGATATTATATGGATATGGACACAGAATTCACACCTACGCCTTTTGATTCGCATCTTCAGGACCGCACGCTGCAAATCTTAAAAACGGCGATTCCCTACATACCATACCCCAGGCAGCGCGCCGTCGCCACACTCGTCAAAATGATGGAGCTCTCCCGCGCAAACTCTCTGTTTGATCACAAGGAACCCTCCCTGCAAATGTGTGAAGGGATGAATACCTCTGCGCGGATCCTGCAGATGCTGGATGCGATCCGTCCGCTCTGTACAGACAGTGACCAGTCCAATATTGATCTGATCAGCAATGTACTCTCCATGGCTGATCTCTACGGTGGAATATTCCACGGACAGGAGGATGTATGACAATTGATGATCTGATGAAAGCAGCGCCCGGGATCTCACCGGAAAAGCTCGCCTTTTTGAAAGCCTTCGCGACAATGCCTTCCGGAGGCAATTCTGCAGCCATGATGCGTCAGCTGACCAAATGCCAGCAGGAAGCGCGCCAGCAGAATATCCAGTTTACACCGGATGAGCAGAACCTCATGATCGAGCTGCTTACAGCAAATCTCTCACCTGCCGAAAAAGCGAAGGTCGATCAGGTACTGGCGATCCTGAAAATGGCAAAAAAATAGCACCCGCAACCTCGTCACATGAGAGCGCCCGGACATGTGGTAGCGCAAAAATCCTCTTGCATCTTCCGACGAAATCGTGTATAGTGAGTGCGATAATATAACAGACGGGAGCTTGTGTGACAGGCTGAGAGGAAGGTACGACCTTCGACCGATAACCTGATTTGGATAATGCCAACGTGGGGAACTGATGAGAAAACGTTTAGCGGGAAGCATTCGGATCGGGTGTTTCCCGTTTTTTACTTCTATAAAAAATCATACAGGAGGAAACCTTATGGTAAAGATCAACGGAGAATACGTGGACGCCGCAGGACAAACGCTGTCACAGTATCTTGCATCCACGGCATGCAATCCCGGTCGGATCGTCATTGAACGAAACGGGGAGATCCTTCCGAGAGAAGACTACGATACGACCATACTCGCAGACGATGACCATGTAGAGATCATCAGTTTTATGGGAGGAGGCTGATCCTATGTCTGACCATTCAAAACCGATTCCCTCCAAGGAAGAAATGCTCTGCGCACTGCGCGCGCGTCAGGGCGAAGCAATACAGAAAAAATTCTCATCTGCCACCGTTGCCATCTGCGGTCTCGGTGGACTCGGCTCAAATATCGCCGTGTCTCTCGCCCGCGCCGGTGTCGGGAAGCTCATTCTGATCGATTTTGATCGCGTAGATATCTCCAATCTGCACCGTCAGCAGTACAAAGCCTCGCAGATCGGCATCATCAAGACGGATGCACTGGCAGAAAATCTGCGCGAGATCGCACCGTATGTCCAACTGGAGACACATCCTGTCCGCATCACGGAGCAAAATACACTTCCGCTTTTACAAGAGGCAGATATCATCTGTGAGGCATTTGATGATGCAACTGCAAAGGCCATGCTCACAAATCTCGTTCTGACTGCAATGCCTGAAAAATATCTGGTGGCAGCCTCCGGAATGGCAGGTCTCGGCAGTGCGAACGACATTCGGACAAGACATGTAAACAGCCACTTTTATCTGTGCGGTGACGGCGTTTCGGATATTGCAGACAACATCAGTCTGGTCTCGTCCCGTGTCATGCTCTGCGCTGCCCATCAGGCACACACGGTTTTGCGCATCCTTGCAGGAGAAATCGAGTAAAAATGCTGCTCACAAAGCGCATCTGAAAAAACCAGTATCAGAATATTTCAAGAACATATGAAAGGAATGACATACCATGGATAACGATAAACTGATCATTGGAGGACATGAATTCAACTCCCGCTTTATCTTGGGATCTGGGAAATATTCCCTCAAGCTCATTGAGTCAGCCGTGAAAGATGCCGGTGCAGAGATCATCACACTTGCCGTGCGCCGCGCCAACACACAAGAAAAAGAAAACATTCTCGACTATATTCCGGAAGGTGTGACGCTCCTCCCCAACACAAGCGGAGCGAGAAACGCCGAGGAGGCTGTCCGCATTGCGCGGCTTGCAAGAGCACTCGGCTGCGGCGATTTTGTAAAGATCGAGATCATGCGCGATTCCAAATATCTGCTCCCCGACAATCAGGAGACGATCCGCGCAACAGAGATCCTCGCAAATGAGGGCTTTGTCGTCATGCCCTACATGTATCCTGACTTAAACGCTGCCCGCGACCTTGTCAATGCAGGCGCAGCAACCATTATGCCCCTCGCCTCCCCGATCGGCTCCAACAAGGGACTTGCCACAAAAGATTTCATCCAGATCCTCATTGACGAGATCGATCTTCCGATCATTGTGGACGCAGGTATCGGCAAGCCCTCGCAGGCATGTGAAGCGATGGAGATGGGAGCAGCAGCGATCATGGCAAACACCGCCCTTGCAACAGCCGGTGACCTTCCTATGATGGCATCCGCATTCCGTCAGGCGATTGAGGCAGGTCGAAAAGCATATCTTGCCGGTCTGGGCAGAGTGCTCACCCGCGGTGCTTCCGCTTCCGATCCGCTGACCGGATTTTTACGTGATTAAGGGGTGATCATGATGTCTAAAAAAGAAAATCAGTTTTTTATTGATTCTGAATACTTATCTCCCGAGGCGCTGGAGAGAAAACACCGTCTGGAAAACGATCCGACCGCGCGAAAAAACCACATGGAGTATCTGCCCGGCATGGAACAGATCGAGTCTGATGTGCGAGAAAACGTGATGTCACACATGACTTCCTATGATGCTTCCATATACACGGCAAAGGATGTAAAGGCAGCTCTGGAGCACGAAACCTGCTCCATTGATGATTTTAAAGCGTTGCTCTCCCCTGCCGCCGAGCCGTTTTTGGAACAGATGGCACAGCGGGCAAGACTGGAGACAAGCAAGCACTTTGGAAATACGGTCTATCTGTTTACACCGCTCTATATCGCGAATTATTGTGAAAACTACTGCGTCTACTGCGGATTTAACTGCTATAACCACATCAACCGCATGAAGCTGACACCGGAGCAGATTGAACATGAAATGAAAGTCATTGCAGACAGCGGTATGGAGGAAATCCTCATCCTTACCGGCGAGAGCCGTGCCCAGAGCGACGTGCAGTATATCGGCGAAGCCTGTAAGCTGGCGCGTAAATACTTCCGCATGGTCGGACTGGAAATCTATCCGGTCAATACGGACGAGTACCGCTATCTGCATGAATGTGGAGCGGACTACGTTACGGTCTTTCAGGAAACGTATGATGCAGACAAGTACGAAACACTGCATCTTCTGGGACACAAGCGTGTGTGGCCCTATCGTTTTGATGCGCAGGAGCGTGCTCTGCGCGGCGGCATGCGCGGCGTTGCTTTCTCTGCACTGCTTGGGCTTTCCGACTTCCGCAAAGATGCCCTCGCCAGCGCACTGCATGTCTATTTCCTGCAGCGCAAATATCCGCACGCGGAAATGTCACTCTCCTGCCCGAGACTGCGTCCGATCATCCACAATGACAAGATCAACCCGTTGGATGTCCATGAGACACAGCTCTGCCAGATCCTGTGTGCATACCGTATCTTTCTGCCCTATGTCGGCATCACGGTGTCTTCACGCGAGAGTGCAAGTTTTCGCAACGGCATCGTGAAGATTGCAGCCACAAAGATCTCAGCGGGCGTATCCACCGGTATCGGTGATCATGAGAGCAAATACAGCGGAAAGGAGTCAGACGGCGCGCAGGGCGATGAACAGTTTGAGATTGACGATAACCGGAGTCTTGAAACAATGTACAGCGACATCGCAGGCGAGGGACTGCAGCCTGTTCTGAACGATTACCTGTATGTCTGACCGAATGATATCTGACTGTGAGATCTATAAACCCGCCGGAGATGCACATGATTCCTTCCATCTCCGTTCCGGGGTAATCTGTGTGACGAACCGCGCACTCTGCCGGGAAGATTTTCTGACACGCATCGAACGGCTTGCCAAGGCACATCCCTCTGCGATCCTGCTGCGTGAAAAGGATCTGACTGAGGCGAAATATATCGAGCTGGCAGACAAAATATTATGCATTTGCAAAAACCATGACACCTTATGTATTTTACACAATTATGCAAATGCAGCACACCTGCTTCATCACTCAGCCCTGCACCTGCCATTACCGGTGCTGCGTTCACTCTCTGGGTCGGAACGGCACAGCTATCAGATTCTTGGAGCTTCCTGTCATTCCGTTGCAGATGCAAAGGAAGCCGAAGCGCTTGGCTGTACCTACATTACCGCCGGACATATCTTTGACACAGACTGCAAAAAGGGACTTCCCGGACGGGGATTGGAATTTCTTCGGGATGTATGCTCTGCCGTGTCGATTCCGGTCTATGGGATCGGGGGCATCTGCCCGGAGAATCTGGCATCAGTCAGATCAGCAGGAGTGGCGGGCGGATGTATCATGAGCAGTGCCATGACGTGTGAGGATGCAGACTCGTATCTTGCCTCCTTCTGACACACCGGCCCCCGAGCACTTCAAACATCGGCGTTATTTTGCCCTTACAGCTACAACATCAATGAACTAAAAATACCAACTGATAATTGGAGTACACATATGAAATTTCAAAAAGAACAATTACTGCTGTATGCTGTGACCGACCGTGCATGGGTCGGCAGACAGACCTTATATGAGCAGGTAGAAGATGCTTTAAAAGGCGGTGCAACCATCGTCCAGCTGCGGGAAAAAGAATTGGACAAGGCCACCTTTCTGCAGGAGGCAAAACAACTCGTCACCCTCTGCCACTCCTACCATGTTCCGCTCATCATCAACGACAATGTACAGATCGCGCTGGAAAGCGGTGCGGACGGTGTACATGTCGGTATCGAGGATGCACCGGTCGCGCAAATTCGTCGGGAGACTCCAGACGGTTTTATCATCGGAGCAACCGCAAAGACAGTCGCACAGGCACAGGCTGCGGAGCGTGCAGGTGCCAACTATCTCGGTGTCGGAGCGGTCTTTCCCTCTCCCACCAAACAGACGGCGATCCGTATCACCAACAGCCAGCTCAAAGAGATCTGTTCAGCTGTAAACATTCCGGCAGTTGCCATCGGCGGAATCAGTTTTGAAAATGTGGATCAGCTTGCCGGAGGCGGCATAGACGGTATTGCGGTTGTATCTGCGATCTTTGCAGCGGAGGATATACAGACTGCCACCGGAAAACTGAAACATAAAGTGTCCGCCCTACTGATATCAAACCACGAAGCGTGACTATTTTCGCCATCTTGTCTCTGTCTTGCGACAGAAACTGGTATGGCAATCTGTGAAATATTTGCAAATCAAGGAGATTACACATATGAATGCTGAAAATATGAAAACAGCCCTCACGATCGCAGGCTCAGACTCCTGCGGAGGTGCCGGAATACAGGCAGATATCAAGACAATGACGATGAACGGCGTCTACGCCATGAGCGCCATCACCGCTTTAACTGCTCAGAATACCACCGGTGTACGCGCCATTTCCGAAGTCACACCGGAATTTTTAGGTCAGCAGTTGGATGCAGTATTCGAGGACATTTTCCCTGATGCCGTGAAGATCGGCATGGTCGCTTCCTCAGAGTTGATCCGCGTCATCGCAGAAAAGCTGCGCTTCTATCAGGCAAGAAACATTGTTGTCGATCCAGTCATGGTCGCAACGAGCGGCTCTGCCCTGCTGAAAACTGATGCCATCGACATGCTCACAAGTGAACTGCTCCCGCTGGCGACGCTCGTAACGCCCAACATCCCGGAGGCAGAAATACTAAGCGACTGCAAAATTGAAACAGCTGACGACATGTGTGCAGCCGCAAAAAAAATCGGCGACACCTACAGCTGCGCCGTCCTCTTAAAGGGCGGTCACAGTGTCAATGACGCCAATGATCTTTTATATACAAACGGAACCTTCCAATGGTTTGAGGGCAAGCGCATCCGCACCGAAAACACCCACGGCACGGGCTGCACACTTTCCAGCGCGATTGCCTCCAATCTCGCGAAAGGATTCCCACTCGACGAGTCCGTGCGCCGCGCCAAGGAATATATCTCAGGCGCTTTGGCCGCCGGTCTTGATCTCGGCAAAGGTTCCGGACCGATGATGCACTGCTATCTGTTGGATCAATCTAAACATTTCTGAATTAGATCAATATGATACAGCCGCAGGTTGGTCATCCAATCCTGCTCCCTGTAATCTGACATAGAAGTCCTGATCGCATGCTTTGGATGATACTTTTCACAAAATGCTTTCAGACTTCTTGCTGCAGCACGTACTGGTCCGTCAGCGCACCCTTAAACTCCGTAAAGATCCGGTTTACATCTATAATGAACTGTGCGTCCAGACCTGTCATTGCGATCAAAAGCCCGATATCAACAAGATATTCATGCATCCCGCACGAAATAAGCCCGCAAAAAGGCTGCCGATATTTCCGGTAGCCTTTCTTTCAAACATTAACAGTTTATATCGAGGCAATGGGCATACCTTTTGACCCTGGCATCGTGGCAGAAGAACCGTCCCTTAGCTCCATGCTTCGATGATTTCTTTTGATTTTTCGATATCCAGCATTCTGACAGCAATCACCAGCTGATTTAAATGCTCTTTTGCCTCCGCATCATAAGAATACTTCTGCAGCTCCTCCATGATCTCGTCGGCGGTATCTGTATCCAACACCTCCATGGCACCGGATAACATTCGCAGGTATTGCTGAAGCATTTCCGGATCAAGCTTCGGCTTTCCCTCATCCGATTCTACGTCAAAACCAAACGCATCGTCAATCAACGATTTTAGTCTGGACCATTCTCTGTCAAATACAGGATGCACGGCATCAATGGTATCTCTGTCCATATCCCGCGCTGCATATTCCAACACCTTTGCCAGTGCAGATACAGCGGATGCTCCAAACATCGCTGCTGATGTCTTCATGGCATGTACCTTTACACGATACTGATTGTAAGCCTGTTCCTTTTCTGTGTCGTCAAATGCCTTCCTGATCTGCTCATAATTCATCGACAGCTCCTGCAGATCAAATTCCGCCAACAGTGAGAAATCTTTTACTACACTCTTGACCAATTCCGTTTTCTTCAGCTTGAACAATGCATAATCCCAGTCCACACCCTCAACCATGGGCAGTTCTTCCGTAGAAGCTGCTTCGACAGGTGATTCGGATGCATGTTTTTCCCTGTTTTCGCCCGGCCGTTTCTTTTCCTCCGGGAGCAGTCCACCAATCATTTTTTCCAGCTTATCAGGATTGATCGGCTTTGAGAGATAATCATCAAAGCCAGCTTCCAGATACATCTCCCGCACTCCGGTTATTGCATTGGCGGTCAGTGCGATGACAGGCGTATTCCGGTTGGGATAATCCTCCCATGAAAGCATCTGCCTGCGGACCTCCATTCCGTCCGGATCCGGCATCATATGATCCAGAAAGATAATATCATATGGCTGTTTCTCTATGAGTACCAATGCTTCCTTCCCGCCTTCAGCTTCATCAATCTGTATCTGTGTTTCCTTTAACAGACTGACAAACACCTTACGGTTCATCGGGTTATCATCCACAACAAGCACCTTTGCATCCGGAGCTATATATGACACCTCATATTTATAATTTTCTGCCTGCTCCGCCACCCGGCTCTGAAGATCACCGACCTCATCATACGACCGGATTTCCTGCCAGATGTCAAATGAGAACACTGAACCCTCTCCATACTCACTTTCTACTTGTAATTCAGAGTCCATGAGCCGCAGCAACTGAATCGTAATGCTCATTCCAAGCCCGGTGCCCTCGATATTCCGGTTCCGTTTCTCCTCGATACGCTCAAAGGGTGCAAACAGCTTTTCAATATCCTCCTTTTTGATCCCGATTCCGGTATCCCGAACGGAAAAATGCAGCAGCACTCGGTCATCTTTTATATCACCGCTCACAGAAAAAGTCACACTTCCTTTTTCCGTATACTTTACCGCATTACTCAAAATATTTACAAGCACCTGCCGAATTCTAACGTCATCTCCGAACAGTCTGTCCGGTAAATGCTCGTCCAGTTCCAACTTAATCTCCAACCGTTTTGCCTGTGCCTTCATGGAGATCATGTTAAGCACATCGTGAAGCAGACTGGAAAAACTGTATTCTGACGGTACGATCTCCATCTTTCCGGACTCGATCTTAGAGAAGTCAAGGATGTCGTTGATCAGTGAAAGCAATGCCTGCCCGGCATTTCCGATATCCACTGCATATTCACGGATTTTCGGCTCGGTACTCTCCCGTAAGATCATCGTATCAAGGCCCAACACAGAATTGATCGGTGTACGTATCTCATGGGACATGTTGGCAAGGAATCTGCCCTTTGCCTCACTCGCCTGCATCGCAACATCTGCCTGTTTCTTTAACAGTTCCTGATAATTGCGCTCAGCCGTACAATCCGTGAAGATGAAATGATAGCCTCGGACATTGGAGCCGTCATACAGATAAGAAGCTGAAACCTTATAAATACGATCATCATTCTCATAATATGTATCTAACTGCCTGTTCGTTCTCACTTCCTGCATCCATTCACGCAAAAGATCCAATTCTGCTTCTTGTTCATCTACGCTTTTGTCAACGACTAATTTCGCAAGTGGAGGGTAATATTTTTTCGCCACACCGTTACATCCCAAAAATCGATTCTTCAGATCAAATGAAACGACTCCGATATCACCGCGTTTCATCATGGTCTGAATGACAGTATCATCCACATTATATAATACAAGCCGGTCAGAAACCACCAGAAGTAATATCAAAGCAACATCATAGCCCACCGGTACAAAACTGATTCCTTTATACACCTTTCCAGCGAAAAATGCGACCATCGTAAATAAGTTGACTAGCAAAAGTAATCCTATTGTGAGCTTGGATATATCTTTTCGTTTCCTTAATGCGTAGACCAACGCCAAAAAACCTGCGATCAGGTAACCGATCAGCATCACATAAAACAGCGTATGTGTAAAATTGTACTCCTTATGCATCTCGCATACGCCATCTATGATCTCAATGGTGACGCTCTTGTAGAACCAATCGGTGTGACCGACCGTCAACGACATTGCAAAAATAAATACCGTAAACGAATATAGCAGTGTCTGCGCGGTCTTGGTAAGTCTGATCTTACACAGATGAAAAATACTGAATAATACCATGAGCGGTGCAAAACAGCCTCCGATATAAGTAAGTTTGTTCGCAACAATCGCCTGCTCCACAGTTATTGCCACAGCTCTTTCATAAAAACCAAAAATTGCGATGGGCAGCATCATCATAAGAAAAGTAATATAACCGCTGTAATTTTTATTCCATTTTGAAATATACAGTATGGACACCAAACATGAAAATATCCAACAGATCAAATAGAAATTACTCATCTTTCTATCCCTCATCCGACAGGAAGCCCGCAGAACGCGGGCTCCCTCAACATCAATAACAATATCACTTTATCTGTAATTATTCCTCAGAATTATCCAGCTTGCTTGCGCGTGCTGCGATCTCCTTCTCCTGTACATCAGACGGAGCCTGCTCATAGCGCGCAAACTCATAAGAGAACTCACCGGCACCTCCGGTCATGGAACGAAGCTCGGTGTTGTAGCCGTACAGTTCCGTGTAAGGTACATCAGCCAAGATCTCCTGCTTGCCACCCTCGATGGGGTTCATGCCAAGCACACGGCCGCGACGCTTATTGAGATCACCCATAACATCTCCGGTATAGCTGTCAGGAACAACTACCTTTAAGGAAGCGATCGGCTCTAAGAGCACCGGATTTGCATCCATAAAGCCTTTTTTAAATGCCTGTGTAGCAGCCACCTTGAATGCCATCTCGGAAGAATCTACCGGATGATAAGATCCATCGTAAAGCACTGCCTTTACACCTACAACGGGATATGCAGCCATGGGGCCCTTCTTTACTGCTTCCTGAATACCCTTCTCAACTGCCGGGAAATAGTTCTTAGGAACTGCACCGCCGACAACGATCTGATCGAATTCATAAGGATTCTCAAGATCGCCGGAAGGCTCAAATGTCATCTTAACGTGTCCGTACTGTCCATGTCCGCCGGACTGCTTTTTATACTTATACTCTACATCTGCTTTCTTGCGCAGCGTCTCACGGAATGCAACCTTCGGACGCGAAAGCTCAATGTCAACCTTATACTTCGCAAGAAGTTTGCTTGCTACAACATCTAACTGCTGCTCGCCGATACCGTAGATCAATGTCTGACCGTTCTCGCTGTCATTGACTGCCTTTAAGGTCAGATCCTCCTGAGACATCTTCTGTAAAGCCTGAGAAATCTTATCCTCATCACCCTTATTCTTTGCCTTATAACGCATGTAAGTATAAGGGGTAGGAATATTTGTACGGATATAAGCGATCGGGTTTGCCTTTGTTGACAGAGAATCTGTCGTAGCTGCTGTCGTCAGTTTTGCAAGCGCTCCGATATCTCCGGCATGCAGCTCCTTGACCTCCTCAGCCTTGCCGCCGCACATTACATACAGCTTGCCGATCTTGCCCTCTACATCCTTATGATAATTGTACATCAGATCATCTGTCTTCAAAACACCGGAATTTACCTTGATCAGAGAATATTTTCCGATGAACGGATCAACGATCGTCTTAAATACATAAGCAGACTTCGGCTTTGCAAAATCATAATCTGCCTGAAATACTTCATTGGTCTTTGCATTGATACCTGCACAAGTGCGCTTATCCGGGCTGGGAAGATATTTTACAATATCAACCATCAGCGTGTACATACCGCGTGCCAGAACATTTGATCCCATGAGTACCGGAACAATGCTTCCATCTGCCACGTTCACACGAAGTGCCTGACGGATCTCATCATCGGAGAACTCCTCGCCATTAAAGTAACGGTCCATGAACTCCTCGTTGGTCTCAGCAACAGACTCCATGAGTGCCTCACGGCAGATCTCAAGATTTGACTGAGAGTAATCAGGAATGTCACATTTCTCAACGGTTCCGTCTGCCTTCCAGCGTTTTGCGCGCTGCTGAATGACATTGACGTATCCTACAAACTGCTCGTTCTCGCGAATCGGCAGATGGAACGGAGCGATCTTCTTTCCGTACAATGCCTGAAGATCCTCAACTACCTGACGGTAGCTTGCGTTATCTATATCCATATCGGTAACGAAAACCATACGGGGCAGCTTATACTTTTCGCAGATCTCCCACGCCTTCTTCGTACCTACCTCGATGCCAGCTTTACCGGAAACAACGATGATGGCTGCATCAGCCACAGCAGCTGCCTCCTCAACTTCTCCAACGAAATCAAAGAATCCGGGTGTATCCAAAATATTGATCTTACTTCCTTCCCACTCAATGGGAACAACAGATGTACTGATGGAAAACGAGCGCTTGATCTCTTCTTTATCAAAATCACTGATGGTGTTGCCTTCACTGACCTTACCCATTCTGGTCGTCTGGCCAGCCAGATATGCCATTGCTTCTACCAGGCTGGTCTTGCCCGCCCCTCCATGGCCTAAAAGAACTACGTTACGAATCTTGTCAGTTGTGTAAACGTTCATAAATGATACCCTCCTAAATCATTCTCTGTCCGGCACATATACTTCTTTTTCCCCAATGTCGGACAGGACTTTTGATATATGTATATTCTACTAAAACATCAAAAAAAATACAACTATTTTATTCATTTTTCACAAATAAACAGCAGACAACTTTTTCACTTTAAAGCAACGATGTTTTGTGTTATAATTAAAGAGATTATTAGAAATGAGGAAATACCCCCAAAAAAGGAGCATTTTACAGATGTCTTTTGAAAAAATAGGTTTTATCGGGCTGGGATTGATTGGCGGATCCATCGCCAAAACGCTGAAACGCCTGTATCCCGAGAAGAAATTATACGCCACCTCCGGTCATCTATCAACCGTAACGGAAGCATTTGAAGACCATACCATCGAAAATGATACGCAGTTGCCTTTATCAGAGATCGGCAGCTGTGACCTGATTTTTCTATGTACACCGGTACAGCAGAACATCACCTATCTGAAGGAATTGAAACCGGTGTTAAAGGAAGGGGCCATCGTCACGGATGTGGGCAGCGTCAAATCCGACATTCACACAGCAGTAATCGAAGCAGGCATGGAGCACTGCTTTATCGGCGGCCATCCCATGACCGGCTCTGAGAAGACCGGTTATGCAAATGCTACCGCTTACCTACTGGAAAACGCCTATTACATCATTACACCTACTGCACAAAGTCCTGCGGACAAGGTAACGGAATTCACCGAGCTTGTGCGCTCGCTTGGCGCGATCACGATGGTGCTGGATTACAAGGCGCATGACCATGCGACTGCCACGATCAGTCATCTGCCACACATCGTTGCTGCCAGTCTGGTCAATCTGGTGCAACAGCTCGATGACGAGCATGAAACAATGAAAACGATTGCCGCCGGAGGTTTCAAGGATATCACGCGTATCGCCTCCTCTTCGGCCGTCATGTGGGAAAACATCTGTCTGTCCAACCGTGAACAGATCCTGGAGATCATGGATCGTTTCAGCGAACAACTCGCCGCTATCCGTTCTGAGATCGCAGCATCAGATGCCGGTTCGATCAACGGATTTTTTCAGTCTGCCAAGGATTACCGTGATTCCATCACGATCAGCAAATCCGGTCCTCTGAAAAAAGTATTTGAGCTCTACTGTGACCTCATCGATGAGGCGGGCGGAATTGCCACGATCGCGACCATACTCGCCAGCAACAACCTGAGCATCAAGAACATCGGCATCATCCACAACCGCGAATTTGAAGACGGCGTGCTTCATTTGGAGATGTACGACGACGAATCACTGCAAAAGGCGGTGGAACTGCTGCGCAAATACCATTATACTGTATATGAGCGGTAAAACAGCAACCGCTTTCTGACACATTTGTATATTACGGTTATCAGACACAATTTACGATGAAAGGAACTTTTATCAATGGATATGAATATTACCAAGTCATCCGGGCTGCGGGGCGAACTCGCCATCCCCGGCGATAAATCCATCTCCCACCGCGCCATCATGTTCGGCGCGCTGGCGGACGGCACGACGGAGATCACGAATTTTTTGCAGGGTGCGGACTGTCTGTCTACCATCTCCTGCTTTCAGGCTATGGGCGTAGATATCGACAACCGCGCAGACCGGGTGCTCATTCACGGTGTGGGACTGCACGGCTTAAAAGCACCGGCGCAGATGCTTGATGTCGGCAACAGCGGTACGACCACACGACTGATCAGCGGTATTCTTGCCGGTCAGCCCTTCACCTCAACCTTAAACGGCGATGCTTCCATTCAAAAACGCCCGATGAAACGCATCATGGATCCACTATCCCAAATGGGTGCGGATATCCGCAGTTTAAACAATAACGGCTGTGCACCGTTAGAGATCCACGGAGGGAATCTACATGGCATCGCTTACCAGTCTCCTGTTGCATCCGCACAGGTAAAATCCTGTGTGCTTTTGGCTGGACTATATGCAGATGGAACAACCTCCGTGACAGAACCGGTACTCTCACGTAATCACACGGAACTGATGCTCTCCGGTTTTGGTGCACAGGTTACCTCTGTGGGCACGACCGCCACAATACAGCCCGAACCTCATTTATATGGACAGAACATCGCTGTTCCCGGCGATATCTCCTCGGCTGCCTACTGGATCGCAGCAGGACTTGCTGTTCCAAACTCCGAGCTCATATTAAAAAATGTCGGTATCAATCCGACCCGCGACGGCATCCTGCGCGTCGTGGAGGCGATGGGTGCAGATATCACCCGTGAAAATGTGCATACTGTCTCCGGTGAGCTGGTCTGTGACCTGATCGTCCGTAGCAGCAATCTGCACGGCACGACTGTTTCCGGTGAACTGATCCCGACGCTCATCGACGAAATTCCTGTCATCGCCGTACTCGCCTGCTTTGCTGACGGTGAGACTGTGATCAGAGACGCACAGGAACTCAAGGTCAAAGAATCCAACCGTATAGACACCGTGGTGGAAGGACTACTTGCCATGGGTGCAGACGCTACCGCCACCAATGACGGCATGATTATCCACGGCGGAAAACCGCTCCACGGTGCCACCATCGACTCCCACCTCGACCACCGCATCGCCATGTCCTTCGCAGTCGCAGGACTACTCTGCGACACACCCACCACGATCCTCAATGCGGACAGCGTGGTGATCTCCTACCCGGACTTTTATGAATCACTGAAGAAGATTTCGGTATAACCCGACACAAAAAAGGAAGGTAATACGTGATAGATGCGAATTACCTTCCTTTTTCATGCTACTCTAAATATTCCATCAACTCATAAACGCGCTCTTTTGTCAGTTCAGCGGCCCGCAGATTCATGACCATCGGCTGCATGGAGCCGCCCTCACATTCTGCTCCGGCATCAGCAACTGTCTGTTCTTTTTCGGCGATCCATGCACGCTGCTCATCCGTGAGTGCGCTCATGCGATCTGAATCCAGCGTCCGCTTGAGCACTCTCCAGAGCTCGTTCAACACATAGTCCCACTCCTCGTACATCCACTGTGACTTTTCATTCAGCTCCGCCTGATTGAGCGGATCATTTTCGATGGACTGCCCCAGCGTCGATGTATACTCCTCAGCCCACTGAAAGGTGTCTTTGATGTCTGCTACGATATCATGCCCTACAAAGCCTTCCTCTTTCGCTTCATTATTCAATGCATAGAAAGGCAATTCGGTATCTGTGGTTGCAGACAGATCATAGTAACCGATCCAGCTTCTGAACTCCTCAGAAAGCTCCACGAGAGGTGTACCCGGAAGATAGATCAGAATATTCTGTGCCTCCGTCAGTCCATATGCATCTGCAAAGCTGTACAACACACCATCCTTGATCTCTTCGGTGCCCGGTTCCTGCTCGTAACCGATCTTTGCAATCTGCATGGAATAGGTGTGATCATTAACCTTCACCGGCTGTGTAAACTGACCGGCGAAGTTACACAGATACATTGTGCCATTGGGATACCCCTCTCCGGTCGATCCCATATCACTGTCATGGTATTGTCCCTCAAAACTTCCGTCCGGATGTATCTGCAAAGTCGTACCCCAGCCGCCTGCACCGCTGGCAAACAGGAAGTCCAGATTTTCTAGTTCTGCAAAAGAAAAGCTGTCATCTGCCTGATTTTCGCCAGCCTCTTCTCCCAATACTTCTTCTGCATCCGCGTCCTCATCAACAGCTGATTTTTCACCCTCTGACGCAGTTTCCGTCCCGACCGGATTTTCATCCTTCAAACTATCTTTTTGACTTTCCTCCTGAGTTGGTGCCACAACCGGCTCATCCTGCACGGAACTTCCACAGGACACAATAGTCAAAGACAACAGCCCTGTTAAAAAAAATAGAATCAGTTTCCCCCGCATCCTACTCCTCCGGGTTCAACATGCTGTAAATATTGATCTTCAATGCATCTGAACTCATCAAGCCAACAAATGTCGCTCCACATTGATACTCATCATCTGCAATTTTTTCACAGCGCACAATACGAACCACTGCCGGAATGACTTCTTTGGTCCAAATGGTGATCCTGGTATCATATAACGCTCCGTTTTCCAACGGCTGCATGGTATGAAAACCCATACCTGAACTGGACAGATCAGTCACTTTTACATGCACCATTTTCAGTGTTGTCATATCCCCCTGATCCAAACGTTCCAGTTCTATCGCAACGTCCAGATCCAGACGTCTGTCTTTTCTTTTTTCTTCCATGTACGTTTACCGCTCCTTTTCATTGAGTTATTTTCTTTATCATAGCACACTCGCACTTTTCTGCCTAGCAAAAAATGAAAAAAGCCGGAAGGAATCCTCCTCCCGGCAAAGTTACTATTTACTGTATGAACATCGCATCGCCAAAACTGAAAAAACGGTATCGCTCTCTCACTGCTTCCGCATAAGCATTCATGATATTGTCCCTACCCGCCAGTGCGCTCACCAGCATGACCAGCGTAGACTCCGGCAAGTGGAAGTTTGTGATCAATGCATCAATGACCTTAAACGTGTAACCCGGATAGATAAAAATATCCGTCCAACCGCTTTTAGCAGAGAGACTTCCATCGTCCGCCGCAGCTGATTCCAATGTCCGGCAGCTCGTCGTTCCGACAGCGATCACACGACCACCGCTCTGCTTTGTCTCATTGATGAGCCTTGCCGCCTCCTCTGTCACCTCATAATACTCGGAATGCATGTGGTGATCCTGCACATTTTCCACTTTAACCGGTCGGAACGTACCAAGCCCCACATGCAGCGTTACCTCTGCAATTTTAACACCCTTCGCCCGGATCTCGTCTAAAAGCTCCGGTGTAAAATGCAGACCTGCCGTCGGTGCTGCCGCTGAACCGTCATACTTTGCATACACCGTCTGGTAGCGGTTTTTGTCCTGAAGGGTATGAGTGATATAGGGCGGCAGGGGCATCTGTCCGAGCTGATCGAGAATTTCCTCGAAAATGCCTTCATAGCTGAATTGGATCAAACGGTTGCCGTCCTCTACAACATCCACAACCTCACCGGTCAAAAGCCCGCCGCCAAAGATGATCCTTGTACCGGGCTTTGCCTTTTTCCCGGGCTTTACGAGTGTCTCCCAGATGTCATTCTCCTTCCGCTTTAACAGAAGGATCTCGATGGAGGCACCAGTACCCTCCCGCTCACCAAACAGGCGGGCAGGAATGACCTTCGTGTTGTTGATCACCAGACAATCACCGGCGTTTAAATACTGTGTAATATTGCGGAAAACCTCATGCCGTATGGAACCGCCCTGTTTTCCAAGCACCAGCAGTCTGGAACTGGAGCGATCCTCCAGCGGATCCTGTGCGATCAGCTCCTGCGGTAATTCATAATAAAAATCCTTTACATCCATTTCTATGCTTCCTCACTAAGCACGCAGTGTGATCTGTAATGTGCGCTCCAGATTTTTCAGGATCTTCTTTACAAAGCCTTCGACCATCTCACTGTTGAATTCCTCTTCAGTCGGCGTGAATACAACCGAAAATGCCATGCTCTTCTTGTCCGGTCCGAGCTGGATTCCTTCATACACATCAAATAACTGCACATCCGTCACATATTTACATGACTCTTTGATTCCGTTCTCGATCTGTGCACAGGTAATGCCTTTATCCACAACGAACGCAAAATCTCTCTTCTCCTCTGCATACTTCGGCAGCGGCTTGAATACCTGTGTCTTCCCGTACCACCGGCTGAGCACACGCACATCCAGTTCCATCATGAATGCCTGCACACGCATATCCAGTTCGTTCTGGATCTCATAGGATAACTTGCCCAGATAACCGATCTTTTCTCCCTCACAAAATACCTCTGCGGTCTGGTACGGATGAAGAAATGTCTTTTCGGCAGCTTCATAAGTAAATGTAACACCCAGTGTCTTTGCAACGACCTCTGCCAGACCCTTTAAGGTATAGAAAGACTCATGCTGTCCAAACACACCCACGCATAATGTCTCGCGCTCATCCGGATACTCGGTAAGCGGCAGATCCTTCGGAACAAAAATATTACCAAGCTCAAAGATACGTCCCTCCAGGATGCCCTTCTTCTGGTTGCGTGCGATCGCGTGCAACATCTGAGGTGCAAGTGTCGTGCGCATCAGAGACAGATCGATATTGATCGGATTCATCAGTTTAATTGCATGACGTTCCGGCGCATCCTCAGGCAGGCGCAGCAGATCCAGATCGGAAGGTGAGAAGAAGGAGTAATGGATTCCTTCATAGACACCTGCTGCACACAATGCATTTTTAATCTTCAGCTCGGATTTCTGCTTTAAATTCAATCCGCCCAGCGTCACCTCTGCGGTGGGCATGAAGGTCGGGATCACATGGTCATAGCCATACA
Source organism: Lachnospiraceae bacterium (assembly GCA_051879675.1). Classification (GTDB taxonomy): domain Bacteria; phylum Bacillota; class Clostridia; order Lachnospirales; family Lachnospiraceae; genus W0P33-017. Next base: position 5,691 of record JBJEML010000096.1, on the reverse strand, counting down.
TACGGATGACTTCCTCTGCCACATCCGGATAGGAATCCATATCCTCACGATAGGCAGGTACTTGAATGGTCAGCTCATCGCCGTTGATGACCGGTGCAAAATTCAGGTTTGTCAGAATACGGATGATCTCCGCATCCGGTACTTCGATACCGAGCACACCGTTCACCTTTTTCACACTGACCTTCATTTCCTTCGGCTCCACAGAGTTTCCGGTGGACACCTCTACATGTGTGGAGGAAACCTTTCCACAGCCGAGCTCCTCGATCAGGTGCAGTGCACGCTTCATCGCCATCACGGTCGTGTATTCATAGACGCCCTTTGCATACATGGCGCTGGAGTCAGATGCCTGACCCAGAGCGCGAGAGCTCTTGCGGATATTGTCACGCATAAATTTTGCAGCCTCAAACATGACCTCTGTGGTCGTGTCGAGGATCTCGGAATTCAATCCGCCCATGATACCTGCCAGAGCAACCGGACGCTCTCCGTCACAGATGACAAGATTGGAATTGTTCAGGGCGAACTCTTTCTCGTCAAGCGTAACGATCTTCTCTCCGTCATTGGCGCGTCTGACATTGATGGCATTTCCCTTGAGGAAGGAATCATCAAAGGCATGCATCGGCTGTCCGAGCTCTTTTAAGATATAGTTTGTGATATCTACGACATTTGAGATCGAACCGATGCCGACAAGTGCCAGTCTGCGGCGCATCCATGCCGGTGAGGGTGCGATCTTTACATCATATACATAGTGTGCGATATAGCGCGGGCACAGATCCTGCGCTGCCACATGAACGGTAAATCCTTCCTTTTTCACCTCTGTTTCGGTGTAATCTAAGGCAGGCTCTTTGCAGGGTTTGTTTAGAACAGCTGCCACCTCTCTCGCAATGCCGTAGATGCTCTGGCAGTCCGGGCGGTTTGCAGTGATCGCAATGTCAAAGATCCAGTCGTCCATGCCGAGAATCGGTTTTACATCCGCTCCCACCTCTGCGTCATCGGGCAGAACGAGCAGTCCGTTGTAGCCTGCACCCGGATACAGATCCTCGTTCAATCCAAGCTCTGTGCCGGAGCAAAGCATACCCTGTGACTCATAGCCGCGCAGTTTGCCCTTCTTGATCGTCATCACGCCCTCAATGGTCACGTGATCCTTTGCAGTTGCATAAACAGTTGCCCCAACAAGTGCAACCGGGAATTTCTTACCTGCGCATACATTATCTGCGCCACAGCAGATCTGGAACGTCCCGTGACTGCCCACGTCTACCTGACACAGACTTAAGTGAGTCTCGGGGATCGGCTCGCACTCCTTTACCAGACCTACGACAACACCGGAAATATCCTTTCCGACCTCGATCAGCTCCTCCACCTCAAAACCACAGGAAAACAGCTTTTCCTCCAGCTCCTTCGGGGTGACATCTATATCTACATAATCTTTTAACCAGCTTAACGGTGCTAACATGATTTGCCTCCTTTTTCTCCCAAATTAATCGTCGATCTGATTCAATACGCGCAGATCTGACTCAAACAGCAGCTTGATGTTGTTAATGCCGTACTTTAACATGGCAATACGCTCAATACCGATACCGAAAGCAAAACCACTGTATTCATTCGTATCTACGCCACATCCCTCAAGCACCTTATTGTTTACCACTCCGGCACCGAGCACCTCGATCCATCCGGTGCCCTTGCACAGCTTGCAGCCCTTTCCACCGCACTGGAAGCAGCTCACATCAACCTCAACCGAGGGCTCCGTGAACGGGAAATAAGAAGGACGAAGTCTTGTCGTCACATTCTTGCCAAAGATCTTCTTTACGAACTCGTCCAGCATACCCTTCAGGTCACAGAGTGTAATGCCCTTGTCCACAACCAGACCTTCCATCTGGGTAAACATCGGTGAATGTGTCGCATCATCATCCGAACGGAACACCTTACCGGGTGAAATGATTTTGATGGGCGGCTTCTTTGCCTCCATCACATGGATCTGTCCTGCGGATGTCTGCGTGCGCAGCAGAAATTCCGGTGACAGATAAAAGGTATCCTGCATATCACGCGCCGGATGATCCTGCGGTGTATTTAATGCGGTAAAATTGTAATAATCCGTCTCGATCTCTGTTCCTTCATAGATCTCAAAACCCATGGACGCGAAAATATCGGTAAGCTGGTTACGCACCTGTGTGATCGGATGCAGATTTCCCTTGGCAGGCTTTACGGCAGGCATCGTGACATCGATCTTCTCTGCCTCATAGCGCAGACGCAGTGCCTCTGCCTCCAGCTTTTTTGTCTGTTTTGCCAGAATACTCTCGATCGCCTCACGGGTCTCATTGACCCACTGTCCGACCTTCGGACGGTCCTCCGGGGCTACATCCTTCATTCCCTTTAACACAGCAGTCAGTTCGCCCTTTTTTCCGAGGATCGTATTCCGTACCTCGCCCAGCTTTTCCAGACCGTCTGAATTCTCGATCTCAGCGATCGCGCGTTCTCTGATTTTTTGCAGCTTTTCTTTCATGATCGTTCTCCTTTTTTGTTTTTGTTCGTAAAAAAATCCCAGAATCAAAGATTCTGGGACGAAACTATTTCCGCGGTACCACCCGATTTCCCGATTCCCTGCAACAAAAGAACCGGACACTCTTTGCACGTAACGTGTGCCGCGTCACAGACTACCACGCGCATGCGCTTCCCCTGTGCTGCTCCGGCGTGAATTTGATCCTATACCTTATCTGAAAGAAGCTCTCAGCCGTCAGCTCCTTCTCTCTGTCAGCAGTGTATACGACTACTATGCGCCATCCTTGCATTTTCTTATACATCTTTTGGTATCTTAGCACAGCCGTTGCAAAACTTCAAGCAATTTTTTGTTACCGCCCTCTCCTTTTCTTGAAAAAAGTAAAAATGCGTTCCGAATACTGGTTGTTCACCTCGGCACACAACATGAGGATATACATGCCGATGTACAACCAGAACATTATGAGTACAATCGTTGTCAGACTCCCGTAGCTGGAAAATCCATGAAAATAATCCACGTATACAGATATACCAAATGAAAACAGATACCATGCCACCGAACAGATCAATGCGCCCGGAAGCTGTCTCAGATAGGTGATCCGGTTTCCACCCTTTCCTTTTCTGTTCGGAAACGCCCAGTAAAACAGAGCAAAAATAAAAGTCATCCCGCCGATACTGATCAGGCTTTTCAGTTTCAGAAGTACATGCGTGATACCTGCAATCGCCGGAACATACTGTGCAAGCCAGTTTTGCAGTGTTCGTCCGAATACGAGAAGAACCAGCATCATCACGATCGAAAAGATCATTATAAATGTATAAATAATCGACCAGAAACGCAGTTTCAGCCAGTTTCTCGTCTCCACAAGATCATACATCTGATTCAGTCCCTCCGTCAGATACTGAATACCTCTTGCTGCTGACCAGATAGCGACGATCGCCGAGATAGAAAGAAGTCCGGCTGAAGTCTCGTAAGTCTCCCGGATAATACTCACAAGAAAACCGGAAACATAATCAGGCAGTACAAGTCGAACACCCTTAATAAGAAAATCTAGTGATACCGGAGTATATTTGAGCAGCGCGCCAAAAAAGAGTAAAAACGGGATTGCTGACAGCAATGTATAATACGCTGCCTGCGCCGCATAGGCACCCACGTTATCCGACTTGCACTCCTGATAAAATCTCATTCCCTCTTTGATTATCTTCATGTATGATCCTCGCAATATAATTGTTCCAGACAGATATCCTTGTAGTAAAATTCCAGTATCTCCTTCATGTCGGCACCCTGCTTTGCACAGCCGTTCGCACCATACTGGCTCATGCCGATGCCGTGACCGAGCCCTCCGCCAAAGAGAACGATTCCATCCTTGATGGGCTGCACATAGAAATAAACGCTGGGAAGCATTTCCCATGCCTTCACATGATTGCCATCCTTATCCTGAAGTACATTTATCCAAATACCGAGCACCTGCCTGATATAGTTCTCATTTGACAGTTCTACCTCACCATCAGAAAATACGATCAAAAGCCGCAATACAGCACCTGCCGAAGAGCGCTCCAATACCTTTAACTGCTGCGCTTCCTCCCAGTCCTTCATCGCCGCTGCGGTCGTTTCCTGACCACTCTTATCTCTTATTATAACACAATCCGTCTGTGCCTCGTCAATCCCCTGCAGAAATGCTTTCACCTCCTGCAGATGTTCGCTGATATCCAGCGTCGCCTTCCAGCGATAGTATCCGCTTGGAGCGTCGTAGTCATTCGCATCGCTCGTCCGGATATACGTGCGAAACAGTTCCTCATCTGAGAGATCTGCCATATCTGCCTCGGGATTCCCCCGCACCGGTTGCAGATAATCAAGCTCGGAAAGCCCCCAGATTTCCCTGCCACTTGTCACACCATGCGAAGTAGAGAAAAAGTATGCGTTGATCGGAACTCCATCCTTTGCAAGAATCTGTCCTCTTGTGGCATCCACAGCTGCCACAACACGCTCATCCGGTGCAGATTTATTATACACCTGAAAGTGCACGGAATCATCCACATCAGCCTCATACTGCGGATAATTCTCCTGCATGAGCTGTGTCACAATATACGTTCTGGCACAGACCGCCTGCGCCCTCAACGCCTCTTCTTCAAAATATGCCGGCATCTCACTCTGCACCACACCATAGAGATAGTCTTCAATTCCAACCTCATTTACTACCGCATACCCATCTGCATAGCGTGTAACCCGAAAGCTGCCGCAGTAGCCCAGTGTATCACGATTACCCTGTGCATCTGCCAGATATAGCTCTCCTTTTTCTGACTGCACGACCGCTGTCTGACCTATATTAAGCTTCAGCTGTCCGGCATGGGCCACCTGATTTTTCTTCTTTTTCTTTGTTTTTCCACTCCACGAGACAGAATACTCCTCATTTGCGGAGAAGCGGATCTCCTTCGCCAACGGTTTCCCATTCTGTAACAACAGTACACGGATCTTTGTCTTTTCATCGACCTGTGGCATGGAAGAGACCGCCTGAGACACAACCGTCTCTTCGCGCTTCTCCTGCTCTGCCACGGTCGTCTCAAACAGTTCCGCAACAACATCCCGGCTCTCTGCGAGCATGTCCGGGGATACGCCTTCATCTTTTTGCGCTTCCCAGTCCAGAAGTTCTGTAAAATGACCTGCTTCCCACAGGTGGAGCTGCTCTAAAAATTCCCGGTAAGCTCCATATGTAAACACCTCATCAGATGATGCGCTGTCCAGTGCTGCCTGAAGCGCCTCGTCCTGATTGAGAAAAGCATAAGCCTCTGCTACATCTGCCCGCGTCACATACGTCTGCCCCTCTTTCGCGGCAGGCACTGTGCGGTTACTAATAAAAAAAATTATAAAAACGAGTAGCACACAGATCAACAACAAACATGCTACCACCGTCTGATTTTTGTCAAAGATTTGTTTCTTTTTCATGCGATTTGTTCAACTTTCTGATATTCCACTTAAAGTTAAAAGAAGCTGCAGCTCTTACCTGCAGCTTCTTTTGTAAATTTTGATATTTTATCTTTTGTATCACACAGAAAATCTGTTCCGCTTTTGTAGCTTAAGCTTCTTTTGTAAAACCCAAAATGCCGTTTCCTGTATTTTGACTCCTAGCTAAAGCTAGGTGGGTAACCGCAGCTTTGCTTCTGTCTTCCTCTGATCCAAAGATAAGGCCTGACATCCACAAATTC
>JBJEML010000095.1:0-7989 GCA_051879675.1 Lachnospiraceae bacterium | reverse complement strand
TATTCAGTATGTGACAGGTATAGTGCTGTTGATCATCTGCATTATGCTGGTCTTTGCCTGTTCCTATTATCGGGACAGGAACAGAAATTTAGAGTATGTCGGCAGGTATATTGATGAATTGTCTACCACCACCGCAACGCATGTGGCGGACGTATTTGAGGACAAGCTGGCAGCAATTGAATCTGCTGCATATCTATACGGGGAAACGATTCAGGTGGGAGATGTCGACGATGAATTACTGGCAGATGTGGAAGAAAGATCCGGATTTGACTGGATGCGGTTTGTGACTCCGGACGGCACGGATCACACCAGCGATGGAAGTACGACAAATGTAGCAGACCGTGAATATTATATGCGTGGGATCGCCGGCGAATCCGGTATGTGTGATGTGCCGGAGTCAAGAATTAACGGAGAGCGGCTGGTGGGCTTTTTCGCACCGGTTTACGATCAGGGTGAAGTAAGCGGGGTGCTGGTCGGATTTCTTTCTGAACAGACGGTCTCTGATGTACTGGCAACAAACCCGTATGACTATCCGGCGGACAGCCATATCCTTCGAAAGGACGGAGCCGTGATCGGAAGATATATGGGGGACGGCACCATAACGAATTGTAATTATGAGGAACTGATCAGAACCGGCAATGAGCAGTGCAGGGAGAAGGTACTGGCGGCAGTTGCAGCACAGGAAGCCTATCGGTTTACCTTTAACGCTTCCATGGAGCAGTCGGTAGGCTGTATTGTCCCGGTCAGGGGTACGGACTGGTCATTAGTACAGATCTTTCCGCCGGAGGCTGCACATATCGTAGTACAGGCATCGAACAAGGACGCCCTGCTGACGTTTGTAATGATCACCGTGATCTTTGCATGCTTTATTATCTTCCTGCTTTTTGTTCATGGAAGAAGTGAGAAGGAGCGGTCAGAAGCGCTCACGTACAATAAAGTGAATGCCCTGATGCACGGTGTGGCGGAAGACTATGTGTATCTGATCGATGTGGATCTTGAGACACAGCAGGAGGTGCAGTACAGGCTGTTTTCCGGCGGGGATGTCCGGGATTGGACAGACGACGAACGGGATTATTCGCATTGTATCGAACGTTTTGCCAATGCATATGTGGCAGAATACGATCGGGAGCGTTTTCTGGAGGCGACAGAGCTTACTGCCGTAACGGAGATCCTTCACAGACAAAATGATTTTTATATTGAGTATGACGCGGTGGTAAATGGACAGACCAGACAATATCAGGGGAAATTTACGATCTCTGATGTTGAACCGTTTGCCAATCACATGCTGATCTCGATCCGTGATATTACGGAGAGTACAAAGGAGAGAAATGCCAAGGAGCGGGAGCTCTCGCAGGCAAAACGGATGGCCGAGTCTGCAAACAGGGCAAAGACAATCTTTCTCTTCAACATGTCCCATGACATCCGTACACCGATGAATGCGATCGTCGGATTTACAAATCTGCTTGAAAAGCATCTGGATGATCAGGAAAAGGCGAAGGATTATATTAGAAAGATTCAGTCTTCCAGCGAATTTTTGCTCTCACTCATCAACGACGTGCTGGAGATGGCTCGTATTGAAAGCGGAAAAATGATGCTGGATGAGACATACTGGAATGTGGAGCAGTTTAACGATACGCTGATCTCTGTTTTTGAAGAGCAGCTCCGGCAGAAAAATCTGACGTTTACAAGAACGATCAACATCAAACATACGGATGTCATCTGTGATGCTCTGAAGCTGAAGGAAATATATTTAAACATTTTGAGCAATGCGATCAAGTACACCCCGCAGGGAGGCAGTATCTCCATGGAGCTTGTCGAGCTTCCGTCTGACAGGGCAGATGTCGGTATTTACCGGTGTGTGGTTTCCGACACAGGTATCGGAATGTCAGAGGAGTTTCAGGGACACCTTTTTGAGGAATTCACGAGAGAAGCATCCGCGACGGAAAGCAGGATCGCGGGTTCCGGACTCGGAATGCCGATCGTCAAACGACTGGTTGAATTAATGGATGGCACGATCGAGGTGGAAAGCAAACCCGGAAAGGGAACAACGGTTACAGTGAGTATTCCCCACCGCATCGCAGATAAAACTGTGATCGAGGCAATGCGAAGCAATGTGCGATCTTACACGAATGTGACGTTTCAGCATAAACGAATCCTTCTGGCAGAGGATAATGATCTGAATGCTGAGATCGCGGAGGAGCTCCTCGGCAGTGTCGGCTTTGAGGTAGAGCGGGCGAAGGACGGTATCATTTGTGTTCATATGCTGCAGGAAGCGGCAGAGGATTACTACGATATCATTCTGATGGATATCCAGATGCCGAATATGAACGGATATGAAGCGACCAGAACGATCCGTCGTCTGGATGGCAGGAGATCAGAGATACCGATCGTTGCAATGACTGCAAACGCATTTGAAGAGGATAAGAAAAATGCCTTGGATGCCGGTATGAACGGACATGTTGCAAAGCCGATCGAGATAGAGAAGCTGATGGATACTCTGGCCGGGATCTTGGGCGATACGGCAGATTAGAGAGGTTCCGGACCGGCACCGATCTTTCGCGGTATCATATACTGATAGAGAGAGCGTAGCGGCGGGTGGAGCATGCGATTATGTGAGCTGGAGGACAAAGAGGTCATCAATGTGACAGACGGCAGATCACTCGGATGTGTGATGGATCTGGAATTTGACCCGAAGTGCGGACAGATCGAGGCACTGATCGTACCGGGACCGGGAAAATGCTTTGGACTGTTCGGCAGGGAGTTTGAGCTGATCATCCCGTGGCAGTGTATCTGCCGGATCGGCCCGGACGTGGTGCTCGTGCAGATCGACGTGGATAAATGCAAGCATTAAGAACATATCTGTATATTTATCCAAAAAGTAAATAGCAAATGTTGAGTTTTTGGTGTTTATGTGATAGCATTTACACGTCGCATTCTTTAGGAATGATGCAAAATAAAAATATACAGAGATTTTTGGGATGTATTCAGCCGTATATATGCAAGGAGAAGCGTGACAAAGGACGCTTCTCATGGCAGAAGAAACATCCCCAAAGGAGGATTATGAAGCTCGGAATCGTGGGACTTCCCAACGTGGGAAAAAGTACATTGTTTAATTCGCTGACAAAGGCAGGTGCAGAGAGCGCAAACTACCCGTTCTGTACGATCGACCCGAATGTGGGTATTGTGGCAGTGCCGGATGAGCGTATCGTAAAGCTGGGTGAGCTTTACAACACCAAAAAGGTGACACCGGCGGTCATTGAGTTTGTGGATATTGCGGGACTCGTCAAGGGCGCCAGCAAGGGAGAGGGACTTGGCAACCAGTTTCTCGCAAACATTCGGGAGGTGGATGCGATCGTACACGTGGTCCGTTGCTTTGAGAACAGCAACATCATCCATGTGGACGGTTCGGTAGATCCGGCCAGAGATATTGAGACGATCAATCTGGAGCTGATCTTTTCTGATCTGGAGATCCTGGAGCGCAGGATCGCAAAGGTTTCAAAGCAGGCGCGCATGGATAAGACGCTTGCAAAGGAAATGGAGCTTTTGGAGGCAGTCAAGGAGCATCTGGAGAGCAATCAGATGGCGCGAACATTTGAGGTGCCGGATGATGAGGATAAGCAGGCGTGGTTTGCATCTTACAATCTGTTGACCGCAAAGCCGACCATCTATGCTGCCAATGTGGATGAGAACGATCTGGCAGACGACGGAGCTTCCAATCCCCACGTTGCAAGAGTTCGTGAGATGGCGAAAGCAGAAAATGCAGAAGTATTTGTGATCTGTGCGCAGATCGAGCAGGAGCTGGCAGAACTCTCCGATGAGGAAAAGGAGGAGTTTCTCGCGGATCTCGGTGTGACATCCAGCGGTCTGGACAAGCTGGTCGCAGCAAGCTACAGTCTGCTCGGGCTGATCAGCTTCCTCACGGCAGGTGAGGACGAGTGTCGTGCATGGACCATCAAAAAGGGTACAAAGGCACCGCAGGCGGCCGGAAAGATCCACACGGATTTTGAGCGCGGATTTATCAAGGCAGAGGTGGTCAACTATCAGGATCTGCTCGATAATGGCAGCCTTGCGGCAGCGAGAGAAAAAGGGATTGTCGGCATGGAAGGTAAGGAGTACGTGGTGAAGGACGGCGACGTGATCCTGTTCCGGTTTAACGTGTAATGGATGAATGAAAGCTTGCGTGGCAATGGGCGCTGCGCGTGGCAGAAGAAGCGTCCCCTTGACTTTTTTTACCAAAATTTCTATAATCATGATAAGAATACCATTGATGGGGAGGCAGCATTATGAAGTGTCCGTATTGCAGCAGTGAAAATACAAGAGTCATCGATTCCAGACCGGCGGATGACAACAATTCCATTCGCAGACGCCGTCTGTGTGACGAGTGCGGCAAGCGTTTTACAACCTATGAAAAGGTGGAGACGATTCCGCTCATTATCGTAAAGAAGGATAACAACCGTGAGCAGTATGACCGCTCGAAGATTGAGGCCGGCGTGCTCCGCGCATGTCATAAACTGCCTATTTCCGTCGCTGAGATGAACCGTCTTATCGATGATGTGGAGACCGAGATCTTTAACCGTGAGGAGAAGGAGATCCCCAGTATTGTGATCGGAGAGCTGATCATGGATAAACTCAAGGATCTGAATGCGGTTGCTTATGTGCGTTTTGCGTCCGTGTACCGTGAATTCAAGGATGTGGAGACGTTTATGAACGAGCTGAAAAAAATGCTGGTATAGTTGACGAAAAGGGTTAAGTATCTGAAAACTGTTCCGATATATTTAATGTCACAAAGAGAAATGGGGCTGTGAAGGTACGTAACAGCTATGAGGTAGATGCGATGAATATTTCGGGTATTGGAACATATTCCGGCAACTACAATTCCATAAAGATAAACAGTCTGGCATCTCAGCAGGCGTCTAAAGCCGGCACCGGTGCTCAGACACAGGCAGTCCGCAGTGATGATGGTGTGCGTCGACAGCAGGACCAGCAGCAGATCCGCGCAAACCAGAATTTTAATTCGTCAGATTACGCCAAGCAGTATGCACCCGGAAAGACCTACGAGATGAAGGGTGCGGACAGTGATCTTGCTTCTCTGGATGAGAGCAGCGATGTTTCCGGTTCAAGGAAATCCCAGATCATGCAGCAGTATCAGCTGTTTATGGGCGAAACGCAGGCACAGGGTACAAACAAGGCAGCAATGAATACACAGGCAGTTCGCGGCGTGGAAAATTTTGCATTTTAAATCATTTTTACATAATTCAACCAATCAGGTCTCCGGTGAATAACCGGAGCCTTTTTTTCGCATAATAGGTGTGCGACAAGTGTTAGTAATATGTAAAAAAGTGAGGTAAAATGCAATGATCTTAACAGAGAAAGAAAAAACAGCCATTCAGGATCTGCAGACACAGGAGAAGGGTCTGGTGGAGAAATACCACCGCAGTCAGGGTGAGGCGAAGGACCCGGTGCTGCAGGATCTGCTCAGTGATCTGGAGCAGAAGCAGCAGAAGCACTATGATACTTTGGGACAGGTGCTTCAGGGAAGCATCCCCAGCTGTGACTGCAACTGTAAGGCAGGTGCGGATTATCAGCCCAAGGCGACCTATACCGGCATGTCTGAGACAGAGGACAAGAAGAACGACTGTTTTCTGGCGACTGACTGTATCAGTGCTGAGAAGCTGGCTTCCAGCGAGTACAACACAAACGTGTTCAATTTCAGTGAGCCTGCAGTGAGAAAGCTGCTCGCCGATATTCAGGTGGAGGAGCAGAACTACGCGGAGATGCTTTACAAGTATAAGACTGTAAACTCCATGAAGTAAATCCGGTAACACAAAAAACAGGTGGCGGAATTCGGTGAAAAAAGAAGTCGTCGCCTGTTTTTTGTTGTGTGCAAAATGCCACCGTATTTCCTGTACAACAAAAAGCGTTTAATTCCCTTGCGAAAAATGTGATTTGTGGTAAGATAAAGTGTATGCAAAAAGAACCACAGGAGGACGCGATAATGCTGGAGCCCTTTTATCCGAAGGAATATAGGAACTCGACATACGAGATTGATTTTGAGAGCTGGCAGAAAAAAGGATACAGGGGTATTATCTTCGATGTGGACAACACGCTGGTGCCGCACGGCGCGCCCGCAGATGACCGCGCAAAGCAGCTGTTCGAGCGTCTGCATGCCCTGGGCTTTCAGAGCACACTCCTGTCAAACAACAAAGAACCCCGTGTTAAGAGCTTCTGTGAGGCTGTGACCGGCGCTTCGTATATTTACAAGGCGGGCAAGCCAAAACGTGCGGGCTATGAGCAGGCGATGCGGCGCATGGGGACGGATGTACATACGACCCTTTTTGTGGGTGATCAGATCTTTACGGATGTGTGGGGCGCGAACCGGGCAGGAATCTACACGATCCTTGTGAAGCCGATCCACCCGAAGGAGGAGATCCAGATTGTTCTCAAACGATACCTCGAGCGTATCGTATTACATTTTTATTTCAAAAAGGAGCGAGAAAAGATATGAAAATTGCAATTGGAAACGATCATGCAGCAGGCGAATTAAAGCAGGTGATCATTGATCTGATCAAGGAGCTGGGACATGAGATCATTGATGCGGGTGCCCCGATCGGAGAAGCGGTGGACTATCCGATCCCCGGTGAAAAGGTGGGAAGGCTGGTAGCATCCGGTGAGGCAGATCTGGGTGTACTCATTTGCGGAACGGGTGTGGGTATCTCACTGGCAGCGAACAAGGTCAAAGGAATCCGCGCCGCTGCCGTTTCTGACACAGCGACTGCACGTCTGATCCGTGAGCACAACAATGCCAACGTCATCGCGATCGGAGCCAGGATCGTCGGTTCGGAGCTGGCAAAGGATATCATAAAGACATTCCTGACTACGGATTTTTCCGGCGAGGAGCGCCATCAGCGTAGGATCGATCTGATCTCTGCAGCAGAGGAAAGATTTGGAAAATAATGCCATTTCTGTGCATGATAAGTAAAAAAAACTTGAAATAACGTGTCGTATATAGTATCATTACTACTATATGGTGCGCAAAAGTCTATTTGCTGCCAAGACAGACATTGAAGGAGGATCATTTAAATGATTTCAGCAGGAGATTTCCGCAATGGTGTGACCATTGAGTTAGAGGGAAACATTTATCAGATTATTGAGTTTCAGCATGTAAAGCCCGGTAAGGGAGCTGCATTTGTTCGTACCAAGTTAAAGAATATCAAGAGTGGCGGTGTTGTTGAGAAGACTTTCCGTCCGACAGAGAAGTGCCCGACCGCACGTATCGACCGTAAAGATATGCAGTATCTGTACGCAGACGGCGATTTATTCTACTTCATGGACGTAGAGACCTACGATCAGATCGCATTGGATTCCGCATCCATCGGCGATGCGCTCAAGTTTGTGAAAGAGAACGAGATGGTAAAGATGTGTTCACACAACGGCAGTGTATTTGCTGTTGAGCCTCCGCTGTTCGTAGAGCTGGAGATCACCGAGACCGAGCCCGGCTTCAAGGGTGATACCGCTACCGGCGCTACCAAGCCCGCGACGGTTGAGACCGGAGCAGTTGTAGCTGTACCGTTATTCGTAAATCAGGGTGACGTGATCAAGATCGACACACGTACCGGAGAGTATCTCTCAAGAGTATAGTAGAAAAGAATAAAATAAAAAAGAGATGTGTTCTTTGCGATTTTGCCCGACCGAGCTTGACGACGTGAGGGCAATCGAGCAGAGAATACATCTCTTTTTCCGTTTTTTGTCCGGTATTCTATTAATCCGGAAGATTCTCCCGGATGATGATAGAGTGCTCTACATACTGCAGTTCATTCTCCGGAAGAATACCGGAGGTCAGATACTCAAATAGAATGTCAAGGGAATGGTAGCCCTGCTTATAGGGCTGCTGGCTGATCGTGGCCAGTACCGTTCCTTTTTTTATAAGCTCCAGTGTGGTCGGAATCTCGTCAAAGGTGATGATGCGCGGGTGCAGACCGGATTCGATGA
>JBJEML010000094.1:0-8009 GCA_051879675.1 Lachnospiraceae bacterium | reverse complement strand
ATGCGACAGGATTTGAACCTGCGACCTCTGCGTCCCGAACGCAGCGCTCTACCAAGCTGAGCCACGCATCGAAGAGCGGATCTGAAATCCTGCTATCTTCGCCGCCGTGCCCGAAGCACCACAGCGAAGATTATAATATCACGGATTTCTGCTTTTGTCCAGCACTTTTTTTATTTTTTACAAGATCATTTTTACACAGCCGTAGATTCCTGCGTCGTTCCCCAATTCCGCCAATTTGAACTGCGCTTCCCGGCATGCATGGAACGTATTCGGCACGAAATATTTCTTCACAACATCTGTAATGATCTTACCGGCTTTGGACACACCGCCGCCAATGACGAACATCTCCGGATTTACAACACATGCGATACTTGCAAGTCCTTTTCCGAGAATCTCTCCAAACTGTTCCAGCACATCCAGTGCAAGTACATCTCCCGCCTTCGCGGCATCAAACAGATCCTTCGCTGTCACTTCCGAAAGCCCGCGCAGGCTGCTCGGCTGATCAGAAGCCTCCAATGCACGCTTTGTCAGCGTCACCACGCCGGTCGCAGATGCATACTGCTCCAGACAGCCTTTCTTGCCGCAGCCACAAACAAGCGTCTCTCCCTCACAGACCGGAATGTGTCCGATCTCTCCGCCTGCTCCGGTGGCTCCCGCCACGATGTGTCCATCGATGATCACACCGCCGCCGATTCCGGTTCCCAGTGTCACCATAACAAGATTCTTTGCTCCTCTTCCGGCTCCCTGCCATAACTCACCAAGTGCTGCCACGTTTGCATCATTTGCAGCCTTTACCGGATAACCGGTCAGTTCTGACAAAGTCTCTTCCACATTGAAAACACCCCAGCCGAGGTTTACACACTTGCGCACCACACCTTCCGGTGTCACCGGGCCCGGCACACCGACACCGACACCCTGCACGTCTGAAGGATCGATCGCTTTTTCTTCTATTTTATTTTTAATAGATGCTGCCACATCCGGCAGGATCTGTGATCCGCCATCTTCCTTGCGTGTGGGGATCTCCCACTTGTCTAACAATTCTCCATCTGTGCGAAACAATCCCAGTTTTACGGTCGTTCCACCAATGTCTACGCCAAATCCGTATGTTTTCATCTCTTTCTCCTTATCAGTCAATTATGATCACATCGCCTTCACCCTCATCCGGTTCCTCAGGCGCTTCCGGCTCTGTCGGTTCCTCGGGCTCTATCGTAACATCGGAATCCGTACCCGTATCTCCCGGTATCTCCACCGGCTCCTCCGGTTCTTCCGGTTCTTCCGGTTGTGTCACCTCTCCGGGAACTTCAACCGGTTCTTTCTGCGGCTGTTCTTCCGGCTGTTCAATCGGCTCCTCGGGTTCAGGTTCCGCCACATGGATACTGTCATTATAGCTGACATAAGGCATAAAATCCAGTGGTTCCTTATCTTCATGCACTTTTTTCATAAAATCCTGCCAGATATGACCCGGGTAGGTTGCTCCCGACAGATCCTTCATCTCCTTTGGTGCATCGTAGCCGACCCATATCGCAGTCGTATAGTAACGGGTGAATCCACAGAACCAGCCATCTTTGTGATCGTTCGTCGTTCCGGTCTTTCCCGCAGAGGGCATGACACCGAGATCCAGTCCTCGTGCGGTTCCCACCGTCATGACACCCTTCAGGATATCCGTCATCATGCGGGCAGCATTCTGCTCATAGACCTGCTTCGCGTTCTCTGCCGTCTCGTAGACCAACGTTCCATCCGCGTCCTCAATACGTTCGATACAGGTCGGTTCTCTGTAGATCCCATCATTTTCGACTGCCGCATAACCGCTGGCCATCTCCACCGCAGACATACCATAGGTAAAACCGCCGAGCGCAGCTGCCGGTACTTCATCGCGTTCGTCCAGTTTCGCAAAATTCATTTCCTTTAAATACCGTAATCCGACCGCAGGTGTCAGCTCGTCGAACAGCTTCCACGCGATCGTATTCTTGGATTGCTCTACCGCGTAGCGCAGCGTGATATTTCCCGAATATCTGCCGCTGGAATTGGAGGGACCACCCTCAAATTTCTCATCTTTTACAATGGAATCCGGCGTATAGCCGCGCTCCAACTGCGGCGTGTATACGATCAGCGGTTTGATCGAGCTGCCCGGCTGACGGAAGCTCTGATAAGCGCGGTTTAACGTGTATCCGTCAAAATCCTGACTTCTGCCGCCCACGATCGCCGCCACATGTCCGGTCTCATTATCAATACACACGCCGGAAGACTGCAGTTTGTAAACGCCCTCATCCGTCGTATCCGTAAATCCGGAGAGGCCATCGTCGATTGCCCGCTGCAGTTCCTGTTGAATGTTCAGATCGATCGATGTGTAGATTCGATATCCGCCGGTAAACAACGATTTCTGGCAGTCTGCATACATTTCATCATAGGCGGCCTCATACGCCTCCTGTTCTGCCTTACCCGCAAACTCCTCCTGAAAAACAAAACCCTTCTGTTCCATTAGCGCGCGCGTCGCGCAATAGTAGGTATACGTCTCTACATAATCATATTTTTTCCGCTTTGGCCGTTTCAGCGTGAGTGTTTTGCGCGTTTCTTCCTCGTAGGTATCCCACAGAATCTTACCGTCATCGTACATCTGTTTTAAAATACGGTCGCGGCGTGAGATCGCATTTTCAGGATTTTCCACCGGATCGTAGATGGTGGGGTTGTTGGGAACTCCACATAGCAGCGCCTGCTCTGCCAGATCCAGTTCATTTACTCCCTTGCTGAAATACCCCCGTGCTGCTGCCTCTATGCCATAATAACCATTTCCGAAGTAAATGTTATTCAGATAAAATTCCAGAATCTGTTTCTTGTCGTAGCGGCGTTCGAGACCCGCTGCGATAAACATTTCCTCCACTTTTCGTTCCCATGTTTTCTCATTGGAGAGAAAGACGGTCCGCGCCAGCTGCTGCGTGATCGTACTGCCGCCCTGGGTGATCTTCTGATTGCGGATCATGGCGACTCCGGCGCGGACGATCGCCTTGAAATCTACACCGTGATGTTTGTAAAACTTCTTGTCCTCTATGCTGACAATTGCCGCTTTCACACCTTCCGGTATGTTATCATATGTCAAATAGTAGCTGTCTTTTTCACCTTTTACGACAGAGATCTCTTTTCCATTTACATCATAGACCACACTGGTCTGAGACGCCCGGAAGGTCTCCTCCGTAGAATTGCTGACCAGCTGGTCTGCCTCCAGCCTTAGATCCTTGATCTTTTTTGCATAGCCACCAAAGAAATAAAACGCCAGAGCGCCTAAAATGAGTGTCAACAAAATAACCTGTGAGATCAGAATTGCCTTTAGTTTTTTGTTGCTCTTCTTTTTTGTTCTTGCCATAATTTCTTAAATCTCTTTTTAATATTTGCAATCTAGTTGCTGATTTCCTCAATTTTATTAAGCTCATCAATGGAAAATTCACATTTTTCCACGATCTTCACATTCTCTGCGATCTGCTCCGGTCTGGATGCACCGATCAGGACAGAGCATACCTCATCATCCTTTAAGATCCACGACAAAGCCATCTGTGCCAGTGTCTGCCCGCGACTGCATGCGATCTCATCCAGTGCCCGGATCTGTTCCAACCGCTCCTGCGTGAGCGCGCTCTCCTTTAAAAATCTGGGGTCTCTGGCAATCCGGCTGTCTGCCGGGATTCCGTGTAAGTATTTATCGGTAAGCAGTCCCTGTGCAAGCGGGCTGAAGGCTATGATACCCATACCGGCCTCTTTACAGTATGCCTTGACGCCATCCTGCTCGATTCCACGGTCAAAGATGGAATAACGCCGCTGGTTCACGATCAACGGACAATGCAGTTCCTTCATGATCGCGATCGCACGCTCCGTATACTCCTTATTGTAATTGGAGATTCCCGCATACAGCGCTTTTCCGCTGCGCACGATCTGTGCCAGTGCTTCCATTGTCTCCTCCAGCGGAGTTTCCGGATCCATGCGGTGATGATAGAAAATATCCACGTAGTCCACACCCAGACGTTTCAGACTCTGGTCGAGACTGGCAGTCAGATACTTCTTGCTGCCCCAGTCACCGTAAGGGCCGTCCCACATGGTATAGCCCGCCTTCGTTGCGAGGATCAGCTCGTCCCGGTACGGCACAAAATCCTCTTTTAAAATACGCCCGAGATTTGCCTCGGCAGCGCCGTTTACGGGTCCGTAATTATTTGCAAGGTCAAACTGCGTGATACCGCTATCAAATGCCGTACGACACATTGCCTTCATATTATCGTAATTATCTTTTGTACCAAAATTATGCCAAAAGCCAAGCGATACAGCCGGAAACTTCAGACCGCTGTTTCCTACACGATTGTAAACCATATGTTCATAACGGCGATCACTTGCAACATAGATATCTGCCATAAAAAAATGCCCTCCTTTTTCTTTTATGATATCGGTTCCTATTATACTTAGTTATACGATAAAATGAAAGAAAAAAGAGGGATTTTATAAAATTTTTAGACCTTGTGCTACTGCTCCATCTGCTTGCCTAAAAATCCCGCAGCGATCAGTACAAGCTGGTTTTCCGTCTCACCCATCCGGTTCTTTTCGTTTTTGTCATACAGGACGACAGATCCAATGGCATCTCCCTCACAGATGATCGTACTGATCGCCTGTGTGACATACGCACCGGTGTCATCCAGTGTGATCGTAATAAAATTGTTTTCGTCCCGGCTTGCCACCAGCGTTCCACGATCCTCCATCAGTTCATCCAGTTCCCGGCTGATCGGCTTGCCCTCAAATTCTTTTTTTCCCGCACCGGAAGCTGCGATCACATGGTCACGATCTGTGATACACACGAGATGTCCGGTCGTCTGCGCCATCGCCTCCGCATACTGCCCCGCAAACTGGCTGAGTTCCCCGATCGGTGAATATTTTTTCAGGATGATCTCTCCTTCACGGTCCGTAAATATCTCTAACGGATCGCCCTCACGAATTCGAAGTGTCCGCCGGATCTCTTTGGGTACAACCACCCGCCCCAAGTCATCTATTCTTCTGACAATGCCTGTTGCTTTCATGCTTGTGTTTCCTCCATTTGCTCTGTATGTGCTACTATTATCTGCAAACAAAGGAAATTTATTCGTAAAATATCCTGTCGTTTCCTATCCGTTCAGACTACAGTAGAGCACCTCCAGTGTGCCGTACTTGGTCTGCGTATCTATGATCACATGATCCGTGTTGAACTCCTCCTCGCTGTAGCCGGAAAAGAAAAGACTGCCTGAAAACGTATAATCTGTAATCTTTTGGTTCATCAATGCGCCCATGATGTAAGATGCCATGATATCTCCCAGTTCTACCAGCGCTGATTCCTCCAGCTCATCCAGATATCCGGTCTGCTGGATAAAAAGACCACTGATCTTATTGTATAGGATCTTCACCAAACGCTCTGACAGTCCAAACAGCAGCATGTGTTTGTCCTCCCCTGTCAGCAATACCCGTATGATCACGCTCCCTCGAAGCTCTGCCCCATAACGTCTGGCCGCCGTCTCCGTTACCTCAATCCCATACAGATTCGTCAGAAGCTTTTTCATCACATTCCTGACGATGTTCTCCACACCGGAAAGCTCTGCCTGTTCCGCGATCGGCTCATTTTTCATGATCTTTTGATCACAGCCCTGCACATGAACAGTCAGCCATGTGAGCAGCGTGCCAAGAAAACGCTTGAGCATCGCCGCTGAAAAATCCTCCCGGATACGCTCCCGGTACGTCATGACCGTATTGCGAAACTCCTGATGGATCTTTTTGTGCCGCTCATAATCAACATAATTTTCCCTGTTCTGCAGCGCTTCCTCCGAGTTAAAGTGAAAATCCGTATATTCCACCAGATAGTCCAGCATATGTTCACACTGCTTGCGATTTTCCTCCAGATCAGCGCTGCGAGCCATCACAAGCAGCTTTTCAATCCGATGAAACAACTCCTCGTGCTGCTCATCGATCACATCATTTCCGATGCGATAGGCATCCTTCCACAATTCAATTTTTTCCATACACAGATCCTCCCCAGACACATTCCAAAACTATAAAAACAGACCGACAAGCGGTATCGTAATGATCGACGCAAGCGTACTGAGCACCGTTCCCTTCATACAGTATGCATCATCAGCGCCGCACTCTTTCGCAAACAGACCGATCACGCTTCCGATCGGCATCGCCAGCTCAATGATAAATACGCCAAAAACGACTTCGTCGAAGCCCATATTACGCATGAGCAGCGCTACTGCTATCGGCATCGCCACCATGCGCAGCAAGATAAATGCATACATCCGCGCATCCTTCAGATAACTTCGCAGATCTGCCTTTGCAATGGAGATACCGATCATCATCATGGATAACGGAATCGTTGTATCACCCATATACCCGCACAGCGAAATGACCGGTGCAGGCATCCGGATACCGGTCGCAAATATGATGAGCGCCAGCAGCGCCGCCACAACACCCGGATTGATCATGCGCTTTAAGGAGACAGCCAGGCTGGCCTTCTCCGCACTGTCCATGCCGTTTTTCTCCCGCGCCGCCCGGCGTGCCAGAGCCATGCCATAGGTATATACCAGCACATTGTACAAAAGGATGTAGAAGGAAACATAAACCACGCCCTCACTGCCGTACAGGCTCTTTGCCACCGGAATACCCATAAACCCCAGATTGGAAAAGGTTGCCATCAGGACATAAATGCTCTTTAAGTTCTTCGGCGGATGCAGTACCCATGCCAGCAAAATGCCAAACACTACCGCAATGATATAGTAGAGCACGACCAGCTGCACATTACCGACAATCTTTTCCCGACTGATCGCATCTGTATCACCGAGTACACCTCCGATCACCAGCAGCGGATTAAACACATTTACCACCAGCTTTGATATATTTGCTGAGCCTTCTTCGCCCAGCCATTTCTTTTTGTAGACAAATGCTCCCGTCAGCATCATTGCCAGCAGCACCAGCATCTGTCCGAAAATTATCCCGATATCCATCTTTTATGCTCCTTTGTTTATTCCTGATATAATTTTATATATTCGCGCTGTAATTGAGCGACTCCATCCCCTTTTCAAAGGTTAAGAGGTCTTCAACTCCTGCAAAAGCTTCTTTCTGCGCCCGCCACTCAAGAGCTCCTCGTTATACTTCATGTATTTCGGCTGCGGATTCATCGCCAGAAATACCGCCGCCTCCTTGCACATCGTAAGCCCGGTCACAAACAGCAGCATCTCCTGCGAACCCTCGGTTCCAAACGCATCCTCCAGAAAATGAAACACATGCGCCATCGCCGCCGAAAGCGCCTCGCTCTCCGGCGTATCCGTAAACCGCTTCGCCTCAAACAACTGACACAGTGGCTCTTTTAAGGCATCCAGAAGCAGGTTCACAACGGACAGCCGCTCGTCAAAGCCCGCTTTCATCAGGCGTTCGAACACCACCGGCTGTGCCTGTCCCCGCAGGATCTCACCAATGCTGTAATCGTCCTGATATTTGCGGTACAGCTCGTAATAGGCAAAAAAGTCTTCCGCCACCTCCGGCAGACGCAGATACTCACGGATGACCTCCTCCGTTACCGGGATACCCAGCTCCTCGTACATTTGCATGAGCGCGCCGAGATCTTCCCATCCTCTGGCTGTCACAAAGCGCAGACCATCCACATCTGTCTCAATGCGGTAGAAGTTCTTTTTTCGCAGCTGTAAATAACTCAGAATTACCCCGTGTATATGCTTATCAGTGGCATAATTCATCCATATATCCAAGTCTGCTTCTACGTCAATGGAGCGGACACGGTCCAGCGTCACCATGTCAAAATCCCGCACGGATTTGTTGTATTCCGGAGGATTTCCTGCCGCCACGATGATCCACCCCTGCGGCACCGCGCGGTTACCGAATGTCTTGCACTGCAAAAACTGCAGCATTGCCGGTGTCAGCGTCTCGGAGACACAATTGATCTCATCGATAAAGAGAATCCCCTCTTTTTTCCCCTCATCGCGGATACACCGATAGACACTGGC
>JBJEML010000093.1:0-8080 GCA_051879675.1 Lachnospiraceae bacterium | reverse complement strand
CGTTTTGGGATCTTAGCTCAGCTGGGAGAGCATCTGCCTTACAAGCAGAGGGTCATAGGTTCGAGCCCTATAGGTCCCATTTTCCGCGATCTACATGGTTGCGAAGCTGGCATTAAGGAATCTTCCCACTTCGTGGGTCTCTCCTTAGCACAAAGCCCGCGTGGCGGAACTGGCAGACGCGCAGGACTTAAAATCCTGTTGTGGTGACACAGTACCGGTTCGATTCCGGTCGCGGGCATTGACTGAAAGGTCTAAATAGTAATACGTGTGTGTAGCTCAGCTGGATAGAGCACTTGGCTACGGACCAAGGTGTCGGGGGTTCGAATCCTCTCACGCACGCTGAAAGAAGTCTTGAAAACCATGAGTTTTTAGGGCTTTTTTTATGTAAAAAATGAAAAAGCTCACAGGAAGTCTTCTTTAAGTTCGAAATGACTTGTATTCCATTTTACACGGTGTTATACTTGAAACAAAGCAAATGATTGTTTTGTTTCACACAAAAAATCTCTTTTCCACAGGTAGGGCGGACAGGAGTTGGCGAGCCGTCTGAATCGTTAATCTATCGTTTATTATCTTATATTCTGGAAAATCTTGCTTTTAATCTCACAACATTTTTACGAAAGCAGGATTTTGGAATGATACCAGAGTGGATATCGGAAATACTTTGACATACAGATCCTGCTGAATTTACAAAAAGGAGGACCAATGTATGACAAACACAAATGGCAACGCTAAGTATAGCAGTGATGTATTCAGCATGCTACTGCAGGACAAGAATCGCGCTCTGGAGATCTATAATGCAATGAATGGAACAGCGTATGATAATCCGGAAGAAGTCGAGATTACCACGTTGGAAGACCGGAGCTTTTCCCTTACTATCAGGAATGATGCGTCTTTTATAATGGATGCGAATCTTAGCCTTTATGAGCATCAGTCTACCTACTGCCCGAATATGCCTTTGCGACATCTGATCTATATTGTAGGAATGCTCCAGAAGCGCGCGTATTCCCAGAAGAGAGACTTATACGGAAAAACACTTTTGAAAATACCTGTGCCGCATTTTGTTGTATTCTATAACGGAAAAGAACACGCACCGGAGCAATATGAATTGCGACTGTCAGATGCATTTGAGCACAAAACCGATACGCCGGAACTGGAGTTGGTGTGCCGCGTCTACAATATTAACAAAGGTAACAATACGGAGTTGCTTGAAAAATCTCCGACATTGCGGGAGTATATGATTTTTGTGGATCTGGTACGGGAGTATCATGCGAAAAATGACTTTAGTGACTTGGAAATTGCGATTAAACAAGCGATCGATCAGTGCATCAGAGAAAATGTGCTGAAAGATTTTTTGATCCAACACCGGGAGGAGGTGACTCATATGATGACCATGGATTATACGTTTGAGCGACGTCTTGAATTGCAGCGTGAGGAAGCAATTGAGGAGGGCAGAGAGGAAGGCAGAGAGGAAGGCAGAGAGTTAAAACTATATGAACAGATTCGTAAAAAGCTGCTTAAAAGCAAGTCACTGGAACAGGCGGCGGACGAACTGGAGGAAACACTGGATGCGATCCGTCCGTTGTATGAGCAGATCAAAGAAGAAATGGTTGATATGAACTTTGAAAAAGACTGAAGAGTTGCGTAATGCAACTCTTTTTTTGTCCATAAGGTGGAATTTCAACAAAAACCTTGCACCATTCTCCGATTTATAGTAGTATACTATAGGACGTTAACTGACTAAAGTGCAAAGAAAATTAAAGGAGCATAACTATGAATATTGTATGTTTAGACCTGGAAGGTGTTCTGGTGCCGGAGATCTGGATCGCGTTTGCCGAGGCGAGCGGTATTCCGGAACTGAAGCGGACGACCAGAGACGAGCCGGACTATAATAAGTTGATGAACTGGAGACTTGGCATCTTGAAGGAGCACGGTCTCGGCTTAAAGGAGATTCAGGAGACGATCGCAAAGATCGATCCGATTCCCGGTGCGAAGGAGTTTTTGGACGAGCTTCGCTCGCTGACACAGGTCATCATTATCAGTGACACATTTGAGCAGTTTGCAACACCGCTCATGAAAAAGCTTGGCTGGCCGACGATCATGTGCAATTCGTTGGAGGTGGCTGAGAGTGGTGAGATTACCGGCTTTAAGATGCGTTGTGAGAAATCAAAGCTCACGACTGTAAAGGCATTGCAGTCCATCGGCTATGAGACGATCGCCAGCGGAGATAGTTTTAACGATCTCGGAATGATTCAGGCGAGCAAGGCAGGTTTCTTATTCAAGAGCACAGAGCAGATCAAAAAAGATTATCCACAGTATCCTGCATTTGAGGAGTATGATGAGTTGCTGGCTGCGATCAAGGCAGCATTATAATATTTTTATTATATCAAAAGAGGAGGATTAGATAATGAACACGTACAAGAAGATCATGCACGGCGTGGTAAAGGTCGAGAATATCATTATGGCAGTTACCCTGATCGTGTCCTTAGTATTGACCTTCGCAAATGTAATCGGACGAAAACTGATCAACCACTCACTGACGTGGGTAGATGAGCTGGTTGTAGCGCTTTTTGTTCTGATTTCCCTAATGGGCGCAGCCCTTGCATGCCGGGAGGACGGCGGGCTGGTAGGTTTAAGCCTTGTCTCTGATCGCTTGAAGGGATCTGCAAGACTGGTGCAGAAGCTGGTGGCAAATGTATTCAGTATCATTTACTGTGTGATCCTGACATGGCAGGGTGTGGGACGTGCGCTGTCTGAGTATACACAGAATGCGCATACCTATGTATTGCACTGGCCCAGCTGGATCTTTTGGTCCTTTGTGCCGGTGTGTGGTGTATTTTTAGTATTACATTTTATTGAAAATACACTTGATTTCCTGAAGGTGAGAAAGGAGGGCAATAACTAATGGTTACAGCAGTTCTTTTTATCGTATTCTTCGCGCTGCTTATTCTGGATGTGCCGATCGCAATCTGTCTGGGAGCATCCTCTGTGGCTGCGATCCTGACTGCAGGTCAGAGTCTGACGGTAGTGGCAACCAATACATATACGGGTATCGCAAAAACATTGTTATTGGCGATTCCGTTCTTCATTCTTGCCGGAAATATCATGGCAAAGGCTGGTATTTCCAAACGTTTAGTTAAGTTTATCGACAGCTGCGTCGGACACAGACGCGGCGGTATTGCAATCGTGTGTGTTATTGTGGCATGCTTTTTCGGCGCGATTTCCGGTTCCGGTCCTGCGACCGTAGCAGCGCTTGGTGCAATCCTGATTCCTGCGATGGTGGAGGCAGGATTTAGCGCAGCATTTGCAATGGCGCTCATGGCGGCAGCGAGCTCGATCGCGATCGTTATTCCGCCGAGTATCGCATACGTGGTATATGCTTCCATCACCGGCGAAAACGTGGGAGATCTGTTTATCGCAGGTATCATCCCCGGTATTCTGATGGGTCTGGCACTGATCGTTGTCGTTATGATCGAGGTCCGTAAAAAAGGCATTCAGTCTTCCCGTGAAAAGGCGAGCTGGAACGAGCGCTGGGTGACCTTCAAGGATGCTTTCTGGGGCTTCCTCATGCCGGTTATTATTCTCGGCGGTATCTACGGCGGTGTATTCACACCGACGGAGGCAGCGGCTGTAGCGGCTGTTTATGGTCTGATTGTCGGTGTATTTATTTATCGTGAGATCAAGTGGAAGGAACTGATCGACATTACGATCGAGTCCGCAAAGACGACCGGTGGTATCATGCTGATCGTTGCTTCCGCAACACTGTTTTCCTATGTATGTACACTGTTCGGTATTTCCGGTGCAGCGACGGCATTACTTGGAAATGTATCAGCGAACAAGTTTATCTTCCTGCTGATCTGTAACGTAATCTTCCTGATCGCAGGCTGCTTTATCGATGCAAACTCAGCAATGTACATTTTTATCCCGATTATGTTCCCGATCTGCAAGGCATTGGGCTTCAGTCCCATCGCGTTCGGTATCATGGCGACCTTAAACCTTGCCATCGGTCAGGTGACACCTCCGGTTGGTGTCAACCTGTTCGTAGCGATCAGCTTAAAGGTAAAGAATGTGGCAAAGGTAACCTTGCAGCAGATTTCAAAGGCTGTTATGCCGATGGTAGCAGCTGCATTGGTCGTTTTAGTAGTATTTACCTACTTCCCGCGTGCGGCTTACACATCTACCGCAAGTTCGTCTACGGATGTGGCTGCTGACAGTTCAAAGATCCAGGCGTATGACA
Source organism: Lachnospiraceae bacterium (assembly GCA_051879675.1). Classification (GTDB taxonomy): domain Bacteria; phylum Bacillota; class Clostridia; order Lachnospirales; family Lachnospiraceae; genus W0P33-017. The sequence continues at coordinate 3,846 of JBJEML010000093.1, read as the reverse complement.
ACGAGACATATGATCCGGCGGAAGATGCATTTTACAATGATGCAGAGTGGGAAGAAGTGACCTGGCATTATGCATGTTCCACAGGTGAGACATCCACATGGGCAAAGGCAGGACGATACTTTGCTGCTTTGATGGAAGAATCTACCGGTGGAAAAGTAAAGGTTGTTGTAGACGGATTTTCCGATCAGCTGACCAACGGTTCCCAGAAGGACGGTATCGGAGCGTTGATGGAAGGCGATCCGGTGCAGCTGTCTATGCACAGCAACCTGATCTATTCCGGATTTGACGACAGATTTAATGTTGTATCTTTACCGTACATTTTTGATGATTATGATGATGTGGATGCCAAGCTTGACGGTGAGGCAGGTAAGCAGCTGGAAAAGATCCTGGATGAAATGGGTCTGAAGTGTTTCGGAATGGCAGAAAACGGATTCCGTCAGCTGACAAACTCCAAGCGTGAAGTAAAGTCCGTAGATGATCTGAAGGGCTTAAAGGTACGTGTGGCAGGATCTAATCTGCTCATGAAGTCTTATGAGGATTGGCACGCGAATGCCACAAACATGAACTGGTCTGAAACTTATACTGCATTACAACAGAATACGGTAGAAGGTCAGGAGAACCCCCTGCCTGCAATCGCTTCCGCGTCCGTACAGGAGGTTCAGGATTACATTTCGCTGTGGAATGCATATTATGACTGTCTGTTCTTCTGTATGAACGGTGATATTTACAACAGTCTGACCGACGCACAGCGCGAGGTAATTGATGCCAATGCGAAAAAGACCGTTGAGTATCAGCGTGCGATCAACCGTTATGAGTGCGATCTGCTGATTGAGGACTGGAAGGCAAATGATGTCATTACGGTGACAGAGACAGCTGATATTGATACAGAGGGCTTTAAGAAAGCAACAAGTGATGTCGCTGAGTGGTTTATCGATCAGCTGGTAAATACAGATGGCTATTCATGGGAAGAGGCAGAGGCATTAGTCAATGCGTTTACGGCTGAAGCGATCGATGTGGAGGCTTATGATAACGAGCAGTATGACGCATCCAGAGATGCGGCAGCTGCGACTACTGACTGGGAGGAAATGACGTGGCATTATGCATGCTCAACAGGTGAGACCTCAACATGGGCAAAGGCAGGACGTTATTTTGCGGCTTTGATGGAAGAGTCTACCGGAGGAAAGGTAAAGGTTGTGGTAGACGGATTCTCCGATCAGCTGACGAACGGTTCACAGAAGGACGGTATCGGAGCATTGCAGGAGGGCGATCCGGTGCAGCTGTCTATGCATAGCAACCTGATCTACTCCGCATTTGATGACAGATTTAATGTTGTTTCACTGCCGTACATTTTTGACGATTATGACGACGTAGACGCTAAACTCGATGGCGAGGCAGGCGCTAAGATGGTAGAGATTCTGGATGGCATGGGCTTAAAATGCTTCGGAATGGCAGAAAACGGTTTCCGTCAGCTGACAAACTCCAAACGTCCGGTTGCATCTGTAGATGACTTAAAGGGCTTAAAGATCCGTGTGGCAGGCTCAAACTTGCTCATGAAGTCCTATGAGGATTGGCAGGCAAATGCGACCAATATGAACTGGTCCGAGACCTACACTGCATTACAGCAGAACACGGTAGAAGGTCAGGAAAATCCGTTACCTGCGATCGCATCCGCATCTGTGCAGGAAGTACAGGATTATATTTCTCTGTGGAATGCGTATTATGACTGCCTGTTCTTCTGTATGAACGGCGAGATCTTCGAGAGTCTGACACCGGAACAGCAGGCGATCGTAGAAGAAAATGCAAAAAAGACCGTAGAATATCAGCGTATGATCAACCGTTTTGAGTGCGACCGTCTCATCGCAGACTGGGTAGCAAATGAAACGATCCATGTGACATACACAGAAGATATCAACACGGAAGGTTTCAAGAACGCAACGGCAGGTGTCGCAGACTGGTTTGTAGACCAGCTTGTAAACACCGACGGATTTGACGAAGCTGAGGCAAAGAGCTTAGTGGAAGCATTTACGAAATAAAAAGAATGAAAGGACTCCGGTGACGGAGTCCTTTTATTATAATAACTTAGATGAATATGATTTTGTACACACACCAGAACAAAAGCAGCGCCATAATCATGTTAAAAATACGATAATGTTTGCTGTAGATCGGGAACAGAAGGCTTCCGACCGTCGCCCAGATCAGATTCCCGGTGGCGGCGCAGGCGGCCATGGTCACGGCAAAGATCAGTGTGGCAGGGATGCTTGTCCCGTAGGGCAGCACAAAGCTGCAATAGGCAGCGATACCCAGCATTAAGATCTTTACATTTAGAAATTGTAGTAAAAAACCGTTTACAAAGGTAAGCGGTTTTTCTTCTTTTTTTGAGGAATCATCGGCAGATGCTTCGCCGGGTGCAGGTGTGGCACGTCTGGTCAGTGTCTTGTAGCCGAGCCATACGATGTAAGCGGCACCGACAAAACGAGCATAGCGCTCAATGGATGGGATCAGATCACCCAGAAGCTTGCAGCCGAAACCGCAGATCAGCATGACGGTGATCAGGCCTGTCCAGATACCGCGCATGAGCGGCAGACATTTTTTAAAGCCGTATTGTCCGGTGGAGGACAGCAGCAGCACGTTGTTGGGTCCGGGACTGAAGGTAGTTGCGCAGGCATATGCTGCCAGCGCAAAAAAGACAGATATCTGCATAACAGAGACTCCTTTGAATTAGATGTTTTTATCAGTGTAGCATATTTTGCATGCAGAGGGAAAAAATATTTATCATATGAGAGATTTTACGAGCAAATTATTTAATTTGTGAAAAAAATGTGAATTGTTAGCACTCTATATTGACGAGTGCTAACAATGGTGCTATAACATAATCAACAAAGGAAAACAAAAGATCCTTTGGAACAAAAACTCAACACCTCGGATTTCTCCGATCGTGCTACAACAATTATTATATCATGGAAGGGAGATATGACTTATGATGATGCATGATATTTTTGGAGAAGACTTATTTGATGATTTCATGGAGGATTTTGCATTTCCTGCAATTCCGGATGCGCGAAAGGCACTGTACGGAAAGCACGCAAAGAATCTGATGAAAACAGATGTAAAGGAAACAGATACCGAGTACGAGTTGATCGTTGATCTGCCCGGTTTCAAGAAAGAGGATGTGAAGGTTGCCCTGGACAACGGTTATCTGACCATCAGTGCTGAAAAAGGTCTGGATAAGGATGAGCAGGAAAAGAAAACCGGAAAGTACATCCGAAGAGAGCGTTATGCAGGAGCCTGCGCACGTTCCTTCTACGTGGGAGATGACATCACGCAGGACGAGATCAAGGGTAGCTTTAAACATGGTATTCTGCGGCTGACCATTCCGAAAAAGGAAGCAAAACCAGCTGTAGAAAAGACAAACTATATCACAATTGAAGGGTAAAGGAGGAATTATTATGTTAGTACCGAGCATTTTTGGAGAGGATTTATTTGACAGCTTTTTTGAGGATTTCGCAAGACCGACAAGGAACGTCGCAAGATACAACGCTCCGGCAGCGAACGTGATGCGGACAGATGTAAAGGAAACGGATACCGGCTATGAGCTGGATGTGGATCTTCCGGGATACAAGAAAGAGAATGTACAGGTTGAGCTGAAGGACGGCTGTCTGACTGTTACGGCAAAGACCGCACAGAGCAAGGATGAGAAGGATGAGAACGGCAAATATATCCGCCGCGAGCGTTACAGCGGAACCTGCAGCAGAGCTTTCTATGTCGGAGAGGACATCGAACAGAATGACATTAAGGCAAAGTTTGAGGATGGTATCCTGAAGCTGTCTGTACCGAAGAAGGATGCAA
>JBJEML010000092.1:0-40645 GCA_051879675.1 Lachnospiraceae bacterium | reverse complement strand
CTGCCGGGCGAACCGGACGCTCTCCTGCCGGGCGAACCGGACGCTCTCCTGCCGGGCGAACCGGACGCTCTCCTGCCGGACGTTTTTGCGGCGGTTTGCGGTCCTTCATATTCTTGCTGTTCTGAGGATTGAAGACAGCTGTAATGCTAGCCTTCTTTTTCGGGCGCTCCGGTGCCTTTTCACCTTCTGTAACAGGCTTTTCCTCAGTTTTTGCCGGCGCAGGCTTTGCCGCGGGCTTCTTAAAATCACTTTTTACCATTGCGATTGCACTGTCGTCCAGATTGCTCATGTGACTCTTGACCTCAATATTGTTATCGGTCAGGAATTTCATCAGTGAAGCATTGTCGACCCCAATCTCCTTTGCAAGCTCATATACTCGTTTTGCCATAAACTAACTACCTCCGTGTTAAACTGCTCGTTTTACTCGCAGTATCATATTCTCACAACCTCAACAGTAAATGCTTCGGTCTGTTTTATCTTATTTGTTACTGCTTCTGCCAGCTTCTCGTCGGTCACAGCCAGCGATGAACGGTAATCTTTTCCAATACATCCGCCCAGCGACTCCTTTGTTCCATATACAACAAGCGGCACCCGATAAAAATCGGTCATATCACAAAACTTTTTTGCAGTGTTTTCCGATGCATCTGCCGCAGTAACTACCAGAAATGCCTTTCCGGCCTTGACTGCATTTTCTGTGGCAAATTCACCACTCACGACCTTTCCTGCCTTGGCGGCGATCCCAAGCATGGACAACACTCTGTCCGGTTTCATTTTTATATTCTCACTCTGCATGGCTGTTTTTCATCTCCTCCTCCAGAGTTTCATACACCTCTTTCGGAATCTGCATTTTAAAGGAGCGTTCCAGCCCTTTGGAGCGGATTGCCTTCTGCAGACATTCTTCATTCGGACAGATATAGGCTCCGCGACCGTTCTTGCGTCCGGTCTTATCCAAAAGCAACTCACCCTCCTGCGTGCGGATCACGCGGTACATCAACCGTTTTTCGTTCATCTGTCCGCAGCCTACACACTGTCTCATGGGAATCTTTTTATTTTTCGTCGGCGTACTCATCGGCATACTCACCTTCCGCATATTCGCCGCCCTCAGCGTATTCACCATCTTCGACGTACTCGCCGTCCTCGTAGTACTCCTCGTCCTCGTAGTACTCCTCGTCCTCGTAGTACTCCTCGTCCTCGTAATATTCCTCATCCTCGTAATCGTTCTCGTAATCCATGAAGTCACCGGCCTCGCGTGCCTGTGTCTCGGACTTGATATCGATCTTGAATCCGGTCAGACGTGCTGCAAGACGTGCATTCTGTCCTTCCTTACCGATAGCGAGCGATAACTGGTAATCCGGTACAACGACCTTTGCACTCTTTTCCTCCGCATCCGCAATAACGGAAATAACCTTTGCAGGGCTCAATGCGTTTTCAATCAACATTGCAGGGTTCTCATTCCAGTTGATGATATCGATCTTCTCGCCGCGCAGCTCGCCTACGATGGCATTGACTCTGGCACCGTTCATTCCGACACATGCACCGACTGCATCCACATCCGGATCATTGGAGTAAACGGCAATCTTCGTTCTGCTTCCCGCCTCACGCGCAATGCTCTTGATCTCCACGATACCGTCCTTCACCTCAGTCACCTCAGACTCAAACAGTCGTTTCACCAGTTCGGGATGTGTTCTGGACACAAGGATCTTCGGTCCCTTGGGTGTGGACTTTACTTCTAAAATATAGAGTTTGATACGCTCGGTAGGCTGGAAGACCTCACCGCGCACCTGCTCATTCTCAGTCAGGATCGCATCTACCTTTCCGAGGTTAATGCTGACATTTCTTCCGATGTAACGCTGTACGATACCGGTCACGATATCCTTTTCCTTGCTGTAATACTCGCTGAATAAAACTTTGCGCTCCTCCTCACGGATCTTCTGAAGGATCACATTCTTTGCGTTCTGTGTCGCGATACGTCCGAATTCCTGCGATTTGATCTCAAAATTCACGGTATCACCGATCTCGTATTTGGAATCGATCATCTTTGCCTTTGCTAAGCTGACCTCCAGTACCGGATCAGTGACCTCCTCCACAACAGTTTTTGCCTGATATACATGGTATTCACAAGTCTCCGGATCCATGTCTACCTTCACATTGTCAGACTTTCCGAAATGGTTCTTGCAGGCTGTCACAAGCGAATTTTCGATTGCCTCGATCAGCGTGTCCTTACTGATGTTTTTTTCCTGCTCCAAAATAGTGAGTGCCTCTAATAATTCATTCTTCATTTTTCCTTTTTCCTCCTAAAAATCAAATGCCAGCCGAATCAAGGCAATATCTGTTCTGGCAAAAGTAAGTTCTGTTTCATCTTCATCCTCAATGACGATGTTGTCTGCATCGAAGCGTTTCAGTGTGCCTGTAAACTGCTTCTCATGGTTGATGGGACGGAAGGTGCGGATCTCCACCTCCTCGCCGATGCTTTTCTCCAAATGCTTATCCTTTTTCAATGGGCGTCCCAGTCCCGGCGAGCTGACCTCAAATACATAGGAATCCGGAATGTAATCCTTCTCATCCAGAATCGGATTCATCTCTCTGGCAACTGTTTCGCAGTCGTTCACCGCGATCCCGCCCGGCTTGTCAATATACGCCCGGAGATAATTCGTGCCGCCTTCCTTGACATACTCCACATCGTAGAGCTCAAATCCGTATTTTTCCAGAATCGGCAGGATCAACGCTTCCGTCTGTGCTTCATAGTCCTGTCGTTTTGACATTGTTTCACCTTCCTTCTTTATTGTCCGGCACCTACGCGGTTCCGATACAAAAATTGTGGATACCAACAAATAAGAGTGGGCTTTTCAACCCACTCTCATATCTAGTACAATATTCAACTATGATCAGTGTAGCACTTATGGCACAGAAATGCAAGGGCTATTTTTTCTTTATAGAAACATATTTATCGGTTTTTTTATATGCTGTTGTGGTCTTCGCCTTGTTTTTTGAACTGCCCGTTTTGATAGCATACGTTTTTCCGGTCGGGAGTTTCGATATCATGCTCACTGCTGCTTTATCTCCATTTAACGTGAGCGTGCCGCCGGTAAGACTTGATTTTGACTCTGTAATAAATTCAATGCCATATTTTTTTCCGTTGATATTACATGTGCCGCCGTTGATTGATAGTACCGGTTGTATATTCGGATCTGAATATTTCACACTCATCGCTATACCTGATTTCTTTTTCGAAGTTACATTCATTTTTCCTGAATTTAGAATAATCTTTACACCTTCACTAAATATTCCATCTTTTGCCGCATTTATTTTAACATTACTGTTATCAACAGTAAAGCTGTATACACGGTCATCTCCATGCATGATCCAAATTCCCATATCTGTCTTTGCAGTAATATCCAGCGTAGAATTATTAATAGCAGTTGCTGTGTTATATGTACCCATAGCACATTGTTTTCCTATAAGTGTTATTTTAGAATTCAATATTTGAAAATTGTCTGAACTATATACATCTAAAGGGCATCCCAGCGTACCGTTCCCTAAAATTGTCTGTAGCTTCATCTCACAGTTTTTGATGGTAACATCTTCGCCTCCTGATAGATACATCCCCATTTCTTTTGCTGTTATATTCAGTGTTGAATCAGAAATCGAGCACTTACCACCATATAATTGCACACCCGTAGATGCATCCGTATTAATATTAATTGTACTATTTTTTATAATAAGTCCGTCTCTTCCGGGTTCATTAGATGCATAAATCACATCATAATCAGCTTTTATTGATTCAATGGTAGAATTATCAACCATAATACCGGATGCATAATACTTCGTCTCCGTAATAAAGCTATTTGCAATATCCAGCGTATGAGTTGCATATATAGAACAATTCGCCATCGAAATATTCTTAATCATAAGGTTACTGCATGAGCTAATGCTACAATTGACTATGCTGGCATTTTCATCGCCGACAATAGAAAACACATTACGTCTGACATAGCCTTTTTCATAATCATCTTCTACACAAATTCTCTGAATCTTATTCTCACCACTTGCTTTAATCTTTAGTTTTTGATAACTATAAATATCACTCTTGCTCAAATCCACACTGGAGATCGTCAGCGTATTGGTCGTCTTATCATATTTCCAGTTTTCTCCCTCTACGATATCCTCTGAGGTATTATAAATCTTTGTTTTTCCGATCTGGATGATCAATTCTTTTTTCACAGCTGCCTGAGCTGTTGTGGTATCCATTTTAATAATCACAACACTGCTAAGCACCATACATACCACAAGAAATATTTTCTGAAACTTTTTCATATGTAGCCTCCAAAATAAATATATTCATAACTAATGTTTTTATTGTACCTTAACATTTTTTTGCGGTCAAGCGCTTTAAGCGCATCAAAAAAGGACTTCCCTTTCGGAAAATCCTTAGCAGTCCGTACGGGAATCGAACCCGTGTTTCCGCCGTGAGAGGGCGGCGTCTTAACCGCTTGACCAACGAACCGTTTATTATATTATCAAAGGGTCAACTGAATGTCAAGCGTTTTTTTTATTTTGCTTATTTCACTCTATTCTTTTGTCTGAAACGAAGTCGATTCCATCAGATCCCCATCCGCATAATATTCGGAAACATGGTCTCTAAATTTCTCAAAACATTCGTAAAACACAGAGATGATCAATTCAAATGTTTCTGCTGCAAAGCTGCCGTCATAGTCGTGCGCCAGCTGATTTCTTACCCGAAGCATCTGTAACCACTCATCATCAAAGATCAATCCATTCGTATACGCCGCCTGAAGCGTATCACGCGGGGATCCAATTGCAAAATCCATTACTCCCATACATTTTATAAGTATATCTTTCATAACTTTCCATGAGATATCAAATGTAAGGTTAAAATTTTGAACCGTCCCTTCCAACACAAAATCCGCATCAGGATCGGCATTTTTGCTTTTCTCAAGATTTTTCAAACTCTTGCAAAAAGTATTGTAACGATTAATAAATTTGTTTTCCATACTTTTTAATATCCTCCAATAAATACGCATTATGAATTGAATTATAATCAAAAATATCTATCTTCCGCAACGTATCAATGCTTTCCAGATTCTCCTCAAGCTTTTGTATATTCTTACAATCATACACGACAAAATCAATGTCGCTTGTGGGTGTCGCTGTCCCCGTTGCAAAAGAGCCGACCAGTGTCAGATGCTGCACATTATTTGCCTTACAGATCTCCGTCACTCGTTGTATCAGCAATTCTATACTCATCGTAGACATATGCTACCTCTCTTTCAGATATCCACATCTCAAAACAGATTTATATTAGTATACCATTTTGCTATCTGCTTTTCAATGACATCAAAAAAGGACTTCCTTTTCAGGAAATCCTTTAGCAGTCCGTACGGGAATCGAACCCGTGTTTCCGCCGTGAGAGGGCGGCGTCTTAACCGCTTGACCAACGAACCGCTTACTATACTATCAGACGGTTTGCTGAATGTCAAGGACTTTTTTTGTTTTTTCTGGATATTCTTTAGAAGTAACACAATTTTCGAACTTTCGCATATCAAATGCGGTGAGAAAATTGTGTTACTTCTATAATATCAGTTAATCCTCATATCCGTTCGGATTATTCTTCTGCCATCTCCATGAATCCGCACACATCTCACGGATGCCGTATTTTGCTTCCCAGCCAAGCTCCTGTTTTGCCTTGGACGGATCGCAGTAGCAGGTGGCAATATCTCCGGGACGACGAGCCTTGATCACATAAGGAATCTTGATATCGTTGGCTGCTTCAAAGTTTTTCACAATATCCAGTACACTGTAGCCGTGTCCGGTGCCGAGATTGTAAATGCAAAGTCCGGCCTTCTCCTCAATCTTCTTTAATGCCTTCACGTGGCCGAGCGCAAGGTCTACCACATGGATATAGTCGCGCACGCCGGTTCCGTCCGGTGTGTCGTAATCGTCACCAAATACTCCGAGCTGCGCCAGCTTGCCGACAGCCACCTGCGTAATATAGGGCATCAGGTTGTTCGGGATACCGTTCGGATTCTCTCCCATAGTTCCGCTGGGATGCGCACCGATTGGGTTGAAGTAGCGAAGAAGGATTACATTCCATTCGGGATCTGCTTTCTGCATATCAGATAAGATCTGCTCCAGCATGGATTTCGTCCAGCCGTAAGGGTTCGTGCACTGTCCCTTCGGACAATTCTCAGTGATCGGTATCTCTGCCGGATCGCCGTATACAGTCGCAGAGGAAGAAAAGATGATGTTCTTACAGCCGTTCTGTCTCATCACATCCACAAGCGTCAACGTTCCGGCAATGTTGTTCTCGTAATACTCCCAGGGTTTTGACACGGATTCACCCACTGCCTTTAAGCCTGCAAAATGGATGCAGCTGTCAATCGTCTCCTTTTTGAAAATGTCGTTTAACAATTCACGATCCAAAATATCGCCTTTATAAAATGTAACCTTCTTTCCGGTCAATGCCTCAACACGCTCTAAAGACTTTTCACTGGAATTGGACAGGTTATCCAGAATGACTACATCATAACCTGCGTCCAAAAGTTCTACACATGTATGACTTCCGATATACCCGGCTCCGCCTGTTACTAAAATTGCCATGATCGTTACCACCTTTCGTTGTTTATATGATTATTCGATACATCTGTTTCTTTACTGATAAGTCTACCTCTTTTTTTCGTTTTTTCCAGAAAAAAATGTATGAGGAACATAGAAAAATGTTGCATGAACATGTATAATAAAAAAGAAAATGCTTGGACAGCCCGGTGTAATTTCTGATGAGGCTGTGTACATTACAAGGAGAGACAGAACATGAATTATAAAAATTCCTATAAAGCGACAAAAAAAGAACTGGTATCCCTCTCCGTTTACAACGTCGGATACCAGAAATGCGATTCTCTCTACCAGTGGGGACCGGGTGTGCGGGATCATTACCTGATCCATTACGTCATTTCCGGGTGCGGCTATTATGAGTTGAAAAACAAAAAATACGAACTGCACGCAGGCGACACCTTTTTGGTCTACCCGAATCAGGAAGTCACATACTATGCGGATGTGTCTGACCCGTGGGAATATGCGTGGGTCGGCTTTAATGGCAGCGATGCGCTCTCCATCTTAAACGCGACTGATTTCACAAAGGAGCAGCCCTACATTATCGCAGCACCTTTCGGCGACAAGATCCTTCATCAACTTCTATGCATCTATGAGGTTCGCGGCAATGAATTTGAACAGGCAGTGGAGATGACCGGACGACTGTACACCGCACTGGCGCTGTTCATGCAGGGTGCCACCAAAAAGCCTCCGCAAACCTCCTATTCCGGCTATGTACAAAAAGCGATCGCCTACATCTCTGCCAATTATTCCTATCCGATCACAGTGGAGGACATTGCAGATTATGTAGGTTTAAGCCGCAGCCATCTGTTCCGGTCTTTTGAAAAGGTAATGGAAAAATCGCCCAAGGAATATCTGACAGCCTTCCGTATTCGACAGGCGTGCAATCTCTTAGAACACTCAGGCCTGTCCGTTACTGCCATCGCAAATTCCGTCGGATTTGAGAATAATCTATATTTTTCCAAGGCATTCCACAAGGCCAAGGGCATGTCACCGAAAAACTATCGTTCAGCAGCCTGCTCCGGAAAGGCATCTGCTGACAACCACATATAAACGCTGCTCTGTAGTGTTTCACATCGGACACCCCGCTAAAAAAGGAGTATCACTCATTGTGATACTCCTTTATCTTTCAGCTCAATTCTCAGATTAAGCTAACTTTGCCTTAGCAACCTCAGCTAATGCTGCAAATCCCTCTGCATCATTTACTGCAAGCTCAGCTAACATCTTGCGGTTCATATCAACACCGGCTAACTTTAAGCCATGCATCATTCTGCTGTATGATAAACCGTTCAGACGAGCTGCAGCATTGATACGTGCAATCCATAACTGACGGAACTGTCTCTTCTTCTGCTTACGTCCTGCATAAGAGCTGGTCAGCGCTCTCATCACTGACTGCTTAGCGATACGATACTGCTTTGAGCGCGCTCCTCTGTAACCCTTTGCTAACTTTAAGGTACGATTGTGTTTCTTTCTAGCGTTTAAACCACCTTTAACTCTTGCCATTTCTTATTTCCTCCTTCACACACTCTTACAGATAAGGTAAGATCTTCTTCATTGTCTTTACATTTGTTGCATCTGTCATTGCAGCCTGTCTTAAGCTTCTCTTACGCTTGGTTGTCTTCTTGGTTAAGATATGGCTCTTGTAAGCTTTATTTCTCTTTAACTTTCCGGTTCCGGTTTTTGTAAAGCGCTTTGCAGCAGCTCTTTTTGTTTTGATCTTAGGCATAATAAATTCCTCCTTTAAAATGTTCTTCTTATTTTTTCTCTCCAAGCACCATAGCAAGACTTCTACCCTCCTGCTTCGGTGCTTTTTCTACAACTGCGATATCAGCCATCTGCTCTGCAATGTCGTCTAAAATGTGACGACTCTGCTGCATGTGTGCCATCTCTCTGCCGCGGAAACGCAGGGTGATCTTCACCTTGTTACCCTTTCCGATAAACTTTCTGGCAGCACTGATCTTTGTATTCAGATCATTGGAATCAATATTCGGAGAAAGACGTACTTCCTTCAGCTCCACCGTTTTCTGCTTCTTTCGGGCATCCTTTTCCTTGCGGGCAAGCTCGTAACGATATTTTCCATAATCTACGATCTTACATACCGGCGGTTTTGCTGTGGGCGCGATCTTCACCAGATCTAACTCCGCCTCCTCTGCCAGTCGCATTGCCTCCTTGATCGGCATAACGCCTAACTGGTCTCCGTTTTCTCCAATCACACGAACCTCTTTGTCTCTGATCTGTTCGTTAATCATTAATTCGCTAATGACACCACACCTCCATTTTTAATATAAAATCTGACTCATACAACAGTTTTTCAAACAGCATCCGCCAAGCCTGCAGACAAAAAAAAGTGGATACCTATCTGCATCCACTAATCACATTCGTCTCATGCGATCTGACAGAAAAACATCGCCAAAATCGTCATTGAACACTTATGAACCCGAGTCACGCGCTTGTGCTAAGGTGAGAGTGGATACTCTGCTTGCTGTTTTCAACTCATTAAAGATAACACATCCCATCAGACGCGTCAAGTATTTTTTTGTTTTATTTTTTATAAAAATATGTTACCTTATGTAAGAAAATAAATTCACCCGGAGGTTTTTATCATATGGATACACGTATCATAGATCTGCATGTGCACTCAAACGCGTCAGACGGCACATTCACACCGACGGAACTGGTGGCGGAGGCAAAAAAAGCTGGTCTTTCTGCCTTTGCACTGACCGACCACGACACCACAGACGGTATCGACGAAGCGATCAAGGCAGCCGAAGCTGCCGGCATCGAACTGATTCCCGGTGTGGAGCTGTCCACCGAATATGAAGGAAAAGAGGTTCATGTCCTCGGACTCTATATTGACATCGAAAATGCCACGCTGCAAAAACAGATGGCGGATTTTCGCCGTTCCAGAGATAACCGCAATGTCTACATGTTGGAGAAGCTGCGCGCCGAGGGCTTTGACATCACACAGGAGGCACTGGAAGCCGCTTTTCCTGATGCCGTCATCACCCGGGCACACATCGCGCGATATCTGCTGGATAAGGGATATATTTCCGACATGAAGACTGCTTTTACAGAGTATATCGGCGATGGCTGTCGCTGCTATGTTGACCGTCCAAAGGTGACACCGATGGACGCCGTCGACTACATCTTAGCCGCAGGCGGCACGCCTGTACTCGCTCATCCGGTCATGTACCACATGGAGCGCCCGCAGCTTCTGCGCATGATCCGTGAAATGAAGACACACGGTCTCGCCGGCATTGAAGCAATCTACTCTGAAAACACGCCTGCCGACGAGCAGATCTATAAATCGCTCGCCCGCGAGGAAGGACTGCTCATCACAGGCGGTTCGGATTTTCACGGCACAAACAAGCCCGACATCCGTATCGGTATCGGACGCGGGAAACTGTATATTCCTTATTCGATCTTAGAGACTATCAAGCAGTCACGCAAATAGAAGCCATGCAATTTTCGAGCTTTCGTACGGAAGTGCAGCGAGAAAATTGTATGCTTCTACTTTAGAGTACGAATCGCTCGATGACCTCCGCGATCGCATCCTCATCATTACTGCTGACTGTCACATAATCCGCAGCTTCCTTTGCGGCAGGATTGGCATTGCTCACCGCAACACCCAGTCCTGCTGCTTTTATCATTTCGATATCATTTGTCTCATCACCCACCGCGATCGTATCTGCTCCGTCACCCCCAAGATAATCCGCCAGAAAATTGATACCTGTCTGCTTGGAGATTCCCTCCGGAACGACCTCCAGATACTGCGGACACGAAAACAGCATCCGACATTTCCCTTTTGCCCAATCTTCATGTTCGGCGCGAAAACGCTCCAGCCGTTCATGATCATGAAGATCTATGACGATTGCCTTGTTCGGCTCCCGCGACAGATACTCCAACACATCTGCGCGCGGAGACGGTGTCAGATTCGTGCGTGCTGCGTACCACTCCAGTTCCTCAGTATCCGCCTTTGTCAATATCTCTCCATTCTGATAGGTGTGGACATAGAGACCTGCCTCGTCGGCCAGCACAAACAGCTCACGCACGGTCTGCATGTCCATCTGACGGCTGAACAGCACCTTTTCACGATAACAGTCGTAGACATGGCCTCCGTTATAAGATACAATATAACAGCCCTCACCGTTCAGTCCGAGTGAATCGCTGACCTTCTTTGCACTCTCGAATGGTCTGCCTGTTGCGATAACGAACGAATGTCCTGCCTCTGTCGCCCGCTTGATCGCAACACGGTTACCCTCGGAAATCGACTTGTCACTACAGAGCAGTGTTCCGTCCAGATCCGAAAAAATAATCTTACTCATCTTCTTCCTGTTCCTCACTGTTTACCGGTTCTGCCGGTATAAATACCCGGTCTTTATACCGATTTTCCTCCTTGGGGACGGCCTTGACTGCCTCCTCACAAAACTGAAGCTGTGAGTTGACCAAAACCTTACCCCGTTTATCCTGTTTATTATATGTGCCATCTGCGGTCAACAGATGTGCCTTTGTGTTATCCTCAAGTTCTACCTGTAGAATATGCCGTACTTTCCTCTGAAGCTTCGGATCAAGCACAGGGAAGATGATCTCCACACGGCGATCCAAGTTTCTTGGCATCCAGTCCGCACTGCCCATATATAATTCCTCATTGCCGTTATTGTAAAAATAGAAAATACGGCTGTGCTCCAAAAAATTTCCGACAATGGAACGAACACGGATATTTTCACTCACTCCCGGAATGCCCACCTTCAGGCAGCAAATACCTCGCACGATCAGATCGATCTGCACACCGGCTGCAGACGCCTCATAAAGTGCTGCGATGATCTCCTGGTCACACAGGGAATTCATCTTCGCCTCAATGCGTGCCTCCTTGCCGTCGAGTGCATGTTTTGTCTCACGTCGGATCAACTTCATAAATTTGTTTCTCAGCCAGATCGGTGCCACGACCAGATGATTCCAGCTGAGCGGCTCTGAGTATCCGGAAAGCATGTTAAACACAGCTGTTGCATCCTCACCGATCGCCTCTGAACAGGTGAAGATTCCGCAATCCGTATAGAGCTTTGCCGTGGAGTCGTTATAATTTCCGGTTCCGAGATGGACATAACGGCGGATACCGTCCTCCTCTTTCCGAACAACCAGTGCAATCTTACTGTGCGTCTTTAAGCCCACGAGACCATAGATCACATGACAACCTGCTTTCTCAAGCTTTTTCGCCCAAACAATATTGTTCTCCTCATCAAAACGCGCCTTCAACTCAACCAATACCGTCACCTGCTTGCCATTCTCTGCCGCCTGAGCCAAAGAAGCGATGATCGGCGAATTGCCGCTGACACGGTACAGTGTCTGCTTGATTGCCAGCACATTAGGATCAGTTGCCGCCTGACGGATAAAGTCAACAACCGGCTGAAAGGTCTGATATGGATGATGCAGCAGAATATCGCCCTTTTTGATTGCTTCAAAAATATTGCTTTCTCCGATCAGTTCAGGCACCGGCTGCGGCTGATAAGGTGCGTAGCGCAGCTCATCCTTGCCCTCCAGTCCGTACAGCTTCATGAGGAAGGTCAGGTCTAATGGTCCGTTGATCTTAAACACATCCTCCCCTGCCGTTTCAAGTTCCTTTTTCAGGATTGACAGCAGTTCCTTGTCAATATCATCATCCACCTCCAGACGGATGACCTCGCCCCACTGACGCTTCTTCAACTGCTTTTCAATCTCCTTTAACAGATCGCTTGCCTCATCCTCATCGATCGGAAGGTCCGCGTTTCTCATGATCCGGTAGGGGCTCGTACAGAGCACCTGATAGTTAGAGAAAAGTCTGCCGATATTATGCATGATCAGCTGTTCCAGCAGAATAAACGCATATTCGTTCTTTCCCTCTGTCGGAAGCGGCACGAGACGCGGCAGCACGCCCGGCACCTGTACCGTGGCAAACACGTTTTCCTCCTCCTTTTGGATCAGTGCTGCAATGTTTAATGTTTTGTTGCGGATGAGCGGAAACGGGCGCGATGCATCCACCGCCATGGGTGTCAGCACCGGATAGACGACCTCGTCAAAATAGCGCTCCGCAGCCTTTAACTGTGCTTCTGTCAGATGCTCCATGCGATCATACACACAGATTCCCTGCGTCTTCAACAGCGGGAGCAGCGAGCGGTTATAGGTCGAATACTGCATCTCCACCAGTTCTCTCGTCGCCCGGTTGATCTTTTCCAGCTGTTCTGTTGCAGTCATTCCGGCAATATCCGGCTTTTTATATTTTGCGTGTACCATGTCCTTTAAGGAAGCAACACGCACCATGAAAAACTCATCCAGATTTGACGAGGTAATGCTGACAAACTTTGTGCGCTCTAAAAGCGGAATCGTCTTATCCCTTGCCTCACTCAGCACGCGATGATCAAATTTCAGCCAGCTAAGCTCACGATTCTCGTAATATTTTGCATTTGCATAATCAATTGTTTTCTCTTTTTCCATATGCACTCCACCCTATTATAAAAAAATCTTCTTTTCCCTGATGATCGGCTTGATGCTGAATACATCCTCAAACATCCCCGCCTTTGTGTCAAACATCGTCTTCTCCAGCAGCATGCCATCTGCCGTCTCGATGGAGATGATAAGCTGCTTTTCTTTGACTGTCGCCCGCACATTTTTAAACTTCTGCTTGTGGCTGCGATCCATTGCATTTGCCACGCGGAGGATGGCTGCACATTTTGCCACGATCAGATATCCCTCCTGATCCAGCACGTCGCTGATCTCCTCGTAGGCATCGAGCGGATAGGTATTGTATTTCACAATGCTCGCCACAATGACACGGTCGCGATGTGACAGTCCCATGATTTCCGATGATACAATGATATCATAGGCGCACTGCGGTGCATTGGCAAAGCTCACATATTTTCCGCAGTCGTGCAGGATCGCAGCTGTCTGCAACAGCAGGCGCTCGCGTTTCCCCATTCCGTGCACTTTTTTCATCGCATCATAGATGAGACTGCTCATCTCCACGAGGGCATCGATATGCGGTGAATAACTCATGTAACGCTGTGACAGCGAATGTGCTGCCGATAAAACGTCCTTTCCAAAGTCGTGTACCGGCTTTACATACCGGTGGCGGAGTGCATAATCATAGGCAATACCGTCGCTGATATCGATACCCGGCACCCAGATCGCATCCGCCGCCAGAGTCTCCACGATGCGACGGTAGAGAATCAATGAGGGCGAAAGCAGTATGTCCGAATCGTTGGACAGATTCAGTGCCTCTGCGATCTGCGCACTCTCCTTTTTTTCCAGCCGCTTCAAATAACTGGAAAACTTTCCTGCGTCGACCGTCGTGTTATCCAGATTTTTGTCCATGCGCCGCATGACCTCTAAACTGTAATCACCGGTAAGGATCAGATACTTGATCGTGCGATTCTGATAATACTGTGCCTTGAAGACTTCCATCTCTTTGTCGATGATTTCCTTCATCTGCTGCTTGATCGTTTCCGAGCGCAGGTTGCCATCCGCGAACAGCTGCGCGAGACGCATCGTTCCAAGCACCAGATGCTGTGTTGTCAGCACTTCTCCGTGCACAAAGAGTGTTATCTGCAGTTCGCCGCCGCCAACATTGACCACTGCCGCGCTCTCACGGATCATGCGGTCAAACTCTGGTTTGGAGGCAACACATTTGTAGGACAAAAAGCGGTGCTCGGAGTTGCCGACCGTCTTTATCCGGATGCCTGTCCGACGTTCGATCTGGTCTAAAATAAACAGGCAGTTTGAAGTATTCCTGAGCACCGGACCGGAATATGCCTCATAATCATCCACCCGGTAGCCATCCATGATACGGCGAAATTCCAACAGCACATCACAGATCTCATCCACAAGCTCATATCCGATGGGTTGACCGTGAAATGCATCCTTTCCAAGCTCCACACGGCTGCGGATGTAATCAATCGTGCGGATATTCTTTTTTCCGGAAATTTCAAATACCTTCAGGCTCACTTCATAGGAGCCGACATAAATCGCTGCAAAGGTCGTTACGCTCATTCTATCCTTCTCCTTTCCGCTAATAATTCCCAAAAATCTTCAGATCCAGCGTCTCTTCCTTCAAGCCACGCAGTGCATTCTGTACTGCTGCGTCCTTCAGGTTGCCGTCGAAATCAATAAAAAACTGATACTCCCAGTTGCGTCCCTGAATGGGTCTCGACTCAATACTTGTCATGTTCAACCCGTTATAGATAAAGTGGCTGAGCGCGTGGTAGAGTGCACCGGACTCATGCTTTAACTGTACACAGATACTGATCTTCCCTGCACCGGAAACATACTCATTTTTACTGGAGACAATGATAAACCGTGTCTCATTCATACTATTATTCTGTACACCTTCCGCCAGCATGTCAAGCCCGTAGAGTTCTGCTGTCATACTGCTGGCAATCGCCGCCTGGGAGGGATCACCATCCTCTTCCACTTTTTTGGCAGCCATCGCCGTGTTCTTTGCCGGAATGATCTCCCACTCCCGGTGTTTCTCCAAAAACTTCGAGCACTGCGCCAGTGCCTGCGGATGCGAATAAATCTTTTTGATGTCACCAAAATTCACTCCGGGTAATCCAAGCACACAATGATTAATCTTTATTTTCTGTTCACCCACAATATAAAATCCATATTCTTTTAAAAGATCATAATTCTCTGAGACGATACCTGCGGATGAATTTTCGAACGGAAGCACAGCATAATCTGCTTTGCCACTCTTGATCGCTTCCATTGCATCCCGCCAGGTATCCACGTTGAAGCATTCGGTTTCTTCGCCAAAATAGGAAGCCAGTGCCTGATGGGTATAGGCCCCCTCCACGCCCTGATAGACAACGCGGATCCCTTCCATCTGCAGCGACGGTATCTCCGCAAATCCCAATTCCTCGATTTTTCCGCACGCCGTCAAAAGCTGATACTGTTTCTTCCGGCTGGTGGACATGATCTGCTCAAACAGCTCACGGATGCCATGTTTTGTGAAATCCGAATCTGCAAGTGTTTCCAGAACTACCAGCTTGCTCAGCTCTCTCTCCCGATCAAGCACCTGCTTACCGGTCGCGATCTTGAACGATGCTACCTCGGAGGTGAGATTCATGCGCTCCTTGTACAGATCGACGATCTTTTTGTCGATCACATCAATGTCTTTTCTGATTTCCTGTAAATCCTTCATCTGTGTATACTCCTGTAATTTTTTATATTTGGTGCTGCGTGTAAGCCGCGCCGGTTATATGCAAGAATTTTCAATCCAAGAAAAAAACATATCCAAACCTTTGTTTTCTTCTCTTGTTTCAAGAAACATCCCTGCCGTATACCATGAATGCGTATTCTTCTTATCAACGACCTCATATAATTCACATACATTTCCGAGACTTATGGCTTTTTTATAATATTCTTCCGCGCACGAAAAATCTATGAGTCCATCGTGCCTGCTTTGGATCAGCAGCATCGGAATATCACTCTCATCCATCAGTGAACACGGCTCGCCTTTTGTTCTGTCATAGTTTTTCTCAAACAGTTGATTTAGCAATATCTTTACCGATAGAGATGTACGAACGGAAAAACTATATGGTCCACCAACTCCTATAAATCCGATCACATTTGACACATCTACGACATATTTTTCCTGCACCGACTTACTATAACACAAAATAGACGATAAATGTGCTCCGGCGGACGGTCCTGAAACAATTACTTTTGATGTATTGATTTTTTTACTGTCTAGATATTGAAGTGCCGCCTTATATCCTGCGCACACATCCTCAATCTGGCATGGATACTTATTCTTTGGCGACAATCTGTACCCGATGGAAACAAAACGATATCCGTCATTTGCAACACACTGACCTACAAAATCAAAATATTTTGGTGTACCGGCGTTCCATCCACCGCCATGCACCCACATAATGATCTTATCGCTAACCGCGTGCTTCGGTTCGTAATATAAAAAATACTGGTCTTTATCTTGTCCAAATGAAACTGATTCCGGAACAATACGTTTCTGAACTCGAAGCATTTTCCCGTATAAGCCAAAATAGCTGAAGCTTTCTCGTATTGAATCATACATGTTATTTCCCCCGGTTTATAATCCTTACTCGTAACTTCAAACACACTGATTGTTTTTAGAACCCCCACGGTAAATATGCCGCTAAAATTGCAAGTAATACAGCTGGCAGCATATTTGCCACATTTAATTTTTTCCCCCAGACCAGATTTATCCCGACACAAAAAATCAAAACAGATCCGATCAACGATAAATATAAGACCGCCGTCTCTGTCATGATCGGCGAAAGGAATCTTGCAAGCAATGTGATACAACACCACTGTTTCCGGTTTTCTTTTTCAGCCACTCGCCAAAATATTCAAATCCTTTTTCAATTCCGATCAGTTCTCCAATGATCGTTCCAAGCCCTGTCATTACTTGTTTCCTCGTTCTATTTTATCCATACTTCCCAGAGCCCTTTTCAGATCAGATACATATAACTCCTGTTGCTTCTTCAAAAACACTTTCAAAAAAGGCTTCAGAATCAGCTTCTTTGCTGTTATATCTTCTGTAAAATCAATTTCTGTCTGACCATCTATTTCAGAAAAAATGCCGACCCAATGTCCTTTCATATTACTGTTTTCCATATCAAATTCCCATCGATTACATGGCTCAGAAACAGTAATTGTAAATGTAGTAGCAAACCCGTCTCTCGTATATTCAATGAATTGCTTTTCGTTGATGATCTCAATTTTACTCAGATCACTTCGCCACTCATATTGATCCAACGAAGTAACTGTATCCCATACTTTTTTCACATCACATGCAAACAACGCTTTTATATTTGAAATTGCCATAATCTCTCTATTCCTCAACAAATCTTATTTTCCAATGTGATAGCATTTCTTTAAGTTGTACAAATTGGAATTGGTTCAGTTCAACAAACTGGAAATTGTCGATGTGATATCATTTCTCCAAGTTGCTATCTGCCCATTCTTGATCATCACGCCATTCTTGGGCAGATATATTTCAGAAATCATTCATATTTCTCTGCCCAGCAAAGCCGTTTCGTATTAGTTTGGACAGACAAATCACAAAAAAATATAGATTTTCTCAGTCCATGTCATTCATTTTTTATTGGTATGGACAGAGAAATTGCAAAAAGAAGCCGTTTTTCTCTGCCATAATGAGCCATTTTATATTAAATTAGGCAGACAGAATACCAAAAATACACTCGCATTAACAAATTGGAATTTATTGTACTTCTTTGATAACAACAATTTCACAATCAGCACATCTTTCAGCATTCGCTTTACTATGAACAAATAATTTAGATGTTATCCTTTGTGGCTTTTTGTTTTCTTCTATCCACAAAATCTCCCTGTCACTTTGAACAATACCTGAAATCATTTCTTTTCCACACATCGGACAATTCATATCATCTTTACCTCGTTAACATATAACATATAACATATAAATAAATTGGAATTTACCAAATCGACAAATTCTTATTTATATATTCAAATTTATATTCTATTTTCGTACACAGCGCTTTCTCTGACATGTGGTATCCAACAGGTTATTTATGCAACAAGTTCATGTAGCTGTGGCATGAAACGTGCGACATCGAATTTTGTGTTTTTTTCTGCCCGAGCAATTAACAAAGTTTTTCCAGACAGGGTGAAGGAGACTGCTTTCCAATATATGCCAATATGTTCGTGTGACCGGGGCGCGTCATGTCTGAATGGATGACTTTCCTGCACAATGGAAATGAGACTTCATCGTGTGGAAGCCATTGCTGACACACGGTGGTTTTAGAAGGCTCATTGGAATGGTTTGTGCAGGGTCATACGACAGACATGAGCGCGAAGGGTCACATAGAGAAACTACACAAAATCAAACAAACTGATCTGGTTCGTTGCGGGCAGATCCCCGAACATCCCCATATCCGCCATATTGTCTATAATCTTCTGCGATACCTTTGTGCGCTGCCGGAAGTCATCTCTGGAGAGGAACGGACCGTCCTTCGCAGCTTCAACGACCGTATCCGCCGCCGTATCTCCCATGCCGTCGATCGTGTTCAGCGATGCCATCAGCTTGCCGTCGATGACCTGGAAATAGCGGGCATCCGCCCGGTAAATATCGATCGGTAAAAACTCGTAGCCACGGGCATACATCTCCTGCACAATTCGCATATCGCGATACATATCCTGCTCAACCGGCGGCAGCTTTTTATTTTCCTTCGCCGCCTCGGCACTGCGCCGCTCATAATCCTGCATGTAATAGTTCAGGCGTTCCTTGCCCATGCACATGACCTCATAGTTGAACGCCTTTGCACGGATGGAAAAAAACGCCGCATAATATGCCAGCGGATAAAACACCTTACAGTAGGCGATGCGCCACGCCATCATAACGTAGGCAGCCGCGTGCGCCTTCGGGAACATGTACTTGATCTTCTCACAGGACCAGATATACCAGTCCGGCACACCATGATCCATCATGTCCTGCTTCCATTCACCCCACTTGTCGCACTTGCCCTTTGCCACCATTCCCTTTCGAACGGCCTCCATGATCTTAAAGGACTCCTCTGACTCTACGCCCATACCAATGAGATAAGTCATGATATCATCTCGTGTACAGATACAAGTGGAGATCGTCGCCTTTCCCTCCTTGATCAGTGTCTGTGCATTGCCCAGCCACACATCGGTTCCGTGGGAAAGTCCCGCGATACGCACCAGATCTGAGAATTCCTTTGGCTGCGTATCGATCAACATGCCCATCGCGAAATCCGTACCAAACTCCGGAATACCCAACGCGCCAAGCTTGCAGCCGCTGATATCCTCTGGTGAGATCTGAAGTGCACTCGTATTCTGAAACAGAGACATGACACTTGCATCATCCAGTGGGATCTTCTGTGCATTGATACCGGTCAGATCCTCCAACATACGGATCATTGTCGGATCATCGTGCCCGAGAATATCGAGCTTTAACAGATTATGATCAATGGAATGATACTCAAAATGCGTCGTGATCGTGTCTGTCGTCATATCGTTCGCCGGATGCTGGATCGGCGTAAAGGAATAGATCTCATCCCCCACCGGCAGCACAACGATACCACCCGGATGCTGTCCGGTCGTCCGTCGTACACCCACACAGCCCGCAAGAATACGTTCGATCTCACAACTGCGCTTGTGGACACCGCGTTCCTCAAAATATTTCTTCACATAACCGTAAGCGGTCTTATCCGCCAGCGTACCGATCGTTCCCGCGCGGAACGTCTGTCCGGCGCCGAAGATCACCTCGGTATATTTATGTGCCTTACTCTGATAATCACCGGAAAAGTTCAGATCAATATCCGGCTCCTTATCTCCCTTGAATCCCAGGAAGGTCTCAAACGGGATGTCAAATCCGTCCTTTTCCAGCGGCTCTCCGCAGTTCGGGCAGTAACGGTCGGGCATATCACAGCCGCCGCGACCCGCAAACGCCTTGACCTCCGGTGAATCAAAGTCCACAAAATGACAGTTTTTACAGTAGTAATGCGGACTGAGCGGGTTGACCTCCGTGATACCGGACATCGTCGCTACGAAAGATGAACCGACTGAACCACGGGAACCCACCAGATAGCCGTCCTCGTTGGATTTCCACACGAGTTTCTGCGCGATGATATACATCACGGCATATCCGTTGCCGATAATAGAGTTCAGCTCACGCTCCAAACGCTCATGCACAATATCCGGAAGATCCGGCCCATACATTTCATGTGCCTTATTATAGCAGATATCGCGCAGCATCTGGTCGGAGTTTTCAATGACCGGCGGACATTTATCGGGCCGCACCGGCGAGATCACTTCGCACATATCCGCAATTTTATTTGTATTTGTAATAACGATCTCCTCTGCTTTTTCGCTGCCGAGGTACTGAAATTCCTCCAGCATTTCCTCAGTCGTTCGAAGAAACAGCGGTGCCTGTTCATCTGCATCGGAAAATCCCTTGCCCGCCATAATGATCCGACGGTACACTTCATCCTCGGGATTCAGGAAATGTACATCACAGGTCGCAACGACCAGCTTGTGAAAATCCTCTCCCAGCTGTACGATCTGACGGTTTAATTCCTGAATGTCCTCCACGGAATTCATCGGGTTCTTCGGATCACGAAGCATAAATGCATTGTTTCCAACCGGTTGGATCTCCAGATAATCGTAAAACTCAACCAGTCTGGCAATCTCCTGCGCAGGTCTGCCATTCAGGAGTGCCTGATACAATTCACCAGCCTCACAGGCAGAGCCGAGGATCAGACCTTCTCTGTACTTCATCAGCTCACTCTTGGGAATACGCGGGCGTTTATGATAGTAAGTAAGGTGTGAAAGCGACACCAGCCGATACAGATTAACACGCCCGATGTCGTTTTTTGCCAAAATGATCGCATGATAGGTGGACATCTTCTGAATTGCCTCAGCGTCAGGAATCCCCTGCTCATTCAACTCATCCAATGTACATATACGCCGGCTCTCCAGCATCTCGATAAATTTCACAAAAATCTCTGCCGTACACGCTGCGTCATCCACCGCGCGGTGATGGTTTTCCAGAGAGACTCCAACCGCCTTTGCAACCGTATCCAGCTTATAGCGGTTGAGCTGCGGCAATAGAAACCGCGCCATCGCCACCGTGTCTGCGACTGTAAAATCACAATTCAGATGCAGGTCCTCACAGTTTTTCTGGATAAAGCTCATGTCAAATTCTGCATTATGCGCCACCATTACGCAATCTCTGCAAAACTCCATGAATTCCGGCAAAATCTCTTCGATCAAGGGCGCATCGATGACCATATCATCCCGGATACCGGTCAGTTCCTCGATATCAAACGGGATCGGTATCTGAGGATTCACAAACGATGAAAAACGCTCTGTGATCTTTCCCTGCTGTACCTTTACCGCACCGATCTCAATGATCTTGTTTTTCTTCGGGCTGAATCCGGTCGTCTCCAGATCAAACACGACAAAATCAGTCTGAAAATCCTGGCCCTTTGGATTTTTCACGATATGCTTCGTGTCATCAACCAGATATGCCTCCACACCATAGATGATCTTAAAATCCGAACCTTTGGGAATGGCATGGTTTGCCACCGGAAATGCCTGCACCGCACCGTGATCGGTGATTGCAATGCTCTTATGACCAAAGGCGATCGCCTGAGCAATAATATCTCCCACATCAGAGACACCGTCCATATCACTCATCTTCGTATGACAGTGCAGTTCCACGCGCTTATGTACCGACTGATCCACACGTTTCGTCGTGAAATCACCGATTTTTTTGATTCCCATGACAGAGCCGACCGTCAGCTCATGGTCAAAATGATCCAGTGCCGCCACACCTTTGATCTTAACAAAGGTCCCTTTTTTTAATGAACCACGCAACTCCTCCAGATCCTCATTTCGCGTGAAGATCTTGATGATCATCGTATCCGTAAAATCAGTCACAGTCAAAAACAGGATCGTTTTTTCACCGCGGATCTCACGCTCATCCGTAGCAACGATTTTCCCCCGGATGACTACATCTCCGATCTCTCCCTGAATCTGGCTGATCGGTATTTCCTCTTCCTCAAAATCCCGGCCGTAAAGCACGTCGGGATTGTCGGACTTCTTGCGGGCAAATCCTCCGCCGAATCCGCCTTTTCCATGCGAAGAATTTCCGGAAAAACTTTTTTGTGACGGCGGAACCGGACGCTCCTTTTTTTCCGCAGGTGCTTCCTGCCTGTCTCCCTGTGAAAGGGTCGACTGTTTTTTTTCTGCCTGCGGTTGCTGCTCGCCTTCAGCCGGCGAATCATCCATTACCATCAGGCTTCCATCCTCTCGCTCAGCCTTTGCACCAAAAGAAGAATTCGCTACAATGCGGTGGATCTCCAACTCCATCCGCTTGTCCGAATCCTCCTTATATTTGCTTGTCTGCAGCGGCTCATAGTGAATATCTGCGATGAGCTTCAATCCGCAGCGCTCACAAAAAATCTTCTCTAAAATGTCAACTAATTCCTCACCGCGCTCCTGTGCAAGCACACTCTTTGGCATATGAAGAAGCAGATGTTCCTCGTCTGTAAATTCCAGTGTTGATGAGCGGTACAGATTATATAAAAGGACAGAATACTCCTTCAGTTCCATACGGATGCTGTCCTCGTAAACGGTCAGCAGTTTTTTTGCCGTATACTGTGCAGAAAGCTGATAGCGCTCCCGAATCTTGATCTTTAAATCCTTCCCATGAAAGATCTGCTGACAGATATCTCGCTCCAGCTGAAATATATATTTTTTCGGAATCAGTCTTGCGCTGAACAGATAGATCCGGTAGATATCCTTTGCCTGGTTGGTGCTGACTTTTTCAACCTCCACCTCACCGAGCAGCTGACGGATCTCTGACGGTACATCCAGCGTCGGAAAAACATCGAAAAATGACTTTGCCATTTTTATTTACTCACCCCAATGCTCCAGTTCCTCACGTAACGCGTCAAGCAGTTCCTCTTCAGGAACTTTTTTGATGATCTCGCCATGCTTGATGAGCAGTCCCTCTCCGATGCCGCCTGCCACGCCGAGATCTGCCTCGCGCGCCTCGCCGGGGCCGTTCACCACGCAGCCCATGACCGCCACCTTAATGTCGAGCGGATACTGCTCAACCAGATTTTCCACTTTTCCGGCCAGCGAGATCAGATCAATCTGTGTACGACCACAGGTCGGACAGGAAACAACCTCAATCCCACCGTTTCGAAGTCCCAGCGTCTTTAAAATGAGCTTTGCAGACTTGATCTCCTCGATCGGAGCTCCGGTCAGTGAAACACGGATCGTATCTCCGATGCCCTGTCCAAGAATAAGCCCAAGACCGACAGCCGACTTGATATTGCCTCGTGTGATCGTGCCTGCTTCCGTGATTCCTACATGCAGCGGATGATCTGTCTGCGTCGCGATCAACTCATGTGCGCGCACACACATCATGACATCTGAAGATTTGATACTGATCACCAGATTGTCATAGCCCATATCCTCGATCAGCTTTACCTTGTCGAGTGCACTCTCCACCAGTCCCTCCGCAGTCACTCCACCATACTTCTCCACTAACGGCTTTTCGAGAGAACCGCTGTTGACACCGACACGGATCGGAATGTCCCGTTCCTTCGCGCATTCCACAACCGCACGCACACGCTCACTGCTTCCGATATTTCCGGGATTGATACGTATCTTGTCGGCTCCGTTTTCCATCGCGGCAATCGCCAATCTGTAATCAAAGTGAATATCTGCCACAAGCGGAATGTCGATCTGCTTTTTGATCGCAGAAAGGGCTCTTACAGCCTCCATATCCGGGACAGCACAGCGTATGATCTCACAGCCCGCTTTTGTCAGTTCTCTGATCTGCGCGACTGTCGCCTCTACGTCCTGCGTCTTTGTATTTGTCATTGACTGGATCAGAATCGGATTACCCCCGCCGATGATGCGGTTCCCGATCTGAACGGTCTTCGTTTTATTTCTCATCTGATCTCTCATTCCACGCTCACCTCTTAGAAACAGTTCAGCGTATGCTCTGTCTTTCATCACCTGTTACATAAACAATTTTCGGATATCATTACCCATGATAACTACCATAAACACCAAAAGCACGATCAGTCCGATATAGTGTACCATGCCTTCTTTTTGCGGATCGATCCGCTTCCCCCGGATTGCCTCAATAATGAAAAATACCAGCCGTCCGCCATCAAGTGCCGGAAGCGGCAGCAGATTCATGACACCCAGATTCGCCGATAACAGAATTGCCATATTGATCATATTGATAAAAACGTAAAACACACCATCCGGACGGCTTGCCGTATAGGTATCTCCGATCGTCTTCACGATGCCGACGGGACCGGATAGATCGTTCATGTTCAGTTGCCCGGTCACAAGCTTGCCGAGACTCTGAAGGGTCGTAGTGATCCAGTATTTCACCTCATAAAAGCTGTGCTGCATCACGCGCAGGGCACTGCTCTTCTGTCTTCCATAGCTTCCCTGAAAACCAAACAGATAACGCCCGCTCGCCTCATCATATCGTGGTGTAATGGAGGCGGAATACTTCTCCCCCTCATGCTCCCATGTCACATCAATGGTTTCTCCGCCGTGAAAATAGGTATATACACTGATCTCACGATAAAAATGAATGTGCTTATTATTAAATTTCAGAATCGTATCTCCACCCTCGATACCGGCTTCTGCCGCCGGTGAGCCGGTCTCAACCTGATAGATTGTCGCATAGTCAATGCCGACTGAGCCGAGGATCACCAGTGCCAGTATCCATGCCAGGATAAAATTGAACAGCGGACCGGCAAACACGATGGAAAATCGCTGCCAGACACCCTTTTTCCCAAATGAACGACTGGAATCACTCTCCTCGTCCTCACCTTCCATCATACAGGCACCGCCGAACGGCAACAGCTTCAGTGAATAAAAAGTCTCTCCCTTATGAAATCCGATGATCGTCGGTCCGAGTCCGAGACAGAACTCATTCACCTGTACGCCATTCAATTTTGCCAGCAGAAAATGTCCCAACTCGTGAAACAAAATGATCAAACTAAATAATATAATTGCAATAACAATATTCAAATTACCACCTGCTCTCTACTCTCTCTCTTACCTGCATCTCTGTTGCGAGAATTTCCTCCAGTTTCGGCTCCCTGATAAACGCACAATTCTTCATGCAATCCTCTATGATCTCCGTAATCTGCAGATAGGATATCTTTTTTTCTAAGAACAATGCCACCGCCGCCTCGTTTGCCGCATTGAAAACAGTCGGTATATTTCCACCCGCACGCATTGCATCATACGCGAGCGTCAGCCCGTGGAAGGTATTCAGATCCGGCTTTTCAAATGTAATGGAACCGAGCGCGCCAAAATCCAGCCGTTTTCCGTCGAGCGGTCTGCGCTTCGGATAATAGAGCGCATACTGGATCGGCAGACGCATATCGGGTGTCCCGAGCTGTGCGATGATGCTTCCATCCTCGTACTGTACCATGGAATGGATCACACTCTGCGGCTGAATGAGCACCTCGATCTGATCCAGTTCCACACCAAACAGCCATTTTGCCTCCATCACCTCAAGGCCTTTGTTGACCATCGTTGATGAGTCCACCGTAATCTTTTTCCCCATCGACCAGTTGGGATGCTTCAAGGCATCCTCCAGTGTCACATTTGCCAGCTCCTCCAGCGTTTTTCCCCGAAAAGGACCTCCGGAGGCAGTCAACAGTATCTTATCTATCTTATTGGTGCGCTCACCGTTTAATGCCTGAAAAATTGCAGAATGTTCGCTGTCAACCGGAAGAATCTGTACGTCATATTCTTTCGCCATCGGAATGATCAGATGACCGGCAGTCACAAGTGTTTCCTTGTTGGCAAGTGCGATATTTTTTCCGGACTGAATAGCTGCAACGGTCGGGCGCAGTCCAAGCATACCGACGATTGCCGTCACCAGAATCTCGCTGTCCGGATCGGCAGCGATATCTATCAATCCTTCCATTCCACAGTGTACTTTTACACCGAGATCTGCCACACGTGCTCTCAGATCCAGCGCATCTTTTTCTTCCCACACTGCCACATTTTTCGGCATAAATTCACGGATCTGCTGTTCAAACAGATCGATGTTGTGCCCCGCAGCCATAGCAGTTACCTGCAGATCACCCTGCGCACGCACGATATCCAGCGTCTGTGTACCGATGGAACCGGTAGAACCAAGTATTGCTATTTTTTTCATCATTACTTTCCTTCTTTATTTATATGAAACCGTTACATGAAGTAATATGCCAGAAAATAGATCACCGGTGCCGTAAAAATAACGGAATCAAACCGGTCAAGAACCCCGCCATGTCCGGGGATCAGTTTTCCGTAGTCCTTCACATCATAATTTCGCTTGATCGCAGACGCCGTCAGATCTCCAACCATAGAGAGTAATGCGCCTGCCGCACTGATGAGTGTCAATATACATACCTGTATGTGCGTGATATCCATCTGTACCGCAAAAATACGCGCATAAATATAAGTCAGCAGCATGGTTCCTGCCACACCGCCAATGGCACCTTCCACAGATTTTTTCGGAGAAAGGACGGGCGACATTTTATGCCTGCCAATCAACTTGCCCACACAATATGCACAGGTGTCACAACCCCAGGATGAGATAAAGATCAGCCATACGGTATATGTACCATTTTGCAACATTCTCGTCTGATACAGAAATGAAAACATCACACCCACATAAAGAATACCAAAAACCGCCTGCATGATCTGACTGCTGTGATATTTTGGATATCTGTTTACCATGATAAACAAGAACACCATCATAACGATCATCACATAAAGCAGCCAATTGATCGGCATGTGAAATACACTTGCTCCTGCCAAAAGCACATAGTACACAACTGTAAGCACATATCCGGTAAAACCAAGTCCCGTCTTATGTACCCGGAATACCCTGTAAAGTTCCATCAGCCCAATCAGTGACAGAATCAGTGATACGCTCCAGAGTACCCAGCCTCCGTTAATGATGAATACAAGTGCAAGAATAACAAGCACGATCCCACTGATCAATCTCGTACGAAACATAATTATTCCTCCTTGATACCTCCGTAACGCCTGTCGCGGTTTTCATAGGCATCGATTGCTTTCTTCAGCTCCTGTTCGTCAAACTCCGGCCAGGTCACATCAGTAAAATAGAACTCACTGTACGCCAGCTGCCACAGCAAATAATTGGACAACCGCTGCTCGCCGCTCGTGCGGATGAGCAGATCCGGATCCGGCAGTTCCTTCGTATCAAGATAACCGGCAAAGTTCTCCTCTGTGAGTTCCTCCGGCTGTAATGCACCTGTCTTCACATCCGCACACAGATTTCGCATCGCGCGAAGCATCTCATCCCGGCTTCCATAGTTGATGGCAATTGTCAGATTCAGATCCTCATACACGGAAGATATCCGCTCTGCCTCAAGGATCTGCTGCTGAAACTTCGGCTCCAGACGACTGATATCTCCGATCACACGGATGTGCATTTTATGTTCATGTGCCGTCTGTACGCACTTATCCAGATAACCGGACAAAAGCTTCATCAGAGCCTTTACCTCCGATGCGGGACGGCTCCAGTTTTCCGTTGAAAAAGCATAAAGGGTAAGATATTTTACACCAAGTTTTTTCGCTGCCAGACAGATGTTCTCCACGTTTTTGGCACCTGCCGTATGTCCGGCGTTGCGAGGCAGACCTTTTCTTTTCGCCCATCTTCCGTTGCCGTCCATAATGATTGCTATATGCTGCGGGACACTCATGAAATATTCCTCCTTTAAAAAGTGAGGCACTGCATAAGCATGCCCCACTTTCTCTTTGTTTTATACGGTAAGGATCTCTTTTGTCTTTTCCTCAACAGCTTTATCTACATTTGCAATATACTTGTCTGTAAGCTTCTGCAGTGCATCCTCAAGATCTTTGATCTCATCCTCAGAGATGTCCTCACTCTTTGAGAGCTTCTTAAACGCATCATTACCATCACGGCGAATATTACGGATTGCTACCTTCGCATTTTCGCCCTTTTTCTTTACATCCTTCGCCAGCTCCTTACGACGCTCCTCGGTCAGTTCCGGGAACACGAGACGGATCACCTTTCCGTCATTCGTAGGATTAATGCCCAGATCCGATGTCATGATCGCCTTTTCAATTGCCTTCACCATAGATGCCTCCCACGGCTGGATTTGGATCATGCGCGGCTCCGGTACATTCACATTTGCCACCTGCTGGATCGGAGTCGGAGTGCCGTAATAATCAACGCGAAGCTTATCCAGAACATGCGGATTTGCACGTCCGGCGCGGATACTTCCATACTCCTCAGCCAGATTGTTCATGGTTTTTTTCATTTTTTCCTCATAGGTGTTTAATCTCTCATCCATAGCAATTACCCTCCTGATTATACGGTTACAATTGTTCCGTTAAATTTGCCGTTCACTGCATTCACGATACTATTTTCTTCATTTAGCGCAAATACATACATCGGCATATGGTTTTCCATACACATCACAGATGCAGTCATATCTACCACTGCCAGCTTCTTCTCAATTACCTCCTCTATGGAGATGGTATCATACTTCTTTGCATTCGGGTTTGTCTTCGGATCGCTGTCATAGACACCGTCAATCGCCTTTGCCAGATAGATACCGTCAGCCTCGATCTCAATTGCGCGCAGTGTTGTTCCGGTATCTGTGGAAAAGTACGGATGTCCTGTTCCACCCGCGAAAAAGACTACCATTCCTTTCGCAAAATACTTGTTTGCACGATCTTTTGAGAACAGCTTTGTAAAACTACCGCACTCAAAAGGCGTGAGCACATTGGTCATCATGCCTTCTGAGCGAAAGATCTCAGAAACATAGATACAGTTCATCACAGTCGCCAGCATACCGATCTGATCTGCTTTCGTGCGGTCAATCGTATTACTGGTACGTCCGCGCCAGAAATTGCCGCCACCGATCACGATACCGACTTCCACACCTGCATCCACAATCTGTTTCACCTGCTTTGCAACACCTATCACTGTTGCCTCGTCAAATCCAAAGCCCTTGTTGCCGGAAATTGCTTCTCCACTCAGTTTTAAAAGGATTCGCTTCATTTGGTCTAATCTCCCTGCCAGTCTGTTTGAAAATCGTTTTGTTTATTTTCTCTTTGCGAAAAGGCTCTCAACGTCCACATCAGAGTAGCACTGTGAGCAGAAGCCCTCGATCACTGCACCGTTATTGATCTGTACAGAACGGGACTTGATGTTACCCATGATCACTGCAGATGTATCTACAACAACAGGTCCCTGTACATCAATATCACCTTTCACAGCGCCTGCAATAACAGCAGATGTAGCAGTGATGTTTCCGATGATCACGGATCCGAGACCAACCTTTACAGTGCCTGAGCTGATAACCTCACCCTCAATGTGTGCTGCGTCTGCAAAGAATTCAGATGATTCACTGTTTCCAACTACGGAACCGATCACGGTCAGCTTACCGTTACACTTAATGTCACCCTCGATCTTTCCTTCAATCTCAAAGGAACCGCTTGTCTCCATATTACCCTTAATGCTGGTGCCTGCAGTGATTACGGAAACCTCATCGGTCACTTCTCTGTTTGCTGCTGCAGTTGCTACTGTCTCTGCTACTGCTTCTTCAGTTGCCTCAACCGCTGCTGTTGTTACTGTTGTATCCATTGTATCCATTGTTTTGTCCTCCTTCATGGTATCTTTCATTCGTGTATTATAAAGTTCTGCCTCCATCTGCGCATCGATCTGTGCATAAACATCAGTATCCTCATCTGATCCGGGCCCAACCTCCGGTTCAGGTTCTGCCTGAATCCCAGATTCGCCTTCTGCCTGAGCCTCCGGTTCAGGTTCAACTTCCACTTCAGGTTCAACTTCCACTTCAGGCTCAACCTCTGCTTCAGGTTCAACCTCTGCCTCAGGCTCAACCTCTGCCTCAGGCTCAATCTCTGCCTCAGGCTCAATCTCTGCTTCAGGTTCAACTTCTGCTTCAGGCTCAACCTCTGCTTCAGGCTCAACCTCCGTTTCAATCTCGAGCTCCGGTTCAGCGACAGCCTCAACAGGCTCCACCTCATCCAGTGGGTAAAGTTCGGGTTCCGGCTGTACGGTTGCAGAAATCGTTCTGCCTGATTTCTTCTCTACCTGCTCAAGCAGGCCGTCCAGCTTGGATAATTCCTGCTCAACATCCAGCTCGTTATCCAGCGTATTCACCTGAATTTCATCTTCTTCAGTAAAATCATCGCCGGGTAAAAGCTCATTCAGCGCCTGAGAAAAATCATCTTTAAAGTCCTTGAAAAATCCCATGTTTATCCTCCGTATTGATTTGTTTTCTGCTAGCTGAGATTATGGTGAATGACCGGTGAATCCGCCGTGATCGGCAAAACTTCGGCATCCATTTCCTCCAACTGCTGCAGTATTTTTTCTAATGCCTCCACGGTAGAATCCTTTTCGGCTGCATCATGCATCAAAACAACAGAATATTTATATTTCACAACATCTGTCATCACATTCTGCACCAGTTCATCCGCGGTATATATCTGAGAAGTTGCATCCCCACATACAACATTCCAGTCATAATAAGTCATTCCCTGTTCACCCAGATAGTCAATAAACTCATTCATATCTGTGTTGCTGACCTGATTCGAACTGCCTCCGGGGAAACGGTAAAACTGACATTTTACACCCGTCGTATCTTCAAGGAACCCACGTAACCCGGTGAAATCTGCGGCAAAAGCATCCACTGACTCATAGATCGTACTGTATTTATGCGAATAGGAATGCATGCCCAGCGTGTGACCGTCTGCAACGATCTGATCATACCATTGCCGCGCTTCGTCACCTTCCCTGCCCGTGACAAAAAAGGTTGCCTTCACATTGTGCCTCTTCAGAACAGCCAGTATCTCCGGGGTATTTTCACTGGGACCATCATCAAAGGTCAGAAACACGGTCATCGGCTCATCTTCTTTTCGCAGATTATCCTCCAGCGCCACACATTCACGAATCTTATCATTGACTGCCGACACATGCTCTGCAGAAGTCTCATTCTCCGGTTCCTCTTTCTCATAGGACACGTAATCACCTTCCGGTTCAGGTGATGAGGCATTCACCTCTGTCTTGATCTGTGTTTGCCCGATCAACTTCTCCGCGAGAATACTGATCTGATTCTGCAGGGAAGATACGCGGACCATCAAAAAAATATTGAGTGCCATGCAGACAGTCATCCAGATCACAATAAAAAGAATGATTCCTGTCTTGATCCGGTTGATCCTCTGTCGGCGCGCCCTCTGCTCCCTCAAACCCTGCGGTGCACTCTGTCTTTTATTTGTATTGCTCATATATAATAATACTCCAACTAATTTTCATTACTGTTCAGTAGTTCCATTCTACCATACTTTATGAAAATATTGTGTTAGAATTTTCATAAATATTTTTATAATTATCTGACAATTTGGCAAAACAAAAAACAAGCCCCGGTGCATACTGCACCGAAGGCTTGTCACAAATCCCGTCAACCTTTAAAGTCAATATGACCACCGACTGCCAACTCTGCCTCAGTCATTACACTGTCACTCATGGAAGCGTAGGTCACGTCCTGAACCTTTTTGATCAGCTCCTCAATGGAGTTTGCTGACACGATCTCCACATCTTCATCCTCTGAGATCCGTTCTTTCCCGTCTGTCTTGTCTGTCTTTTCTGCCCGGATCTTCTCCCGCAGCTTTTCCAGACGCTCCTCCTCTGCTTCCCGGGATGCCTTTTTCTTTGCCTCCCGCTTCTCAGCAGCTTTCTTTTCCATGCGCTTTTGCTGCGCCTTTGCATTTGCTGCGGCATTTTTATCCACCGCTGCAAAGAAAGAAGCTGCACCATTGTCATTTACCTTGATACCAAAGCCCTTCACACCCGCAGTATTTCCAAGACTCTTTGCAAGCTGCTCAATCTGGGACTGCGCACCGCTCAGGATATTCTCATATTTTTTCCGATATTCCGAGTCGGTTGCCATCTTCTCTATCTTTTCCTCATCGATCAGGACAACCGTCTTGTTCTTGTTCGCATACTGCGCGGCATTGGCCTGTGCATTTGCCTTCTGGTCCTTGCTGACTAAAATAAAATCATAATTTCCGTACTTTGCTTTCAGCTGCTCGTAATACTTCGCGCCTTTTTCTGAGAGCTGCGGCTCACCGATCGTTTTGCCGTTTATCTTACCTTTTTTCTGTGTACTCTCCGCAAAAGACGCAGCCGCGGTGTTTGTCACATCCGTTGTTCCAACTGTTGCACCCATATTTCTATCCTCCTTGACATTTTTGTTCGCGCGCAATTCCCTTCGCACGCGGATCTTGTTTGGCAGTCGGTCAATCATTTGCCGGCTGCGTTTTTATGTATATCAGATATATCGGTCATGTCGTGCACATTGTTTATAGTCGGTTTATGACACAGAAAAAATCGTCTTTTCTCCGGATCCGCGTCAGCCGGAGAAAAGATCTTCTCCCTTCACGATCGCAATCCCATGCTCTTCATCACCGAGCACGATCAGCTGGTCTCCTGCCTTAATATCAAACACCTTCCGTGCTTTTGCCGGAATAACGATCTGGCCTTTTTCCCCCACGGTCACCAGCCCAAAAACATGCTTTCCCTTTGGCGGTACTCCGAGCCCGAAATATGCACTGCTCTCGTATTTGACCAGATCGTCGAGCGTCACGCCAAACAGTTCTGCCAGCAGCTTGCATTTTTCAATGTCCGGCAGGGACTCTCCTGTCTCCCATTTGGACAATGTCTGGCGAGAGATTCCGATCTTATCCGCCAGTTCCTCCTGAGACATATGATTCAGTTTTCGTAATTGTACCAGATTACTGTGAAACATTCTTTTTCCCCTTTTTGATACCAAGCACACACCAGCGAAGCAGCGGGATTCTTGACACTACTTCATACAGCAGAAAGCCACCACCGAACGCTGCCACACCGCTGATCAGATAAGACGGCAGTGCAGACAATCCTGTGTATTTGTTCAGCCAGTAGGCGACTGCCGCCAGCGGCAGATAATGAAAAACATACAGTCCAAAGCTCTTCTTCGTCATCCAGTCCGCAAATACGTTTGTCCGGTCTCCCCAACGCTTCATGACTGCGAAAATAGCAAGGATCGCCATCCATCCGTAGGCAATTGAAAACGGACTGTTCACAACCGGTGCCTCCGCATAATTTTCTCCAAAATAATAATACACATATCCGCACGCCAGAATAACTGCCACAGCAGAAAGTATATGCCAATATTTACTCAACCGCTCTACAACTGTTTCATGTGCAAACACAAAATAACCAAGCAGGAAGCAAAAGCCGTAAATTCCAAACCGGTATACTACAATGACCGGCGTATTCAGTATCTGCGCAGAAACCCATACCGGGACTGCAAGTGCGATCAAAATGAGCGGATTCACCTTTTCACAAAGCTGATACAGTTTCCCCTTTTCGTATCTGCGGATCAGCGCCAGACCGACCGAAAAGACCCACAGCATCTGTATGTACCATAAAACTCCTGTGCCTGAAAAAACCATAATGAAATACAGCGCAGCCTTTGGAACTCCTGACGCCATCGTCTCGAAAGCACCACTGAACGCCATATTCAGATAGCCGAGTATCCAGTGAAAAACAAACAGACCGATTGTGGACGGCACGAGTAGTTTTCTTGTTCTTGATGCAAGAAACTCCCGGATGGTATGATGTTCCAGATAATACCGGGAGCTCATACCGGAAACAACAAACAATATCACCATGAACCACGGATACAGGACATACTGAAAGGCATCCTGATACTGCACTTCATGGAACGGACCGATCACCCCAGCAGTCAGCACACTATTGTACATATAGATCACATGATACAGCACGACGAGAAGCACCGTGATCCAGCGAATGTTGTCAACATAATGTTTTCTCATACAATTCCCACCTTTGCAATGATTTTTAACACATTATA
Source organism: Lachnospiraceae bacterium (assembly GCA_051879675.1). Lineage (GTDB taxonomy): Bacteria > Bacillota > Clostridia > Lachnospirales > Lachnospiraceae > W0P33-017. The sequence goes on along the minus strand of JBJEML010000092.1, from coordinate 6,524 downwards.
CTAGAAGAAGAACGGTATGACCACCATCTGATCTTAACAGTATCCGCAATATTTTGTTAAAAATCGTGGCAAACATCTTGTTATTGATTCATATTGTATTCTCATTTTTAAGAATGTCAATCTCTGAAATGCAAAAAAAGAAGATGTCATCTATCCGGACAACATCTTCCTCTTATTCAGCATATTTCCTTCAATGAATCTTATGCGTTCATCTGTGCAGCAACCTCTGCAGCAAAGTCCTCGTTCTTCTTCTCAAGTCCTTCACCGGTCTCGAAACGAACGAATTTCTTTACCTTCACAGTTGCTCCAACTTCCTTAGAAAGCTGCTCGATATACTTTCCAACGGTCTGCTTTCCGTCCTCAGCCTTTACGTAAACCTGATCTACCAAGCAGATCTCCTTTAACTCTTTGCTGACACGACCTTCAATCATTCCGTTGATCACCTTCTCAGGCTTCTGTGACTCCTTAGGATCGTTCATGATCTGAGCAAGTAAGATCTCTTTCTCATGAGCGATGTAGTCTGCGCTTACTTCCTCACGTGATACATACTTGGGAGCTAAAGCTGCAATCTGCATTGCGATGTTCTTTAAGCCCTCTTTTACTGCATCATTTACAACAGTTGTCTCAGCGTCAACGATAACACCGATTCTTCCGCCACCATGTACATAGGTAACAACACAACCGTTGGGCTCTGCAACCTTCTCGAAACGACGGATCTTTAAGTTTTCTCCGATCACTGCAACCTTCTCAACCAGAGCTTCAGCTACGGTCTTGGAAGGATCCTCAACCCACTGCTCAGCCATAAATGCATCCATATCTGCTGCGTCTGAAGCAACTGCCTGCTTTGCAACAGAAGCTACGAATGTCTGAAAAGTCTCATTCTTTGCAACGAAGTCAGTCTCTGAGTTTACCTCAACAACTGCTGCGATGTTGTCACCGTCTACTGCTACTGTACAAAGACCCTCTGCTGCAATACGGCTTGCCTTTTTCTCAGCCTTAGCCTGTCCGTTCTTTCTTAAGAACTCAACAGCCTCATCCATATTTCCGTTGGTCTCGTTTAATGCTTTCTTACAATCCATCATACCTGCGCCGGTCATCTCACGCAGTTCTTTTACCATTGCTGCTGTAATAGCCATTGATTTTTTCCTCCAAATCTGTAGTCGTTAAATTATGCCTCTACTGCTTCTTCCTCAGCGACATCCTCGCCCTCGTAAACAACGTCCTCTGCTGCTCCCTGATTTGCCTCTATGACAGCATCTGCCATCTTGGAAACGATCAGTTTTACGGCACGGATTGCATCGTCGTTACCGGGGATCACATAATCTAACTCCTCAGGATCACAGTTGGTATCAGCGATACCGATCAGGGGAATACCTAAGGTATGAGCCTCCTGTACACAGATACGCTCCTTCTTGGGATCTACGATAAAGATCGCATCAGGGATCTTCTTCATCTCCTTGATACCGCCAAGGTTCTTCTGCAGCTTTTCTAACTCTTTCTTCAGCGCGATAACTTCTTTCTTGGGAAGTACGTCAAATGTTCCGTCCTCCTCCATGCGCTCGATATCTTTTAATCTCTTAATACGGCTCTGGATGGTCTTGAAGTTTGTCAGCATACCGCCTAACCATCTCTCGTTTACATAGAACATGCCACAGCGCTCTGCCTCTGTCTTGATGGCATCCTGCGCCTGCTTCTTGGTTCCTACGAAAAGAATGGTACCACCGTTTGCAGCAATGTCTGCAACTGCATTGTAAGCCTCATCTACCTTTCCTACAGACTTCTGTAAGTCGATAATGTAGATACCATTGCGCTCGGTGTAGATGTAGGGAGCCATTTTCGGGTTCCATCTTCTTGTCTGATGTCCAAAGTGAACACCTGCCTCCAGTAACTGTTTCATTGTAATTACGCTCATTTTTTTACCTCCGTTTGGTTTGTTCTTCCACAGACCTCCCGCCACCGCTCCACCTTTCGGCACCAGAGCTGTGATCCGCCTGTGTGTTTGTTAATCATAAGCTTATCAAATATAACACAAGCGCCTGCATAATGCAAGCGCTTTTTGTAAAAACAAACCATTTTCAACGTTTTTTTTCTGTTATCAGCTTTATGATCGAGTCATAATCCGCATCCAGCGGTATCACATAGTTGCCCGGCTGGATCAGATTATCGTAACCGCCCTCTGCCAGATACTTGTTAAAATCATCAGCATCTTCGATGATGCCCGCCTTTTTGAGCTTTTTACACACATCGTCGGAATACTCACCGCCGACAATAGAAATTTCCGCCTGTTCGATGATTTCCGATTGCGTCTTGTCTTCCTCTTTTTCCTTGACAGAAGTATCGGAGTCATCTTCGTCGTTCTTTGTTTTTCCATCAGAAGCACCGGCACTACTTTTTCCATCCGCTTCCGGCAGATCCTCAATCTCCTGCTGCATGTCGCCGGACTGCACCGACGGCTCAGTGTCTGAGAGCTTATCGCTGGCCGGCAGATCCTGCGGCATGACCATGCCAAGCTCAGACGCACGTTCCCTGATCTCATCATCAGTAAGCGGTTGTTCCCTGTGGACTGCAAACGCGATCATCAGAATTACGGTTGTCACAATGACACCAATACCGATGCCGCGCAGATAATACTTTAATTTCACAGATTTTCTTCCCCTTTGTACAGTTCTACGATCAGCTTTACTTCCCCGTAACCCAGACCTAAGTCTCTGGCGATATCCTTCAGTTCTTCACCCAGACGATATCGCTCCAGAATCGCCTCTCTGACATTTGTACTTTTTTCCTCGTCATCAGCTTCCCCAAAATCCGAGTCCTGCAGGATCACACTGTTCTCCGGCTGTCTGGACCGTTCAGTCTCCTCTGAACCATATTCTGTTTCTGCTGCTTCCATATCCTGCAAAGAACTTCTCTGCTGTTCCCGATACAGTTGCAGTGCCGCTGCCGTCTGATTCTGCATTTCCTGACACTCAAGAATCAGATCCTTCAGCTGCGCCATGCTTTCATTCAGTTCCATATGCTTGTCACCGAGCATACTGTAGAGAAAGGTCACTTCACTGTTGATCTTTTGAAGTTTTTCCATCACTGAATCGGAATACTCGCTGATCGCCATGATCTTTTCGTTTGTATCCTTCTCAAGCCTGCGTTGGATCTGGTTCATCGAGAGGTCCACTGCCTGATCTGCCATGTCCGAAATTTTTGCACCTGCAGTCTCCAACTCGCGATCCATCACAATACGCAGCTCTTCCTCACTGAGTTCCGCCACACGTGAAAGCTCTGTCGGCGAAAGTTTTTCGATTATAAAAAAACTACCGAGTATAAATACAACTCCAATCAGTAGTAATGCAACCTCTATTGCTGTCATCTGTCTTCCTCTGCGAACATCAGATCGTCATGTCAAAGCCACCCGACATTCCCTTGATGCGCACATGACCATCCTCCATTTTTTCCTTCTGTTTTTCTTTCTTTTTCTTTCGGTTATCCTGATACTCGTTTTTACTGCCGTCTCTTGCATCAAATTTATATTCTTCTCTGTTCAGATCATCCTTGTTGACAACCTGCCTTGCCGATGCCTCTTCCTGCTTTGAGACCGTTGCTAAAGCCTGCTGTTGCTGAAGGATCGGCTTTTGATCCTCACTGTGCTTGACATTGGAAACATTCTGCTGATTTTGCATCATTCCATTAAAATCCACCGGACGTACAGACATTAAATCACCTCTAAATCTTTGTTAAAATACCCATATAGCTTCCCATTGTCTTTTGCATCTTAGACAACGCTTTTGTGTGCAGCTGTGAGATTCGGGACTCAGAAACCTCCAGCACACGGCTGATCTCCTTTAATGTCATCTCTTCATAATAGTAAAGTAAAATTACCTTTGACTCTTTTTCCGTGAGCTGCGCCATTGCCTTTTCCAGCATCTCTTTGAGTTCGTTTTGTTCCACCATTTCCTCGGGCTGGATAAAGTGCGAATTGCCACGCGTCTCCATAACCGGCTCAATACCCTGCTCCACATACTCATTCAATGACACCACATTGGTCACCTTGAGCTGTGACTGCCACCCAAGAAGTTCATCTTCGCTCAGTCCAAGTTCAGATGCGATCTCTTCATCACTGGCTGCTCTGCCGGTGCGTGCCTCTATCGCCTTGATTGCCTCGTCCATCTTCTTCTGCTTCTGTCGGACAGTGCGTGGAATCCAGTCCATCTTACGGATCTGATCCAGAATGGCGCCCCGTATGCGCAGCGAAGCATAGGTCTCAAACTTCACATCCTTCGTCATATCGAATTTGTCAATTGCATCGATCAGACCGAAAATACCATAGCTGACCAGATCCTCATACTCGACATTATACCCCAGATACATGTTGAGACGTCCTGCCACCAGCTTTACAAGCGGCGCATATTCGATTATAATCTGCTCCCGCAGCTCCGGTGTCTGTGTTCTGCGATATCGCTCCCAGAGCTGTTCCTTTGATACTGCTTTCATCTGCAAATATTCCGTTTCTTAATTCCTATTTAAATTTCTTAATTGTCCTGATAATCATCCTGATATTCTGTATCTGTCATTGCCAGATCATCCATGAGATCATCGTCGATCTCAAGTCCCTCATATTCCGACAAGGGGTCATCCATCACCCGGAATCCTTTGTCGATCACTAGCTTTACAATACATCCCAGCAGATAGAAGCCGACCAGAACCAGAAACAATGTCTTTATATATGTTCCAAAACTAAAATGCTGTCTGATGCCAACGATACAGGTCACAAACCCTGCCGTCAGCATGATAATTGCAGGAATTGGCTTTGTCTTCATAAAAGCCCTCCGAATATAGATTCATAATATAATCCGGTAAAACCTTCTGTCAGATCGTTTTCACCGGCTTGCCAACTGCCTTGATCACATAATCTCCATTGGAACAATCCAGTTCCACCGTACGTCCATAATTCAAGCCGGTATCCTCAGCAAGAATGGGAATGCCAAGCTCCTTTAATTTCTGTTTGGAGGCAATCGCATTTTTTTCTCCGATATTTCCTACAGATGTTGTTCCGGACACCTCAAACATCCGGGCACCGCCTGCAATCTTTGCCACCAGTCGCCTCTTCGGCGCTCCCAGCTCTTCCATTTGTCTGACCAGTTCCGTAATACCCGTATCCGCAAACTTTGCAATATTCGAATTATTTCTGATCTTCGTACTATCCGGCAACATCACATGGGCCAGACCTCCGATTTTGGTTGTCGGATCCCACAGTGCGATCCCTATACAGGAACCTAGTCCAAGTGTCGTCAGGATATCCGTATCCCTGCCCGTTTTAAGATCTGCCATACCTACCTTAATCACAACTCCCATTGTACCTTCCTGACTTCCTCTTTAGAGTGAAATTCCAAGTGACTGTAAAATCTTATCGTAAGAATCCTCATCCGGCAACAAAATGAAATAACCTTCAATCATCACATCATCGCCAAACTCTGTCTCGATCAACAAGGCGTTGTCACCGAACTGTCCAAACTGGATTGCAGGCACACTGAGAATTGCAGCCGCCATGTCCACCGCAATATAGGGAACAGACGGTGTGATCATCAGATTTGTCATGGTTGAAAGCGCTGACAGATAAGACCCTGCAATGATATTTCCAATTTCTTTTAATGCCGATAATTCCATCTCGGAAAATCCCTCACCTGTGGATTCAAATCCACCCATGCCTCCCATCAAACGGTCAACCAGATAATGTGCGGAGTCCAGATGCATCAAAAACATCATGCTTCCGGAAATATCATTCTGAACCTCCAAAAAAATGCCTACGATTGTCTCTTCCTCCGGACAGATTGCGCCGCCCAGATCCTCAACTGCTTTCAATTCCACATTCGGAACCTTCATATCAATCGTCAGATTAAGCATCGTGGCGATCGCAGTCGTCGCATTTCCTGCACCGATATTCCCCAGCTCCTTGAGTATATCTATATACATACTGTTTACATTGTCAAATGAAAATTTTCCCATAGAATTTTACCTTTCAGCGAATCAACAATAGATTGTCTGAAAACAGGCAATCTATTGTTCTTTCAATTTTTAATTTTCTTCGGTCATCGCATTGATATCGAACAACGAGATCAGCTCGTCGCCGTTTTTGCCGATACCATTGATAAATGAATGTTTATTCTCCTTTGCATCATGACTGGGTTTGTCGATCTCATCTTCCCCGAGATTCACCACCTCTTTCACCTCGTCAACGATCACGCCCAGCTTACCCTGATCCTCAATCTTTAAAATAATGATCCGGCTGGCATTCGTAAACACATCATCCTCAAAGCCCATTTTCAATCGGATGCTCATAACGGGCACGATCTCACCGCGAAGATTGATGACACCTTTAAAATAGCTCTGTGCCTTCGGCACACGGGTGATCTTCTGCATACGAACGATCGTATCCACATATCCAATATCAATACCGTAAATCTCACTACTGAGCTTTACCGCAATAAACTGTTTCTTTTCTTCTGTTACATCGTTGGATTCAATATATGCTGCCA
>JBJEML010000091.1:7140-105880 GCA_051879675.1 Lachnospiraceae bacterium | reverse complement strand
ATATCAGTTCATTATAAAAATCTTAGATTTTTGTCTTGACAACTGAGCCACTATAAACACCTCAAATTGCAAGATATTTAAGGAAGAATGCGAGCTTATATAATAATATTGAAGTTATAGAAGCTGCCGTCTTAGATAAAGATGGGGAGTGTGACTTTGCTGTTAATGATTTGTCTGGTGATAATATGGATGCAGGAGAAAATACTTTGTTTGCCCAGAGAATAGAACGAAATTGCTCATATGAAACAATAACAGTAAAAACGGTTACATTGGATAGCTTTGTTCATCAACATCATATTGAACGTGTTGATTTTATTAAAGCAGATATTGAAGGCGCAGAACGGTATATGCTGGAAGGTGCAAAAGAAATATTGAAAAAGTATGCACCGAAACTTTCGTTATGTACCTACCATTTGCCGGATGATCCGGAAGTGATGAAAAATATTATTTTAAAATATAATCCAAATTATGTGATTGAACAGCGAGAAAATAAAATGTATGCGTATGTAGAGAAAAACTAATGATGAAACATGCAATCGTGACGGGCGGCACCGGTGTAACCGGGAACGCCTTGGTAAAGTATCTTTTACAACAGAATATAGAGGTGACGTCATTGGTTCGTCCGGAATCTTTTCGTAGAAGATTTCTTCCGGAGAGACATCCTCTTCTTCGTATTGTGGAATGTGGGATGGAGGACTATGGACAGGTTGGGAGAATGATATCGGATAGAGAATACGATGTGTTTTTTCATTTGGCATGGGATGGTTCTACAGGAAAACAGAAAGTAGGAAATCGAAACAATTTTAAATTGCAGAATCAAAATGTTACATATGCATTGGATGCGGTGGAGCTTTGCCATCAGCTGAAATGTTCGACATTTATCATGACCGGATCTCAGGCTGAATATGGAAGAAAAGGGGTTCTTATCAGAGAAAACATGACAAAAAATCCGGAAAACGGTTATGGTATGGCGAAGCTTTGTGCGGAAGGGATGACTCGTATCTTGTGCAAGGAATATGGCATTAGGCATATATGGCCGATATTATTTAGTGTTTATGGACCATGTGATGCGACAGAGAGTTTGATAGACACAAGTGTTCGCGGACTTCTGAAAGGAGCAACCCTTCCTTACACCAAAGGTGAACAGGAATGGGATTACTTATATTCTTATGACGCTGCGAGAGCCTTGGCACTTTTAGCGGAATACGGAAAGGATGGCGAAGTATATCATGTGGCGAATGGAAACACACATCCGTTGCGAGAATATATTGAAACCCTATATCGTGTGGTTGCGCCGAAGAGGATTCCGCGATTGGGTGAACTTGACTATAGTGAAAATCAAGTGATGTTTTTGGGTGCAGATATTACAAAGCTAAAAGAAGCCACAGGATTTGAGCCATTGGTTACATTTGAAAAAGGAATCCAGGAGATAAAAAGGGAGATAGAGAATGAGAATAATCTGTCGGGGCTGTAAAAGTACGATTCCGGATAAGGTACTGCTTACTTATAAAAATATGCCTAAGAGTGCACAGTTTTTTCCTGGTGAGACAGAAGTGAAAGCGGAAAAAGGAGTGGATATTACCCTTTATCAGTGTCCGTATTGTGGATTGATTCAGGCATCAGGTGAGCCGGTACCCTATTATAGGGATGTGATAAGGGCTACAGGTGCATCTGAAGAAATGAGAGTTTTTCGAGAAAAACAGTATCAGGAGTGGGTAGAGGATTATCATTTAAATGGCAAAAAGGTGATCGAGATTGGCTGTGGTGTTGGTGAATACATGGCTATGATGGAGACGACAGGCGCACAGGTAAGTGGGATAGAGCATATGAGTGATTCTGTTGAAAAGGGAAGAGAACAGGGACACCATATTATTAAGTATTTCGTTGAAGATGAAAATGTAAGGATTCCAGGAGCACCTTATGACGGTTTTTATTGTATGAACTTTCTGGAGCATATACCGGAACCGGGAATGTTTTTGAAGGGTATTGCAGCGAATCTGGCAGATGGGGCTGTGGGACTGATTGAAGTACCCAATTTCGATATGATGTTGGAAAAGGCATTATATTCGGAATTTATACAAGATCACTTGTCTTATTTTACAAAGGAGACATTGTGGGGGTTGTTGGAACAAAACGGTTTTGAAGTCATCTCTTGTGAAAATATCTGGTATGGTTATATTTTATCAGCAGTAGTTAGAAAGCGTAAACTGATAGATGTATCTCGTTTTTTAGAAAGTCATGATAAATTAAAAACACAAATGGATGAGTTTCTACAGGAGCAGAAGAGTGCTGGGAAGAAAGTTGCCATATGGGGAGCCGGGCATCAGGCATTAGCAAATCTCGCGCTCTTGAATATGGCGGATAAAATAGAGTTTGTCATAGATTCAGCAAACTTTAAACAGGATAAGTACACGCCGGCAACCCATATACCGATCGTGGATCCGGAGCGCTTGACAAGAAATGAAGTGCAGATGGTGATCATTATGGCAGCAGGCTATTCGCATGAAGTAAAACAGATCATGAAGAAAAAATTTCCTCAGATAGAAAGTGTCATTTTGACAGAAGAAGGTATAGAAAGTGATACGCAGTAAGGAGCAGAGAAAAAGATGAGCAGGCAAGAGGAACTAAGAGATCAGATACTGGATCTGACAAAACAGTATTATGCGGAAAGTTTTGGGAAAGAAAAACAAAAGCAATTTGTACCGGGTGACCGGATCAATTACGCAGGTCGGTGCTTTGATGAAAATGAATTGGTAAATTTAGTTGATTCTTCTCTGGATTTTTGGTTGACTGCCGGGAGATATACAAAGAAATTTGAGAAAAAGTTGAGTGAGTATCTGGATGTTACCTACTGCTCGGTGGTAAATTCGGGATCTTCAGCAAATCTGCTTGCGTTTATGGCACTTACTTCTTATAAACTGGGCGAGAGAAGGATAAAAAAAGGTGATGAAGTGATCACGGTTGCAGCTGCTTTCCCAACAACAGTAGCGCCGATCATTCAGTACGGAGCAATTCCTGTATTTGTGGATGTGACCATTCCGGAATATAATATTGCGATTGATCAGTTGGAGGCTGCTTACAGCGAGAAAACGAAAGCGGTCATGATCGCCCATACATTGGGAAATCCATTTGATATACAGGCAGTAAAAGATTTTTGTAAGAAGTACGGTTTGTGGCTGATTGAAGACAATTGTGATGCATTAGGGTCGGAATATACTTATAACGGAAAATCATATAAGACAGGTACTATTGGTGATATCGGAACATCCAGCTTCTATCCGCCGCATCATATCACAATGGGCGAAGGCGGCGCAGTTTATACCAATAGTTTAGAGCTGTACCGGATCGTCAATTCTCTTCGTGACTGGGGAAGGGACTGCTATTGTGACCCTGGACAGGATGGAAGATGCGGGCATCGGTATGAACGGCAGTTTGGTGAGTTGCCGAAAGGCTATGACCATAAGTATGTGTATTCTCATATGGGCTACAATCTGAAAGCAACGGATATGCAGGCGGCAATCGGCTGTGCACAGATAGAGAAACTGGATGATTTTACTGAATTACGCAGGGTGCATTGGAAACTTTTGAATGAAAAACTTTCTTTGGCAAAGCCTGAATTGATTTTGCCAGTGCCATCAAGCGGCTCTGCACCAAGCTGGTTCGGCTATGTGATCACAGTGTCAGATCGGGCCGGTTTTACCAGAGACGAATTGGTGATGTATCTGGAAGATCATAACATTCAGACAAGAAACTTATTTGCAGGAAACTTGATCAAGCATCCGTGCTTTGATGAGTTTAGGGGAGATCCGACAGTGTATCGAGTGGTTGGTGATCTGGAAAATACGGACCGGATCATGAATCAAACATTTTGGATCGGAGTATATCCGGAAATGACAGAGGAAAAAATGAACTATATGGCAGATACAATTCTGCATTTCATAGAGGAGCGGCGATAAGATGAAGGTAGTAATTCTTGCAGGCGGTATGGGAACACGTATTTCAGAGGAGTCCTATTTAAAACCGAAACCTATGGTTGAGATAGGTGATCATCCGATCTTATGGCATATTATGAAAATCTATTCCAGTTATGGTTATAATGATTTTATTATTTGCTGTGGATATAAAGGGCATGTAATTAAAGAATATTTTTTGGATTATTACATGTATCAGTCAGATATTACGATCGATTTGGCAAATAATGATCTCACTGTTCATGAAACAATCGCGGAACCGTGGAGGGTAACGCTCGTGAATACCGGATTGCATACGAGTACATCTGGTCGTATTAAACAGATTCAAAAGTATGTTGGAGAGGAATCTTTTATGATGACCTATGGAGATGGCGTGGCAGATGTGGATATCACGGCACTTGTGGATTTTCATAAAAGCCAGGGTAAGGTGTCGACAATCACAACAACGAAACCAGCAGGAAGATTTGGCGTGTTGCAGATGGATGAAAAAGCAGAGAGCGTGCGTTCTTTTAGGGAGAAGAGTGTGGATGACCGCGCTTGGGTAAATGCCGGATTTGCCGTTTTTAATAAAGAAGTATTTGATTATCTTGGTGATGGCAGTGAGATGTTGGAGCAGGGACCGTATGAGCGGCTGGCCCGGGATGGGCAGATGGCCGCATACAAGCATGCGGGGTTTTGGTCTCCTATGGATACAATGCGAGACAAAAATTATCTGGAAACGCTCTGGCAGAGCGGAAATGCAAAATGGAAGACTTGGGATTAAATTCATAAAGAAACATTATATGGAGAAAGATATATGCCGGATAAGAATTTTTGGAAGAATAAAACGGTGCTTGTAACAGGACATACAGGATTTAAGGGCTCATGGCTTTGCATCTGGCTTTTATCATTGGGGGCAAAGGTCATCGGGTATGCACTGGATCCTCATACAGAACAGGATAATTATGTGCTGGGGCACGTAGGAGAGAAAATTGTTGATATTCGGGGAGATATTCGTGACAGGAGAATGCTCGAAAAAGCATTTAAGGAATATAAGCCTGAAATTGTATTTCATCTGGCGGCACAACCGTTAGTGCTGACATCCTATGAAAAACCGTATGACACCTATGAAATCAACGTTATGGGTACGTTAAATGTGTTGGAATGTGTGCGAGGATGTGTGGAAACGGGTATCTGTATATGCATTACAACAGATAAATGTTATGCAAATAAGGACACGATGCGAGGATATGTAGAAACAGACCCATTTGGAGGATTTGATCCTTATAGTGCAAGTAAAGCATGTGATGAAATAATGATTGAGTCCTATCGAAATTCATTTTTCCCGCTTGAAAAGTATGATATACATAGGAAAGCGATTGCATCGGTAAGAGCAGGAAATGTCATTGGTGGAGGAGACTGGGCAGATCATCGTATCCTTCCGGATTGCATTCGTTGCATCGAAAAAAATGCAGATATTACGATTCGGAACCGACATGCGGTCAGACCATGGCAGCATGTTCTGGAACCGTTAGGAGGTTATATTCTTCTTGCAGAACGTCTGGCGGAAAATCCGCAAGAATTTTCCGGAGGATGGAATTTTGGACCGCGAGAGGATTCCATCTGGAATGTGTGGAGTGTTGCTGAACAAGTCGTGGAGCAGTATGGAAAGGGTGTTCTGGTAGACGCATCTGAAGAAGATGCGCCACATGAGGCCGGTAAGCTGGTACTTAATATTGAGAAGGCCGAAAAGATATTAGGGTGGAAACCAAGGCTGTGTGTGGAGGATGCAATTAAATGGACGGTCGATTGGTATAAAAATCGGGATACAAAAAATGTCTATGAAATGTGTCTGGAGCAGATTGAACAGTATGAGGCGTTAGTATAACGGGAGGAGATCTATGGGATTGAATGGAACAGAATTGATAGAGTATGCTTGCAAGCGATTTGAGGAAGAGAAGTATGATGAGGCATTAGAGGCATTTGTTTTATCATATAGCAAAGGCATAGAGCCGGACTGGATTCTGGAAAATATATATAATTGTTACGTTTCGGGAAATGCAGCTGAGTTTGAACAGACTTTTAAGCAGTTTCAAACACAGGCCGGTATTTCGTATGAGCAGTGTATACTCGATTTTATTCCCTATAGAGAAGGTGAATACTATATTTTCGATAAAGAAGCGGGAATTTTCAGGGGAGTATTTTCCGTTCTTGAATTTGAAAATGTGTCGGTGCGGGTATTGGAACAAATGGAATATAGTGCATGTGCATTGGAAATGGACTGGAACTGGAATGATTATCAGACGATCCTGACAGAGGCAAAAGAGCGGAAGATCTATGTTGTCACCCATGATATACAGCGCATGGGTTCGTTTTTCAAAATCCCGGAATTAAAGGCATATGCGAAAAATATAATGGTGTTTCCAGGCAGGGAAGCATTTCAGGACTTTTTCCATCAGAATACATCTGTATATCTTCCGCATGCAGTGGTAGGGGTAGAGGAAGAAAAGAATGCATTGTTGGAGATAACGGCAGAAGAACACCGGTATCGTCTTACTCCCGAAGGAAGAAATACAGATAACGTATTGCTGACGATCGGTATACCTACGCATGCGCGAGGAAATATATTATTAAAGCGGCTGGAACATTTGTGTAAAACATCATTTGATGCAGAGATTGAGATCGCTGTTTCCAAAAATGGTACATTGCTTTATGAGGAGGAATATTCGCAGGTCAGTATGATCGAGGATGCCAGAATCAATTATTATGATCATGGCAGAGGACTTAAAGCAGAAGAAAATTGGCATTACACGGTAGAGATGGCACATGGAAGATATGTGTTGCTAATAGCGGATGAAGACGATGTTTGTCTGGATGCGTTGGAGCATTATCTAAGACTGTTAGTGGATTTTCCGGAAGCTGTATTTATTCGTGCAAAGGGCGGTAATTTTTATAGTGAGATCAGCGAGAGGGAGGTCAGAAGAGCAGGGGTGGAGGCATTCCGACAGGTCTTTCTGAAGCAAAATTATCTGAGTGGAATGATCGTACGGAGAGATGTTTTTTTGGAACAGCATTTTCTGGAATTGAAACAGTTCATGGAAAATGATTATTATCGACGATACCCGCATGATTGCTGGTGTACGTTATTAAGCTTGAAGGGTGATTGTATCAGAGAACCGGTACAGCTGTTTGTAGAAACGGATTCTGTGTTGGAAAAAGAGTGGGAAGTATATCAGAGCATGGGACTGCTTAAGCTGGATGATGTGCTGGATGCAGAAACGCAGTTGCCGCATTATGCCAGATACGAGGAGCGCTTTATTCAGTTTCAAGGACAGATAGAATTCTTGCATATATTGGCAGGAGATGATCTGGAACTGGCTGAGGCAGGACTTCTGGAGATCATAGGAAAACTGTCATGGGTATTGGGATTGGCCAGAGATCGTCATTATAAGTTAGAGACTTTCCCAGATGTTGTAGATAAATTTGTGACTGCCAGCATGCAGGCAAAGGACGAATTCCCGTTGTCAAGTTATTCGCAAGTAATGGTAATGGGGGTGATCAAGCGATGCGCACAAGAAATGTGGAATGGATATCAGCGTCTGAGTGCATTGAAAGGGCCGGAAAGTAGTCATGAAAATAAATAAAAAAATATTAAAAAAACACTAAAGTATCAGAAACTCGTACCGATATATAAAGTGTAAACAAACAAAGCAACATAAAAACAAAAAGTTGCAACCGTCGGGTTTCGGTTAACCTAGGGATCGGAACAGACAAAACAAAACACATGCATCAAGGAAGATGCATTAAATTCAAGGAGGAATGAATTATGGCAATGGTAGTACAGCACAATCTTACGGCAATGAACTCTAACAGACAGTTAGGTATCACAACTAGCGCACAGGCAAAGTCATCTGAGAAGTTATCTTCCGGTTACAGAATCAATCGTGCAGGCGATGACGCAGCAGGATTAAAGATTTCCGAGAAGATGAGAAGTCAGATCCGCGGACTGAACAAGGCTTCCACCAATGCACAGGATGGCGTATCTCTGATCCAGACCGCTGAGGGTGCTCTGAATGAGGCTCACTCTATCTTACAGCGTATGAACGAGCTGGCAGTACAGGGCGCAAATGATACGAACGAGAGCATTGACCGTGATGCGATCAATCAGGAGTTGAACGCTCTGACAGACGAGCTGGACAGAATTTCTGAGACAACCCAGTTCAATAAGCAGAACCTGTTAGACGGATCTTTCAAGGACAAGAACCTTCAGGTTGGAGCGAATGCAAACCAGAAGATTTCTGTAACGATCGACAGCATGAATGCAAAGTCTTTAGGACTGAAAGACATTACAGCCAACGTGACCAATGATCCGCAGAAGGGTGTAGCCATTAATGCAGTTAAATACAATGGCATGAGTTATGCATATGTTGCATCAAAGACAACGGCATCAAATCGTACAGCTGCTATTGATGCATTTAAAAGCGCAATCTCAGCTAAGTACACTTCTGCTAATTATGTAGCACAGGCAGATGGAACTTATAAGGCGTTGGGAGACGGAAAAGTATTCAGTAAGGTATCACTTGCAGTGGCGTATGATGTCTCAGTGGCAAAGAAAGAGATGGAGGCTGAGCTGAACAAGAACTTTACCACTTACTTTGACACCAGTGTAGCAAGCGCTACGGCATTATCCGGATACACCAAGACCGGAAATGCATGTGTAGACAACTACGAGGCTGCTAATGATTCTATCACAGCAATTCAGGGTGCTATCAACCGTGTATCTTCACAGAGATCTGCACTTGGTGCTATCCAGAACAGATTAGAGCATACGATCGCAAACCTTGACAATGTATCAGAGAATACACAGTCAGCAGAGTCTCGTATCCGTGATACAGATATGGCTTCTGAGATGGTTAATTACAGCAAGAATAATATTCTTGCACAGGCTGGTCAGTCTATGCTGGCACAGGGTAATCAGTCAACTCAGGGTGTATTATCCTTATTACAGTAAGAGGCGGCAGACAGTTCTCGAGGGAATGATTGGCTTACAGAGGGACGGATCTCCGTCCCTCTGTTTTTACATTAGAAAGAAATTTGTGAGGGGCATACATGGAAGAGTTGGCAAAAGGATTGAGACAGAAAATAGACCAGATTTGCGGTGGGTACCACTACTATAAGGATGAGAATGTCATAGAGAGCGCCAGAAAACTGTCAGGAGAAATACAGGAATTTTGTGGCTTCTTTTTACAGGGTAATATGTTCGGAATGGAAGAGGAAGAGTATGCAGAACTGCAAAATTATGTGGTGCAGGTTTTGAAAGATTATGTAGAAGCATTAGAGTTGGAAGATTTGGTGTTCATGCTGGATACACTGGATTATGGATTAAGAGAATTATTGGATATTTATATAGAAGATGATGCAGAGGAGCGGGGAGAATGAGTACTGAGATCATGGAAAAAAATTTGTCTGCGATGGAGAAATGGTATCCGGTCTTTGCAGAACTGATCCGAAAGGAAGCATTTGAAAGAGATACGATTGAGATTACCGTAGAAGATTCTTGGGATGGTGAAAAGATTTTTCGTGTTTGTAAAGACGGAAGAAAGTTATATCTGGGAGGTAAAAGAAACGCAACAGAGCCGATAGATATATGGCTGGAAAGCTTGGGGAAAGTAAATAAGCAGGCCCCTGTCTATTTGTTTGGAGTCGGGAGTGGTGCTTATTTAAAGAAACTGATCCGGAATACGGACGAATCCGTAAATGTTGTTGTTTGTGAGCCGTCCGTTTCGATTTTTTTGACTATGCTGGAAGAAATTGATCTCTCGAAGGAAATAGAAAACCGCCCGATTGCTTTTATTGTAGAAGGGATCAATGGGACTGAATTTGAGGCGGTAATGAATAAAATTCTCGTCATTGAGAATATAGAGTTTTTGAAAGAAAGCATCCATCCAAATTACAAACAACTCTTTTTAGAAGAATTATTAAAGTATATAAAGCCGTTGCAGAAACGAGTACAAATGATGATGGTAAATTACCGAACAGGCGTGAAGTTAGCATCGGGGGTTCCGATCAATATATTAAATAACATGAAATATATTTGTGAGGGATATCACACAAAAGGTTTGGCGGAGGTGTTGCCACGTGATCGGGCGGCAATTCTTGTTTCAGCAGGCCCTTCTCTGAATAAAAACATAGAAATGTTGAAAAAAGCAAAGAATAAGTTGTTTATTCTGGCAGTAGATACGGCGCTTAAACCTTTGATAAGAGCGGGAATTATTCCCGATGCATTTTGCACCATTGATGCAAAAAAGCCATTAGACCTGGTTGAGATAGATGGAAGTGAAGATATTCCTGTGATAGCACCGTCTGTTGCATTAAATGCAATTGTAGAGCACCAAAAAGGTAAAAAAATATTTTTTGAAGATGGATATGCCATTGCTGGTAAAATATATGATCTGAACAAAGAAGAATTTCCGTATGTTGCCATGGGAGGCTCGGTTGCATGTGTGGCTTTTTCCATTCTTTATAAAGCAGGATTTAAAACGATTATTCTGGTAGGTCAGGATCTGGCATTTACAGATAATAAATCGCATGCGGATGGTAGTTATAAAGAGAAAATGCCCGAACAGGATACGAAGAACATGTTGATGGTAAAAGGCAATTATCAAGATAAAGTTCCTACACGCGGAGACTTTAAGATGTACATTGGCTGGTTTGATGATTATATCAAAGGTGCCAAGGAACATATTAAAGATTTTCGGGTGATCAATGCTACCGAAGGAGGGGCATATATTGAGGGGACGGAAATTCAATCGTTAGAAGAGACTCTTGCCGAGGAATGCAAAGATATAGAAAGCTTTGACTTTGCCGCAGCAATTGATGGCATGCAATCCGCTCTTAATGAGGAGGAAAAGAAAAGAGCAGTAGAATACCTGCACACCATACCGGATAATTTTGAAACCATTGTACAGGTGGCACAAGAATTAAATAAAGCATACAAAAAACTTGAAAAAATGGGAAAAACCGGTAATGCCGTAAAAGATGGCTGCCTGAAACAGTTAAAGAAGACAAAGAAACTGACAAAGAAGATCATGTCAATGCCGGAGTATCAGCTGATCGATATGACAATGGCAGTGGCAGATTATGTGCTTCGCAGTGAATTCTTTTACGAAGGCGACGATGTAAGTACCGAGATAGCGGAAATGGGCAGAAAAGGTGTTTTGTATAGCGAGTTGCTGGGGGAATGTGCAGCACTTTTAAAGCAGGAGGCAGAATCTGCGTTTGCAATGGTACATTAGTTGGTGTAAAAAGACTTGATAGTCAGTAATAGGTTTGTTTATATTTGAGATGGGAGGACAGGGTATGAGTATATTTGATAATTTGATTATTTTTGAGATGGCAAACAGCCATCAGGGAAGCGTCGAACACGGAATTAACATTATAAACAGTATAGGCAGGATTGCCCGCAAACATAATATTCACGCTGCGGTGAAGCTGCAGTACAGAAATCTGGATACGTTTATACATCCGGATTATAAAGGCAGGAATGATGTTAAACATATTCCACGATTTGAAAGTACCAGGTTGCGATATGAGGATTTTTGCGTTCTTGTGGATGCGATAAGGGAAAATGGACTTGTGGCAATGAGTACGCCTTTTGACGAAGACGGCGTGGAATGGTGTATGGATCAGGGACTGGACATCATAAAAGTAGCAAGCTGCAGTGCGATGGATTGGCCTCTTTTGGAAAAGATTGCGAAGACCGGAAAGCCGATGATAGTATCTACCGGTGGAAAAAGTATTTCGGATATTGATAAAATCTATAATTTTCTTACTCATAGGAACTGTGAGTTTGCATTTTTGCATTGCGTAGCAGAATACCCTGCACCTTTTGAACATCTCCAGTTGGATTTTATCGATAAAATGAAGAAGCGTTACCATAATGTAGAGATTGGCTATTCGGGACATGAGGATCCGGATGATAATACGGTTCCTATGCTTGCAGTAGCAAAAGGAGCTACTATTTTTGAAAGACATGTGGGGCTTCCGACAGAAACGATAAAACTGAATGCGTATTCCATGAATCCGGATCAGGCAGAAAAATGGGTAGAATCATTACTTACTGCAAAGAAGATCTGTGGTTTAAAGAAAGATAATGAGAAATATATCAGCCAGGAAGAAATAGATTCGCTCCGCTCATTATCACGAGGGGTTTTCGTAAAAGAAAATGTAGAGCAGGGAGAAGTATTATCGTTTGACAATGTGTATTTTGCAATGCCTTGTGCGGATGGTCAAATGACTAGTGGCGAATTTTGCGATGGCTTGATTGCCAGTAAGGCATACAAGAAAAATGAGGCGGTTTTCGAAAAACGCAGATATAGCGATGTGAGTCTTGTGCGTGATGTGATTCACGAAGCGAAAGGTATGCTCTATGAAGCTGGGATTGCTTTGGGAGAGAACTTTGAGGTGGAACTTTCGCATCATTATGGAATGAAGCATTTCAGACAGACAGGTGTTATCATCATTAACATTGTAAATAGGGAATATTGCAAAAAGCTCCTGATTGTGTTACCGGGTCAAAAG
The DNA here is from genome assembly GCA_051879675.1 of Lachnospiraceae bacterium. GTDB lineage: Bacteria > Bacillota > Clostridia > Lachnospirales > Lachnospiraceae > W0P33-017. The sequence goes on along the minus strand of JBJEML010000091.1, from coordinate 93,350 downwards.
CATCCGATGCATACGCATAAGGTAAAAGAAGAAACCTTCCAGCTGTTATGGGGAGATCTGGAATGTGAGCTTGATGGAAAGAAAGTGGTTATGAAACCCGGCGACTGCCAGACGGTACTGCGGAATACAGCGCACGCGTTTTCTTCTAAGGGAGGAGCTGTATTTGAAGAGATCTCAACGACTCATATTAAAAGTGATTCATATTATGAGGATCCGCGCATTGCCGGTATGGATCCGATTGAGAGAAAAACAATCATCAAGAATTGGTAAGGAATAGCAGGTGTTTGAGGTATGGAAGTGTTAGCAATTATACCGGCCAGAAGCGGTTCGAAGTCGGTTAAGGATAAAAATATACGCCCAATTAATGGAATACCTATGTTGGCATATTCGGTAAGACATGCGTTGTCATCAAAGACGATTACAAGGACAATTATTAGTACGGACAGTAGAAAATATGCAGATATAGCAGAAGAATACGGTTGCGAGGTTCCTTTTTTAAGACCGGCTGAATACGCGACAGATACAGCACTGGACTATGATGTGTTTTTCCACGCATTGAGCTATTTGAAGGAAAAGGAAGGGTATGTACCGGACATTGTTGTGCAGCTTCGGCCGACTTATCCGATTCGAAATACAACGGACATAGATGCTATGGTAAATATGCTGATGACTGATGAGGACGCGGACTCTGTACGATGCATTGCGCCTGCTAAGGAAATTGCATACAAAATGTGGCGTGAAAAGGATGGAGTGATAACTCCCCTGCTGAGCGATATTCCTGAAGCTTATAATATGCCAAGACAGCAACTGCCAAAGATCTATTATCAAAATGCATGTATTGATGTGTTCAGGGCTTCGACTGTTTTAAAGAAACATTCTATGTCCGGAGATAAAATATTGGGTTACAAAATGTCGCATAATTTTGATATTGATACTGAGGATGAGTTCATTCAGGCAGAGCAAGCGATTCTTATGGCAAATTGTACCGGAAAGAAATTTGTCTTTGATATAGATGGTGTAATCGCGCAAAAGAATGCGGGCCTTAATTATGGCGATGCCAACCCCAATTTGCCTATGATTGAGGTGATCAATAAACTCTTTGATAATGGGAATGAGATTGTTCTTTTCACGGCCAGAGGTTATAAAACAGGTATAGATTGGACGGAAGTGACGAACAAACAATTGAAGGATTGGGGAGTGAAACATCATCGGTTGATGTTTGGTAAACCGGATGCAGATTTCTATATTGATGATAAAATGATGAGTATGGATGTTTTGTATTCGTTGATGTCAAATGCAAATCCGGAATAGATAAGCAAATAAAAGTATGCGAAAAGAGCGTAAGCAGTGAGCCGGGTATAGCACAAAGGTCATTTCGGTAACGATAGAGGAATATAGTCTAAAGGAGTTAATTATGCAGGAGTATGAAAGAAAATATACTAGATTAACGAAATGCACAGATGCGAATAGAAGCAGGTTGGATCCGGTGAAGGGCATGAAAGTACCGGCGTTTCAGGGAAAGAAAAATGATGTCAACGGATTAGAGAAGTTATTAAGAAAAGAGAGGGTCTGTTGTGATTATTGTGGTGGACCGGTTATCCATAAAGGCCGTGGAAGATACACCTGTGAAAGGTGTAAGAAAGATTCCTATGATGATTTTGGAAAAGTATGTTTATATCTCGATGCGAATGGTCCGGCAACCAAATATGAGATCGCTGCAGCAACCGGTGTGCCGGAATACAAAGTGAGTCAGTATCTGAGAGAGAAAAGATTAGAAATATCAATATAAATAAGGGATTGGAATAAAAAATAAGGAGTGGAAGCGTAAGCTTATCCACTCCATTTTCTTCTTATCATATGCCATTTTTCTAACAAAACCGATCCACCATCATTCCGGAATACATGCTGCTGATATATGGTGTAGCAAAGTTTTTATCCGGATTCGGATGCTTGTATGCAACGATGACCTTGCTCACATAGTTCATCGGATTGATGGATGCCTGATCTGCCTTTCTTCCAAGTGCATCGCGAAATTTGTTCAGCACATCAAAGGTGCGTGATACATCGCCGTTGCTGATAGCGTCGGTCAGAGTCTGGCGGTCGACGGAGAGGCTGCTGTCCTCTTCGACGGTCAGGCCGATTTCGGAAAAATCGGTGGAAAACTGCTCTGCTATCTTGCTCACGTCGCGCAGCAGATTTCCGCTGGACTCCTGTGCATCTGCATATTTGTTTGCGGTGTTGACGATGCCGTTGTAGGAAGCTACAAGTGTCTCAATATTGTCTGCCACCGCATCTGCGCTGGGCTTAAAGCCGACAGAAACCGCGTGACCGGGCTGGCTGACACCGTTTAATGTCACGGAGAACATATTGTTTACCGTGAATGTATTAGAGTAAGATGAATGTCTTGTGCCGTTCAACAGGAACGAGGAATTCTCCGCGGGTGAAGAAATCGTGTCTATGCCGAGCAGCTTCATGGCGTCCTGTGAGCCTTTGCTGCCGTGAGGGATGATATCGAACAGGCGGCTTTCGCCGTCACTGAGCCCTGTCTGGCGCGATTCGATCTGAAGCGCTTTGCTCGTACCGCGTTCGTCTGAGATGAGCTCGGCCTGCAGACCGATGTTTGCGTTGTTGATCAGCTTGCGCAGCTTGTTTAAGACTTCTTCATTCGTGTCGTCATCATTTACGTTAAACTGGAATTCATAAGAGGTCGTGTTGGTATTCAGGTCAAAACCATAGCTGCCGGGTTTGAAATCGTGGCCGGCGCGGCGCAAAAAATGACCGGTATTGATCTGCGGCGTTGCGAGCTGCTGAACTTCCAGCGAAAAACCTGCATTCTGCGGTGAGATCACGCTGTCGTCGCTGCCGACGTACTCTGCCGTCACGACATCCGGATCGTTGCTCGTGGCGATCCGTTTTTCGAACGCACTCTCAATACCCTCGCCGTTTTCAGACAACGAAGCTACTACATTTTTGATGGTGTGGGCCTGTTCCTTGATATCAATCGCGAATCTTTTGACATTTGCCCCCTCGCTGATCTTGTACAGAGGGGATTCTTTATTTGACTTTACGATACTGTTATAAGTTGATCGCAGCTCGCTCTTTTTGTGCGAATCATACTTATTGCTCGTACCCATTGAGATGCCGTACATCGCATTCAGCTGACTGTACGCAACTGACATGACATTGCCTGCCATATGAGTCCCCTCCTTTCTTCCTTGAAATATACGCAAATGCGCAGGGGCATACTAAATCCATTTATACATATATCATAGCACGAACCGATGGATTTGTCACTGTTTTTTGCATTTTTTTGCCTTTTTGCGGCTTCTTTATTGTCTTATCGGCAGAAAAGCGGATAAAAATAAGTATTTTTTCCAAAAACAACCCGTGATAAGTATAATTTTGTATTGACTTATGCCGATAGATAGAGTATGGTAGTACCAAACAATACAAAGAAATATCCCTTATTCAGAGTGATGGAGATACATAGGATCTGTGAAGTCACGGCAACCCCATGATTGGAAGGTGCCAACCTGAGCGAGTAATCGAACAATAAGAGGATCTGATGCCGCAATCAATCCGCTTATTTTTGAGCGGATTTTTTATTGTATGTTTACTTTTTACTAATGTTTATTTCAATATTCCAAGGAGGAAAACAGATTATGGAAAAATTATTATTTACTTCCGAATCAGTGACTGAGGGACATCCCGATAAGGTGTGCGATGCAGTCTCTGATGCGATTCTGGATGCGTGCATGGCACAGGACCCGATGAGCCGCGTAGCATGTGAGACTGCATGCTGTACCGGTTTTGTGCTTGTGACCGGTGAGATCACGACAAAGGCACATCTTGATATCCCTTCCATCGTTCGCCAGACGGTGAACGAGATCGGATACAACGATGCAAAGACCGGATTTGACGGTAATACCTGTGCAGTCATGGTTGCGCTTGACCAGCAGTCTGCCGATATCGCGATGGGTGTCGATAAGGCGCTGGAGGCAAAGAAGGGAGACCTGACGGACGACCTTGATACCGGAGCAGGTGATCAGGGAATGATGTTCGGTTATGCAACGAACGAAACGGAGGAATATATGCCGTATCCTATCTCCCTGGCTCACAAGCTGGCGCTTCAGCTCACAAATGTGCGTAAGGACGGCACCTTGAAGTATTTACGTCCTGACGGAAAAACACAGGTTTCCGTAGAATATGATGAGAATGGAAAGCCCAAGCGTCTGGAGGCAGTCGTACTGTCTACGCAGCATGACGATGATGTGACACAGGAGCAGATCCATGAGGATATTAAAAAGTATGTGTTTGACCCGATCCTTCCGACAGAGCTGATTGATGAGAAGACCAAGTTCTTTATCAATCCGACCGGACGTTTTGTGATCGGCGGACCGCACGGAGATGCCGGTCTCACCGGACGAAAGATCATCGTTGACACCTACGGCGGATATGCGCGCCACGGCGGCGGTGCATTTTCCGGAAAGGACTGCACGAAGGTAGACCGCTCCGCAGCGTATGCAGCACGTTATGTTGCAAAGAATCTGGTTGCGGCCGGACTGGCTGACAAGTGTGAGATCCAGTTATCCTATGCGATCGGTGTCGCACAGCCTACTTCCGTTATGGTAGATACATTCGGCACAGGAAAGCTCTCAGATGACAGGCTGGTTGAGATCGTGCGTGAGAACTTTGATCTGCGTCCCGCAGGCATCATCAAGATGCTGGATCTGCGCAGACCGATCTACAAGCAGACGGCTGCTTACGGACATTTCGGAAGAACCGATCTGGATCTGCCGTGGGAGGCACTTGACAAGGTGGATGCATTAAAGGCTTATTTATAAAATTTTAAGAAATGTTTACGCGAAATCATGATATAATAGGATTGGCACAGGCTGCCAATCCTATTTTTTGACGGAGTAACCGGGAGATGAAACAACGAACAAGACTTTTGATTGCTTTTTGTACGATCATTTTTGTGCCGATCGTGCTTGTGGGGGTCGCATTTTACAGCTTTCGTCACATACAGATGAAGGAGCTGCAGGAAAATTACGGGATAGAAGCAACGGATTACACCTATCTTTTGAATACGGTACAGCTGTTAAACCGTTATACAGAGGAGAATTTTGAGACACTTCTGGAGCTGGCAGACACCAACCCGGAGCAGCTGGAGGACGTGACTTACCTCAAGGAGGTTGATGCGGTCCTGGCGGACAAGAATTCCTACCTTCTGGTGCGCAAGGGTGATGATATCTATTTCCTCGGAGGTGATAAGGGCTACACGGTTCCGGCGTATCTTCCGGAGTATGTGGGAGAGAGCAGCGAGCGGGATCTGGGCGTCTATGTGGATAATGCAGACCATGCGCTGATCAAGCAGGTGGATTTTCTCTTTTCCGACGGGACGGAAGGCAGCGCGTTCATTATCAGTAATGTGCGCGAAATGATCCCGGAGATGAAAAAGATGATCATTGACATGGTCGTTTCTGTGGTGCTGATCCTGATCTTTACAGCCAGTATGATGGCGATCTGGATCTACAGCGGAATGATCAACCCGATCCGAAAGCTGCAGATCGCGACGAAAAACATCATGGAGGACAATCTGGACTTTACGATAGAGGCGGAGACGAATGATGAGATCGGAGAACTCTGTCAGAACTTTGAGGAGATGCGAAAGCGGCTGAAGGATTATTCGGAGGAGCGCTTAAATAACGAAAAACAGAGTCGAGAGCTTGTCAGCAATATCTCGCATGATCTGAAAACGCCGTTGACGGCAATTCGCGGTTATGTGGAGGGCATTATTGATGGAGTTGCAGACACGCCGGAAAAGATGGACCACTATATCAAGACCATCTACAACAAGACAAACGAGATGACACGTCTGGTCAATGAGCTGACGCTATATTCGCAGATCAACACAAACCGCATCCCGTACAACTTTAACAAGATCAATGTGGCAGACTATTTCAGGGATTGTGTGGAGGATCTGTCCATAGAGCTGGAGTCCAAAAATGTATTGCTCCAGTATATGAATTATGTGGCTGACGATGTCGTGATCATTGCCGATCCGGAGCAGCTGGGACGCGTGATCAATAACATTATCAGCAATACGCTGAAGTATCTGGACAAACCGCAGGGACTGATCCACATGCGGATCAAGGATGTGGGAGATTTCATACAGGTTGAGATCGAGGACAACGGGCGTGGCATCGCGGCAAAGGATCTGCCATACATTTTCGACCGCTTTTACCGCGCAGATGCGTCGCGTAACTCGGCGACCGGCGGCAGCGGCATCGGGCTGTCCATTGTGAAAAAGATCATTGAAGATCACGGCGGAAAAATATGGGCAACTTCAAAGCCCGGAATTGGCACGATCATGTATTTTGTGATCCGTAAATATCAGGTGGCGGAGACACCGGTGGAAGGAACTGATGAATAGGAGGCTTGAGATGAAGAAAATACTGATTATTGAGGATGAGACTTCGATTGCGGAGCTGGAGAAGGATTATCTGGAGCTGAGCAATTTTGAGGTACAGATCGAAGAAAATGGTCGCCGGGGACTGGAGCGGGCGCTGGAAGAAGAATTTGATATGTTTATTCTGGATTTAATGTTGCCGGACATGGATGGCTTTGAAATATGCCGGGAGATCCGTCGTGAGAAAAATGTTCCGATCCTCATGGTGTCAGCAAAGAAGGATGATATTGATAAAATCCGCGGATTGGGGCTTGGAGCGGATGATTACATCACAAAACCCTTCTCGCCGAGCGAGCTGGTGGCGCGTGTCAAGGCACATCTGGCACGCTATGAAACGCTGACCGCGGCAGATCAGTCAAAAAATGATGAGATCAAGATCCGCGGCATCCGCATTGACAAGACGGCGCGCCGTGTCTGGGTCAATGACGAGGAAAAGCCCTTTACCTCCAAAGAGTTCGACTTGCTGACATTTCTTGCGGAAAATCCGAATCGGGTCTTTTCAAAAGAGGAATTATTTAGTACAATTTGGGAAATGGAACCGGAGGGAGACATTGCGACCGTCACCGTGCACATCAAAAAGATCCGTGAAAAGATCGAGTACAACACGGCGAAGCCGCAGTATATCGAAACGATCTGGGGCGTAGGTTACCGGTTCAAGCTGTAGAGCCTGATCTGAGGCGTGGGTTGCCGGTTCAAGCTGTAGTTTATGAGTAGCTATCCGGAACAGCTGGGTTATGACAGGAGGGACAGAGGATGAAGACGATACTGGTTGTAGACGATGACAAATTAAATCTGAACAATGCGATGAAGATCTTATCACCGGCATACAAGGTGATTCCGGTGCCGTCGGGAAAGACGGCGTTAAACTATCTTTCAAAGAATATCCCGGATCTGATCCTTTTGGATATACTGATGCCGGAAATGGATGGCTTTGAGGTGATGCGGGAGATTCGTGCCAATGCGGACTGGACGGATATTCCGGTCATTTTCCTGACTGCGGATGTCAGTCCGGAAACATGTGAAAAAGGCGGTGCGCTTGGCGCAACAGGTTTTATGGCAAAGCCGCTGGAGAAGGAGCGCATGATCTCCGGTGTGGAGGCAGTCATCGGAAAATAATGGAAAACCGTTGATTTCGGCTGTGCATAGACAATGGCGGATAGAACTTCCAGAGAGATTCTTTCGCGCGGCGTACATACTACTCATATGAGCGGAAGAAATCAAAACGGGGACATTTTCAAATGGTATCAATGGATCAGACTGATAGGGATTACCCTGGCGGTGTATGTGATGATGGAATATTTGCTGCCGGTGGTATTCCCTTTTTGTATTGGATTTGCAGTTGCGTTTGCGCTGTATCCACTGCGAAAATGGATCCAGCGCAGGATGCATCTGAAACGGGAAGCGGCAGGTTTTATTGCGCTGTTTGTCGGTATCTGTATCGCAGCGCTGGCAGTGGGTGGCGTCCTGTATCTGTTGTTACTGGGCGGCAGCTATGCGGGAAAATGCGGGTTGCCGGATGCGCTGTTTTCACAGGGGCGCACCATGTGGAACACGTGCTGTGACCGTCTGCACACATGGACGGGGCGCTGGGTGATGGAGCCGGAGGATTACAGTGCTTTTGTGGATACGGTACAAAAGCGCAGCCTGCATTTTGACGCAGATGCGCTGATGTCCAACTGGAAGCATGTGAGCACGCAGACGCTGCGCGTTCTCGCCTATGTGCTGATCACGCTTGTGAGTGCACTGCTCATGCTCGGTGAGTTTGATGAGTTGAAAAAGAAGGTGAGGCGCGTTGCCGACCGTCTTTTTCACGTCGGGTTCGGACTGACGCTGCGCAAGGTCGGGTGGACCTGGGTCAGAGCTCAGATCATTATCATCGGCACAATCACGGGAATCTGCGTGTTGGGACTTCTGGTGGCACGGGAGCGGTACTGGCTGCTGACCGGAGTGGCGATCGGCATTTGTGACGCGTTGCCCTTTCTGGGTACCGGAATCTGCTTTTTGCCCTGGGCGCTGTGGCGCATGTTGAGCGGGAGATATGTGTCGGCGTTGTGGTTTGTGGCGCTGTATATCATTACCAGCTTTACCAGACAGAGTCTGGAGCCGAAGCTGATCGGAAAAAAGATCGGTGTGCCGCCGCTGGCGGTACTCATCAGTGTCTATGTGGGCATCAAGGTGTACTCTAAAGGAGGCTTTCTGCTTGGCCCCATCAGCGCGTTTTTGATCTGGCAGTTATACAGTGACGAGGTGGCAATGGAGGATGCTTATGAGAGTGACGAGACAACAGACGGAGAGGATGATACGCTATGAGGATGCGGAGGTGATCGTCGTACACAAACCGCCGTTTTTGGCGGTGGAGACGAGAGACCCGAGGCAGCAGGATCTGGTGAGTCTGCTCATAAACCGCCGGGTATCGTTGGGAGAAACGGCATTTATAGGCGTTATAAACCGGCTGGATCAGCCGGTGGAAGGGCTGCTTGTGCTGGCAAAGACAAAAGAGTCGGCGGCGGTCTTGAGCGCAGGGCTTCGCGCGGGAGATTTCACCAAGGAATATCTGGCAGTGGTTCAGGGTGTGACGGAAGCAAGCGGTGATCTCGTACATACGTTGAAAAAAGACGGGAGAACAAATACCTCTGCGGTCGTTCCCGCAGGAACCGACGGGGGAAAGGAAGCAAGGCTTTCCTATGAGCGCCTTGCCACAGCGGATGAAAAAAGCCTGCTGCGCATCCGGCTGGATACGGGCAGGCATCATCAGATTCGTGTGCAGTTTGCTGCGATCGGACATCCGCTTTTGGGGGATGCGAAATACGGAAGCGCGCAGACCGGTCAGCCATTGGCGCTTTGCAGCTGCAGACTGGTATTTGTGCATCCGCGCACCGGAGAGATCATGGAATTTGAGACCACGCCCGCCGGTGCAGGATTCGATTTTAGATTGTGATCAGCTCGTATTCGCTGGTGCCCAGACCGATCTTGACCGCGTGCTCAATGCAGGATTTCCATTCAGTATCGGGATGTGTCATGTGGAAGTGGTCGTGGCCTTCCTCATTTCCGTACTTTTCAAGGTTTTCCCCAAGGATACTTGCCGGGATCGGTGTCTGTTTATTGCACAGATCCGCGCAAGCCTGATCCAGTGCGACCGGATCAAAGGATGCCAGCATACCCACATTCGGGATGATGGGGATGTCGTTCTCTGCGTGGCAGTCACAGTTGGGCGACACGTCGCAGATCAGCGATACATGGAAGCAGGGGCGGTTCTGGCAGACAGCCAGAGAGTACTCTGCGATCTTGTAGTTTAACATGGTGACGGCATCGGCAGAATCCGTTGCGATCGCATGCTTCGGACAGGTGGCGATACAGCGTTCGCAACCGACACATTTGTTGTGGTCGATCATAGCTTTTCCGTCTGCGATGACAGGGGCATCATGCGCACAGATGCGTGCACAGGCGCCGCATCCGATACAGTCCTCGGGGCGGACAACGCTGGGTCTGCCGTCACAGTGCTGCTCCTTTTTGCCTTCGCAGGAACCGCAGCCCATACCGATATTTTTCATAGTGCCGCCAAAGCCGGTGGCTTCGTGGCCCTTAAAGTGCGTCAGGGAGATAAAGATATCCGCATCCATGATGGCGCGGCCGATCTTTGCCTCGGTCACATAATCTCCGTTGATCGGAACTTTTACTTCATCCGTGCCCTTCAAACCGTCCGCGATCAATACATGACAGCCGGTCTGAAGCGGTGAAAAACCGTTGACGTAAGCGGTGTCCAGATGATCCAATGCGTTTTTACGGCTGCCGACATACAGGGTGTTGCAGTCGGTCAAAAACGGCTTGCCGCCCAGTTCCTTCACGTAGTCTGCAACCACCTTCGCGTAGTTGGGGCGAAGAAAAGAAAGATTGCCGTATTCACCAAAATGGATCTTGATCGCAGTGTATTTATCCTTAAAATCGATCTGCTCAAAGCCGGCAGTCTTCATGAGTCGGTGGAGCTTCTGTAACAGGTTTTCGTGCTCGGTAGCCTTAAATGTAGTAAAATAAACAGGTGCCTTTTCCATAAGTACATGACCTCCTCTGTAAAATGATATAAGTTAAGGTTAAGTTTACCGTATTGGGAAGGAAAACACAAGGGTTATCGCTGTTCTAATAACCATTTCCAAATAGGAACAACTTCAATTCGGATGCCTTCACATTCCAGACTGTCTTCTTCGCTGTTTGTGATTAAAAGACATCTTGAGTCAGGAATGAAATTGTTTAGTTTTACAAAAGCTCTGGTTTCCCGTTCTTTTGTATCCATATTGTCAAGAACCTGCATGCATACCTGAATGGCAAGCTTTTCAGACGGAACATAGAAGTCAATTTCCACATTATTTTCAAAGAAAAACACATTTTCTACACCGTAACGCCTGATTAATTCAATGGCAACAAGATTTTCAAGCTGGGCAGACTTACAGTCCAGTAGCATGAGACCAAGGAGACCGGTATCCATGAAATAGTATTTTGGAGAGGTTTCTTTGTCAACAAGCTTCGCTGCATAGTTTGACAGAGTAAAGAGCAGATAGGAATCTGTCATGCAGCGAACATAATTGATGACAGTCTGTTTTCCCAGTGATGTACCGGCACTCTTTAAGATATTCGTCAGTCTGCTAAAAGACAGAGGTTTTGTAATGGACTCTGCTATTTTCTTAAGGATAAGTTTGATAGCAAAATCATTGGTAATCTTATTTCGGGTAATGATATCTCCAAGATACACAGTTTGATAAATACTGCTTAGGAAAGCACGTTTGTTCTTGATCTCCACTAATTCAGGAAAAGCGCCGTATGTGACGTATTCGTTATACCGGGCAAGAACATCGGCTTTGTCCTTTGTGCTGATTGCGCCCACATAATCCTTGTCATTGCCATTGGCAATCAAGTATTCTGAAAAAGAGTAAGGATAAACATTCATAATCACAAATCTTCCGCCAAGAGTAGAAGCAATTTCACTGCTGAGCATCTTGCTGTTGCTTCCGGTAATGTTGATTCTGTATTTCATATCAGCCATTCTGCGTACAAATTTTTCCCATCCATCAACATTCTGGATCTCATCAAGAAACAGATAAGGTTTCTTGTCAGTGCCGGATATTTCCAGGCCAATCTCTAAAATCGTGTTTAAATCATCCGCAGTTATCTCAAGAAGACGTTCATCTTCGAAATTCACGTAGACAATCTGGGATAGCGGCACGCCGTTTACTTCTAACTGCTTGATCTGTTGGTACATCATATAGGACTTTCCGGTTCTTCTGATGCCAACGAAGCAATAGTTTACATGGTCCTCTAAAGGATAATGTCTTGAAATGAATGGATTGTTCAGATAGATATCCTTCTGGTCAATCATGATTTGTTTTATGGTATCTCTATTCACAATGCCACCTCCGTATACGAGACAATTATATATCAATATTGTTCTATATACAAGACAAAAATAACCAAAAAATGTCTTGTAGAATACAAGTGTATCTATATAGTATGTGTTTGTAGAATACAAAATATCAGCTTTTCTCCGGTGGCTTGGTTTCTTTTCGTGGTTAAATTCAAGAAATTGAGGTTGACAATCCCCGCTTTGCGGTTATAAAATAGGCACTAGCTGGACACAATCCTATATGAAACAAGCGTCGAAGAGGAATAGTACGGAACAAACGTGCCTTACAGAGAGGAGATCAATGCTGAGAGATCTTTGGTGACGAGTCCCCGAACCTGCCTCGGAGCTTTGTGCGAGCGGCTCTGGGTCGTCGAAGCATAACGTAGCGTCCGCGTTAAGGGCGAATCGAGTGTATATATGCGCGAGTATACGACTTCAGTTGGAACCGATGGTGTTTCCGCGGCGTCGGATGGAGCGTTTGCATATATGAACAAGGGTGGTACCGCCGAGAGAATCGGTCCCTGCGAAGAGGGATTGATTGTTCCGGCGGTTTTACATTTTTATACGGAAAAAGGAGAATCATCATGGCAAAGGAAAAGAAGTTAGTGGAGCAGATCACCTCCATGGAGGAGGATTTTGCACAGTGGTACACGGATGTTGTAAAGAAAGCGGAGCTGATCGATTATTCATCTGTCAAGGGCTGTATGATCATCAAGCCCGCCGGTTATGCGATCTGGGAGAACATCCAGAAGGAGCTCGACCGCCGCTTTAAGGAGACCGGTGTGGAGAACGTATACATGCCGATGTTTATTCCCGAGAGTCTGCTGGAGAAGGAAAAAGACCATGTCGAGGGCTTTGCACCGGAGGTGGCATGGGTGACACACGGCGGCCTGCAGCCGCTTCAGGAGCGCTTGTGCGTGCGTCCCACATCCGAGACACTGTTCTGCGATTTTTACAAAAACCTGATCCATTCTTACCGTGATCTGCCGAAAAACTACAACCAGTGGTGTTCGGTTGTGCGCTGGGAGAAAGAGACGAGACCGTTCCTTCGTTCCCGTGAGTTTTTGTGGCAGGAGGGCCATACGATCCATGCGACCGCAGAGGAGGCACAGGAGCGTACCCTGCAGATGCTGAATGTATACGCAGACTTTTTGGAGCAGGAACTGGCGATCCCTGTTATCAAGGGTCAGAAGACCGAGAAGGAGAAATTCGCGGGCGCAGAGGCGACCTACACCATCGAGGCCCTCATGCACGACGGAAAAGCGCTGCAGTCCGGCACGAGCCATAATTTCGGTGACGGATTTGCCAAGGCATTTGATATCACATATACAGATAAGAACAACCAGTTAGTACATCCGTTCCAGACCTCATGGGGCATGACGACCCGTCTGATCGGAGCGATCATCATGGTACACGGCGATGATTCCGGTCTGGTTCTGCCTCCGCACATTGCACCTGTTCAGGCAATGATCATCCCGATCCGCCAGCAGGCAGAAGGAGTTTTGGACAAGGCAAACGAGGTGCTTACAGCGTTGAGTGGTAACGGAATCAGTGCAAGACTGGATGATTCCGACAAGTCTCCCGGATGGAAATTCTCTGAGCAGGAGATGCGCGGTATTCCTGTCCGTATCGAGCTGGGACCGAAGGATATTGAGGCAGGTCAGTGTGTCGTTGTCCGCCGTGATACAAGAGAAAAGATTGTTATGAATCTGGACGAAGTGGCGGAGAAGCTTCCTGAACTGTTAGAAACGATCCAGAAGGATATGTTTGCGCGTGCAAAAGCACACCGCGATGCACATATCACTGATGTGACCACTTACGATGAATTCAAGGATGCGGTTGAGAACAAGCCGGGCTTCATCCGTGCCATGTGGTGTGGAGATCAGGCGTGCGAGGACAAGATCAAGGAAGAGACGACGGCAACCTCTCGCTGCATGCCTTTCGAGCAGGAGCAGCTCTCGGATGTATGTGCATGCTGCGGAAAACCTGCAAAGAAACTCGTATTCTGGGGCAAGGCGTACTAAAAATATAGGAGCATTCATGAACATTAACTTACCGGATCACGTAAAATTCATCCTGCATACATTAGAGGAAAACGGCTATGAGGGCTATGCGGTCGGTGGCTGTGTGCGGGATGCGCTGCTTGGGCGCATTCCGCAGGACTGGGATATCACCACGAACGCCAGACCGCTACAGGTCAAGGCATTGTTCCGGCGAACGATCGACACCGGTCTGCAACACGGCACAGTTACGGTCATGCTGGATCACACCGGATACGAGGTGACGACTTACCGGATCGACGGCGAGTACGAGGACGGCAGACATCCGAAAACGGTGAGCTTCACCGGCATCCTCTCGGACGACCTCATGCGCCGCGATTTCACGATCAATGCGATGGCGTACAATGAAACGGAGGGGCTGGTCGATCTTTTTGATGGACGGGAGGATCTGGAAAAAGGTGTGATCCGCTGCGTCAGGGAGCCGAAAGAACGCTTTACAGAGGATGCCCTGCGCATGATGCGGGCAATCCGCTTTTCGGCTCAACTCGGGTTTTCGATTGAAAAACGGACATTTGAGGCGATCCGTGAACTGGCACCTGCGATCCGAAAGATCAGCGCGGAGCGCATCCAGACGGAACTGCTAAAAACGCTGACAAGTGCACATCCACAGACGATACGCCTCTTTTATGAAACAGGATTGAGTGCATATTTTCTGCCGGAACTGGATCGCATGATGGAGACGGAGCAGCAGAACCCTCATCATTGCTACAGCGTCGGCGAGCACACGCTGCGCAGCCTCATGGAAGTGCCGGGAGATAAGGTGCTGCGGCTGACGATGCTTCTGCATGATGTGGCGAAGCCGGGCTGCAAGACGACCGATGAGGCGGGCATCGACCATTTTCACGGACATCCCGCTCAAGGGGCGGAGATGGCAAGGGCGATCCTGCGAAGGCTCAAAATGGACAATGAGACGATCGCCAGAGTGACACAGCTCATCCGCTGGCATGATGACAATCCACCGTTGACCGAGCGGAATGTGCGACGTGCGATCTGTCGGATCGGCGTGAGACAGTATCCGGATATTTTTGCGGTCAAGCGGGCGGATATCCTTGCGCAGAGTGATTACAAAAAAGAGGAAAAGCTGCGTTATGTAGACGATTACGAGGCGGTTTATGAGCAGATTTTAAAGAAAGAGCAGTGTCTGTCCATCAAAGATCTCGCGGTAGACGGTTCGGATCTTTTGGCGGCAGGCGTGCCGCAGGGAAAGGCGGTCGGGGAGAAGCTTCATGAGCTGCTGGAGCTTGTGCTGGAGCATCCGGAGTGCAATACGAGGGAGTATCTCCTTTCACTGCTGGATAAAGCATAAAACAGGAAACCCTTTCATAAGATTGGAGAGGACATAAAAACGTGTCACTTAAATCTATTGGAGGGGTTTCTTATGTATTATCGAGCAGAGCAGATTCTGAGTGCTTATCCGAAGGACTTCACAGGGAATATGAAAGGACGGGGGTCTATTCTCTGCACAGACAAAGAGGGAATCTATCTGCTGAAGGAATACACGGGATCTGTGCACAGACTGGAGCTGCTGGAGGAGGTTCTGCGTTATCTCAGGGAGCGGGGGTTTCCGGCGGAGGAACTCGTGCGCACAGGGGAAGGTGCGCTCTGCTATACGGATGTGGATGGCATGTCCTATTTTTTACGGAAAACCTTTCAGGGACGTGAATGTGACACACGAAACACGGAGGAGGTCCTGAGTGCGACCAGACATATGGCGAAGCTCCACGGCCTGCTGGCCGATTGCCATCCTTTGTGTGAGGGGGCAGAGGACCGGCTGCGTGCCGCACCTCCAAGCCTTGCGGGAAAGCACACGCGCGAGCTGAAAAAGGTAAAGAACTATGTGAGGGCCAAGAAAAAGAAAAATGAGTTTGAGAGCGAGTTCCTGCGCTGTTATGAACACTATATGGAGCAGGCGAACAGAGTGCTGGAGCTGGAGGAGACGCAGTGTATACCCGAGGGGGCGGTGCAGCTGTGCCATGGTGATTTTAACCAGCACAATCTGCTTTTTACAAGGGAGGGGCTGGTGGTCATCGGCTTTGACAAACTGCGGTATGACGTTTGCGTGTCCGATCTGACGAATTTTATGCGAAAGATACTCGAAAAGCATGACTGGAGCAGCGGGCTTGGCATGGACATGGTGATGGCGTACAATTCGGTGCGCGAGCTTGCGGCCTGGGAACTTTGTCAGCTTTACCTGAAACTTCTCTATCCGGAAAAATTCTGGAAGATCGTTAACCATTACTACAATGCACGAAAAACGTGGGTCTCCCTGCGCGATATCGAGAAACTCACACGTCTGTCCGAACAGGAAATGAAACGGGAGGAGTTTTTATCTATGTTGTTTTATCTGGTGAAATAGTTTATAATAGAGAACATGAGCAAGCAATTTTTACGGATGATAACGATAATTTCATGTGCGGTGCTGCTCTGTGGCTGCGGTGTGAAGAGCCGGGGTACGATCTCGATGGAGCATTATCCCGATGTTGCTTCACAGGCGGAGAAAGCATCCGATGGGGAAGCAGGCGAGGTCGGACCGGCAGGGGTGTCTCAGACGGATGATCAGATCTTTGTAGTGATCAGTATGGATGCGCAAAAACGGCTTATTGGGCTTGGCATGCCGGATTCTTCGCGGACGATCCAGTACGGCTACACGCAGGCAACGCAGATTCTGGATGACCATGGACAGTTTATGTCAGCTGCAAGACTTACACCCGGACGGGCGGTGACAATTGGCGCACTGGATGATGAAGCAAAACTCACCACAATACAGCTTGCTGAGACTGCGTGGTATCAGGAAAATATTACGCGGTTTTCCATTGATCCGTCGGTTGGCATGTTCGTCATCGGTGATACAAAGTACAGATACGATGAACATCTGCGCGTGTTTTCCGGTGATCAGGAAATATCGCTGGCACAGATCAGCGAGAATGACGTGATCAGTGTGCAGGGAGTGGAAAAACAGATCCTGTCCGTGCAGGTGACGACCGGTCATGGCACGATTGCGCTGGCGAACACGGAGCTGTTTGAGGGTGGCTGGATCAGTCTCGGCACGAAAATCTATGCGAAGATCACACCGGACATGACAATGGAAGTGCCGGAGGGCAGTTATGAGCTGTCTGTGGCAAATGATGGATTTGGAGACAGCAAGACTGTGGAAGTCGAGCGCGCGCAGGTGACGACGGTGGATCTGAATGAATATAAGGGAGAAGGTCCGAAAACCTGTCTCGTGACGTTTGAAATCCATGTGGAGGGTGCGCTGCTTTACATTGACGGCGATCCGGTGGACTATGAGGAACCGGTGGAGCTGCGCTATGGCGTGTATCAGATGATGATCATTGCGGATGGCTTTGAGACGTGGGAACGCCAGCTTGTGATCCACTCGAAGGAGGCGACGATCCAGATCGGCGAGCCGGAGCTGGGTGAGGAGGACGATGATTCCGGAGATCCGAAGGATTCGGATGCGCAGACAACAACGGGCAGCAGTATCAGCGCTTCAGATACAGATACCGCGGATCATCCGGATGATGATGAGACTTCCACCGGCGGCGAACAGGGGACAGGCTATGAAGATGTGACGGATAGCAGTACCGGAGCCTACAGCGATTATCTGGACACGATCGCAGATCTGATAAAATCGCTGGTGAAGCTGAAGGATGAGTGACGGTCAGTCAGATAATGGTGTACAGGCTGCGGATGTGGCTTGAATATACAAAAAAATATCATGACAAATATTTAGGAGGGAAACATATGGACTACAAGGCAATGTATGAGGAGTGGTTGAATAATCCGTATTTTGACGCCGAAACAAAGGCAGAGTTAAAGGCGATCGAGAACGACGAAAAAGAGATTGAGGATCGCTTTTACATGGATCTGGAGTTTGGCACGGCAGGACTTCGCGGAGTCATCGGAGCCGGAACCAATCGAATGAATATCTATACGGTACGAAAAGCGACACAGGGACTTGCAAACTACATTATAGGAGTAGGAGGCGAGAAGAAGGGCGTTGCGATCGCCTTCGACTCCCGCCATATGTCGCCGGAATTTGCGGATGAAGCAGCACTGTGCCTCGCTGCAAACGGCATCAAAGCTTATGTATTTGAAAGCCTTCGCCCGACACCGGAGCTGTCGTATGCGGTTCGCAAGCTGGGCTGCATTGCCGGTATCAATATCACTGCCAGCCACAATCCTCCGGAGTACAACGGTTACAAGGTATACTGGGAGGACGGAGCACAGATCACACCGCCTCATGACAGCGGTATCATGGATGAGGTAAAGAAGGTTACGGACTATGCGACCGTGAAGACGATGGACAAGTCTGCTGCCATCGCTGCAGGCGTGTATCAGCAGATCGGCGCGGACATCGACGATCCTTATATCGCAGAATTAAAGAGCCTTGTGCTGCATCAGGATTGCATTGATGCAGTAAAGGATGACCTGACGATCGTCTATACGCCGTTGCACGGAACCGGAAATATTCCGGTGCGCCGCGTGTTAAAGGAGCTCGGCTTTACGAAGGTATACGTTGTACCCGAGCAGGAACTGCCGAACGGCGATTTCCCGACTGTCAGCTATCCGAATCCCGAGACGGAGGAGGCATTCCAGCTCGGCCTGAAACTTGGAAAAGAAGTAAATGCAGATTTAATTCTTGCTACAGATCCTGATGCAGACCGACTTGGCGTGTATGTAAAGGATTCAAAGACCGGCGAGTATCACTCTCTGACCGGAAACATGTCCGGCTGTCTGATCGGTGACTATGTGATCAGCCAGCGAAAAGCGCGTGATGGCAGGCTGCCTGAGGACGGTGCATTCATTAAGTCCATCGTTTCAACAAACATGGCGGACGCGATCGCAAAATACTATGGCATTCAGTTGATCGAGGTGCTGACCGGCTTCAAGTTTATCGGACAGCAGATCTTACAGTTTGAGACCGAAGGCAAGGGAACGTATCTGTTCGGTATGGAGGAGAGCTACGGCTGTCTGACCGGAACTTATGCAAGAGATAAGGATGCAGTCGTTGCGTCCATGACGCTGTGCGAGGCGGCCGCTTACTATAAGACGAAAAACATGACACTCTGGGATGCAATGATCGAGATGTATGAGCGTTATGGATACTACAAGGACCATGTAGAGTCTATTACACTCAAGGGTATCGAAGGCCTTGCGAAGATCCAGGAGATCATGAATACGCTGCGCGCGGATGCTCCGAAGGAGATCGGCGGCTATGCGGTGACAGCTGTGCGCGACTATAAGGCGGGAACGATCACAGACGTAAACACCGGCGAGGAGAAGCCGACCGGACTTCCCGGATCAAACGTGCTTTATTACGAGCTCACAGATGATGCATGGGTATGTGTACGCCCTTCCGGAACCGAGCCGAAGGTAAAATTCTACCTTGGAGTCAAGGGAACATCACTCGATGATGCGGATGCAAAATCAAAGGCGCTGGGAGAGAATGTGCTGGCAATGATCCGGAAAATGATCTAAAAAACTACGATTTCTTGGGAAAATGGGCAAATTATCTTGACAAGCCAAAAAAAACCAAGTATAAATATATGCGTAGGTAATTCGAATGAACGAAATATCGGCGAATTATGAACAAGAATAGAAATCCAATAGGAGGACACAAACCATGAATAAGATGGAATTGGTATCAGCAATGGCTGATAAGACAGGGTTATCAAAGAAGGACGCAGAGGCAGCTTTAAAGGCTTTCACTGACGTAGTTGCAGAGGAGTTAAAGAAAGGTGAGAAGATCCAGTTAGTAGGCTTTGGTACATTTGAGGTATCTGAGCGTGCAGCTAGAACCGGAAGAAATCCTCAGACCGGCAAGGAGATGACCATTCCTGCATCTAAGGCTCCCAAGTTCAAAGCTGGTAAGGCTTTAAAGGATAGCGTAAACGCTTAATCTTAGACGAAAAGATATTTGGGCGAGCTTCTATTTTACATAGAGGCTCGCTTTTTTTATCGTTAAAGTTGTATTTTTCTTATTTTTGGCATATAATAAAAGTGTGATTTTAAACACAAAAAAATCAATAAAAGTGTGAAGAGGCGAGCGGATGGAACGATTTATTTTAAAGAAATTGTTAGATTGGAAAAATTCTCCGTATCGAAAGCCGTTGATTTTAAAGGGCGTGCGTCAGGTAGGTAAAACATGGGTTTTGAAAGAGTTTGGCAAGCGTTATTATGAAAATACCGCGTATTTCAACTTTGATGAAAATGAGGAATACAAACAGTTTTTTGAAACCACCAAGGATGTGGATCGAATTCTGCAGAATCTGATGCTGGCCAGCGGTCAGAAGATTGTGCCGGAAAAGACATTGATCATCTTTGACGAGGTGCAGGATTGCCCGAAGGTGATCAATTCTATGAAATATTTCTGTGAAAATGCACCTCAGTATCATATTGCATGCGCCGGGTCGTTACTTGGTATCGCACTGGCAAAACCGTCATCTTTTCCGGTGGGTAAGGTAAACTTCATGCAGATTGACCCCATGACATTTTCAGAGTTTTTGCTTGCGAATGGAGATGAAAATCTGGCGGAGTATTTAACAAGTGTAGAAACCATAGAACCAATACCGGATGCGTTTTTCAACCCATTATATGAAAAATTGAAAATGTATTATGTTACCGGAGGAATGCCGGAATCCGTTCTGATGTGGACGCAGGCGAGGGATGTGACTGCGATGCAGGAAGCACTATCCGGCATCATAGGTGCCTATGAAAGGGATTTCGCCAAGCATCCCAATACGAGTGAGTTCCCGAAAATATCCATGATATGGAAATCGATTCCCTCTCAACTGGCAAGGGAGAACAAGAAGTTTATTTATAAAGTAGTGAAAGAAGGCGCAAGAGCCCGCGAATATGAAGATGCGTTGCAGTGGTTGGTGGATGCACGTCTGGTACACAAGATTTATCGCAGTACCGCACCCGGTCTTCCGGCGGCTGCATACGATGATCTCTCTGCTTTCAAGATCTATATGGTTGATGTGGGTTTGCTTCGTCGTCTGGCACAGTTGGCACCGACAGCATTCGGAGAAGGCAACCGCCTGTTCACTGAGTTTAAGGGTGCGCTGACAGAGAATTTTGTGCTTCAGTCCCTGCTTCCCCAGTTTGAAGTGGTTCCGCGCTATTGGTCCCAGTGCAATCCGCCCTACGAGGTAGATTTTGTCATTCAGCGTGAAAATGATATCTTTCCGATAGAGGTGAAATCCGAAGCAAATACTTCCAGCAAAAGTCTGAAGAAATACAAAGAACTGTTTCCGGATCAAGTAAAATTACGCGTGCGTTTTTCTTTGGACAATCTGAAACTGGATGGCGATGTGTTAAATATTCCTCTGTTTCTGGTGGATCATGCAGACCGGCTGATTGGATTAGCGCTTGATATATTCTGAATCCAGACATTGAATTGGTGGGTCCGACGCATGATTTTGAGCGCTCTGTTGTCATCTACGGCTACAAGAAACTTGGCACTACCACCAAGACCAACTACATTGACAAGAGTGCAGCAAAGGGTAAGACCTACTATTACAAGGTTGCGATCGGTTATGAAGATTCCACCGGCGTACAGTTGAGCGGCATCATGAGCAGCCCGGTATCTGTAAAAGTTGTGAAATGAAATAACACAGTAATCATAAACATACACCATTGCTTCGGCAGTGGTGTATTTTTTGGAATGATAAAAGAGTGATTGCACACGTAGACATAGTGTTATATAGTATGCTATCATTACAGAAAACGGTAGAGTTGATACTGCGGATAATAAGGTTATAAAAATATTTATGGGGAGAATTTGATTATGGGAATCCGAAAGAAAGTACTATTTACAATGGTTTGCTTGATGCTTTCATTTTTTGGTGCAGCGAATGTAAAGGCAGCAGTGGTAGACGGAGCGGTAGAATTATTTAAAGACTGCCATGTATATGGTTTAGATATGGAGTCCATCAAAAATGGCAAGATCGTTGTAAGTTGGAGTTATAGAAACAATTATACGACGGATTCCGATCATGGGGATTACAGCAATCCCTTTATTGATATTCAGGGTTTTGAAATTCAGGTGTGCACGGATAAAAACTATCCGGCAGATCAGGTGAAAACATATACCGTCAAACAATATACTGACGGTGCAGACGGCGCGGATTATTCGTATCAGATCCCGGTGTCTGTGCTCGGCAAAAATGGCGGGAAACTATATGGCAGGATCCGCGCCTATGGAACCATCAAAACCATCGAAGCCGATTATGATAACGGGGAGCCTACCACCTTGCAGGTGGGGGATGTGGTGTACAGCGGCTATCAGGATCTGAAATGCTGGCAGGGGTACACATTCCATTCAAACTATGAAGAAAAAATGGAGCGCGATCATTGCGAATATGTGAAGATCAACAAGACGAATTTTGGCGGCATGTATGCGCTTATCAAGGATGGCTTCTATTATTGTGATCCGAAGGGCAAGAAAAGTTACTACGACAAAAACCATGACGGCTGGCTGGATCCCTCAGAGATCAAAGAGATCAGTACCTTGAGCAATTACAGTTACAAAAAATATGCGACCGGATATGAGGTGCTATGGGGAACAGAGATGTATCAGTGCAAGATCTCCGATCTGAAGGGCTTAAAGTATCTGCCGTTCGTAGCTAGTATTGACATCCGGGATTATACGGGCACGAAACTGGATCTTACCAATTATCGTCACATAAGAACGGTTTCCATGTGTGAATTCTGGCAAAGCAAATTTCAGCTGATCGCACCGGATGCAAAGGAAATACGAATCAATTCGGAGACAGGCGGTTCCTGGAAGAAGGCAAAACTATCTTCAGTGGATGTTTCAAAATGTAAAGAGGTGGTATACTTAACGCTTGGTGGTTCCTATTATAAACCGATGACAATGAAACTGCCGACATCCGCAAAGAACTTAAGATGGCTTTCCATCTCGCAGGATCGTGCGCAGAAGATCGATCTTAACAAATACAAAAAACTGAACCTGGCATATTTCTATTCAAACAAATACACAGAGTGTAAGTTAAATCAGTGTACCAAGTTAAACTATGTATACTTTTACTGCATGGACAATATCAGATCTGTTGACTTAAGAAACGCGAAGTCATTAAAAGCTTTGGATGTCTGCAACTGCAAGAATATGAAGAGCAGTGCGGTAAAAACCGTAAAAAGCACCAGAAAAACCGATAATAAGGGACGCTGGTGGGAATCGACGGACACATGGAGAACGTTATTTGATAATATTTACAAATCCATGTAGAAAATGCAATCGGAGCAGGCTGACAGAAACCACCTCGGAGTGCAGCTGGGAATATCAATATTAGTTATAAAGGAGAACGAATATGAGACTCGACAAATTTCTGAAGGTGTCCCGCTTGATCAAGCGTCGTACCGTGGCAAATGAAGCGTGTGATGCAGGACGTGTGCTGGTGAACGGAAAGGTGGCAAAGGCTTCCCTGAACGTGAAGGAAGGCGATGAGATAGAGATTCAGTTTGGAATGAAGACCGTAAAGGTTCGTGTGAAGGCGATTGCCCAGACCACGAAAAAGGACGAAGCGGCAGAGCTTTTTGAGTACCTTTAATTCTATTTGAGCCATGCCCTGCATACACTCTAATGTAGTGAAACATAAGCTGTGCCTGCAAAACATCAGACAGCTATGAAAGGGTGTGGCAGAATGGATGAAAAAATGGCAACACATACCCATCGGGTATTGATCAATAATCGCCAAAACGGGAGCTTCAGCGGAATTGTGGATGTACTTTCCTTTGATGTGAGTGAGATCCTGCTGGAGACAGAGCAGGGCATGCTGCTGATCAAGGGAAAGGATCTGCACGTCAACCGGTTGTCGCTGGAGAAAGGTGAGGTGGATGTTGCAGGAAAAATAGATGCACTGTCCTACTCTGACGTATCGAATGTGCATAAGGGCGAGTCACTGCTCGCCCGTATTTTCCGCTGATGCAGATCCGGATGGTCAGTGCCGGTATCTATGAAGAACTGGCGCTTCTGAGCTGTTTTTTTCTGGTGGGTGTATTTCTGGCGGCAAGCTATGATCTGCTTCGTATCCTGCGTGGGCTTATTCCCCATAGCGGATTTCTCATCAACCTCGAAGATCTGCTCTACTGGATCTACGTGGCGGTTGTTGTGTTTGTCCAGCTGTACGAAAAGAACGACGGAAGGCTTAGAGGCTATGTGTTCGGGGGACTGCTGGCGGGAATGGTGATCTATGCGGTCAGCTTTAGCCGGATCTGTGTGCCTCCGCTCATTTGTTTTTTGCAGCGTGTACTGGGTTTTTTGTTCAGACCGGTACATCGCGCTGCCGCTTTTTTGCATAAAAAGCGTAAAAAAGGGCAGGAATATTGTGGAAAAGTATGGAACTGCCAGAAAAAACGGTTGAAAAAGCTCTGGAAGATGGTTAAAATGAGCTTATGTAAACTATAACGGACAGAGGATGTGAGTAGATGAGCAGAGGCAGAAAAAAGCAAAACCGGATGGCAAAGTTCAGCATCACGTGCATGGTATGCCTGCTGATCGCCTTGATGTCAACACAGATTGTAAAGTTGTACCATAAGAATCAGGAGCTGGCTGTGAAGGAGGCTTCCTATGAGGAGCAAAAGCGCCAGGAGGAAGCAAGGCAGCAGCAACTGGAAGAGCAGGAAAAGAGTATGGAATCACAGGAGTACATCGAAAAAGAAGCTCACAGATACGGGCTGTTTTATGATGATGAGATTATTTACCGTGAGAAGAAGTGACCTGAAACGGTGAAGGACCTCAAATGGATGAAGTACCTATAATCGATTCGAATCGGGATTTGAAGGAGCGTTTTGACGAACGATTTTTCAAATCCCATGTTTTTTTTGACAAATTGTGTAAGCGTTCTTTTCTATAATGACCTTCGACGAAAATAGCGGAGGTAAGCAATCATGAGAAAAGAAACCTACAGACAAATACTGATCGCTTTGATCGGGGCGTTGATGTGCAGATTTGGCATTGGCGGCTATTATCCTTTTCTTCCGGCGTACTATGCGGCGGCACTGTTGTGCGGAGAAGGACGCGTGCTGCTCACGGTCGTTACATTTATAGGTATGGCATTTTCGCTGCCGGTCACGGAAACCGTGCGCTATACATTAGGAATGGTCGTCATCTGGCTGGTCGTGAAGATCTGTGAGTGGATCGACCATAAATGCCTGATCGTAACGGCGGCGATCTCATCTGCGGTTGTCACGGTCTCTTTGAGCATTTGCGGGGATCTTCTGACAAACATGGTGAGAGGGGATCTGCCGCTCAAGCTGATGGAGGGCGTGATCTGCTTTGCGAGTGTGTTCGTATTTTCAAGGCTTTTGTATTGGCTGCCGCTTCTGGCGGAGCGTCTTCCTGAGCCGCAGGGCGACAGGGGAACGGATGAAAACCGGCTGATGGGATATGCGGATTCCTTTGGTGAGCTGGCGCAGCTCTTTTCCGGGATGAATACGCGGAAAATGGATTTTACACCGGAAGAAATGGGAAAGATACATAATGAGATCACCGGACATATCTGTGCCGACTGTGCGCAGTGTGCGCTTTGCTGGGACAAGCCTGATGCACCGATGTATCAGGCGCTGGCGGGCTATCTCACCTCGATGCATCAGGTGGGGAAGGCAGCGCGCGAGTCCAGAGAACAGTTGCAAAGCCATTGTATCCGGAGCGAGGCTCTGGCGATGGAGGCTACCCGTGTATTTGAGCGCGCGAGGCTGAATCTGGCCTGGTATAATCGTCTGCTCGAAAATCGTGCGGTGATCGCAGAGCAGATGGAGGCGATGGCGTATATCATGCAGGATTGTACAAAGGATGCCATCGACCTGACAAAAAGGGAAAAGGCGGCGATCTCCACCCTGCGCTATCTGGCGAAGGAACAGGGGATCTTGCTCCAGAACATCCGGCTGCTCGAAAAGAAGAACGGACGCATCACATTGTCCATGGAAGCGCGCTCCAAACAGGGAAACTGTATCTCGGTCCGGGATCTCACAAAAGTGGTGGAGCGGGCTTTGGATCTGGATATGGTGCTGCACAGGGACTCAAAATCGCTGATCGGAAAGCTGCCGGGTCCGTTCGTCTATGAGGAGGATACACTCTATCACAGCACCTACGGCGTGGCAAGGCTCATTCGTGATGGGGCGGCGGTGTCCGGCGACAACTTTTCATATGTGGAAAATCATGACGGGCAGGCGGTGCTCATGCTCTCCGACGGTATGGGATCCGGAAGCAGTGCTTGTAAGGAGAGCGAAATGGTGTTAGAGTTAATGGAGAGATTTCTGGAGGCGGGGTTTTCCGAGGAGACGGCATTGCGCATGCTCAATGCGGCGTGTGTTCTGCACGATCAGGAGGATTCCTATTCCACGATGGATATCTGTGAGGTAGATCTGTATCAGGGGGACGTAGCCTTTTACAAGATTGGCGCGGCCGCGGCGTTTATCAAGCGCGGCGAGGAGGTGGAGTGCATTCCCTGCGCAAATCTTCCGGTTGGCGCCGAGATGGAGCCGCAGATCGAAATGAAAAGCTCGCATGTATCCGGTGGGGATTATGTAGTGCTCATGACAGACGGTGTGCTGGAGCATCTGCACGTGCCGTCGCCGGAGCAGACGATGTGCGAGATCCTGGAGAGTATCCATGTGTCAAATCCGAATGAGATGGCAAAAAAAATACTGGAGAGGGTGTCTTTATTTACCGGTGGACAGGTCAGGGATGATATGACCGTGCTGGTGGCAGGCATCTGGGAGAAATAGGGACAAAAGCAATGAAGGAGCAGTTTTTACAAGAGATTTTTTCTTATATCGGAAGACAGGAACTGATCGGGGAAGGCGATGTGGTCTGTGCAGGGGTATCCGGCGGCGCGGATTCCATGTGTCTTTTGGAGGTGCTGTGTGCGTACCGGCAAGAGGTGGATTTCGAGCTGCGGGTGATCCATGTGGAGCATGGGATCCGCGGGGAAGACAGCCTTGCGGATGCAGCGTATGTGAGAAAGTTCTGTGAGGAGCGTTCGATTCCCTGTGAAGTGATTTCTGTCGATGTCAGGTCTTACAGCGCGGCACAGGGACTCTCTGTCGAGGAGGCGGCGCGTGTGCTGCGGTATGAAGCGTTTGAGACAGCTGCGTGGAAGGCGGAGGACACGCAGATTTCAGGGGAAGTGCTTCCGGCAGGCAAGAGCGCGGTACAGAATGACGGTAGCGGTCGTGTGAAGATTGCCGTGGCGCACCACATGGAGGATCAGGCGGAAACAGTGATCTGGCAGCTCATCCGCGGCAGTGATATCAAGGGTATGGGCGGGATGCGGCCGAAACGCAGACAGATCATACGTCCGCTGCTGACTGTCGGGCGTTCGCAGATTGAGACATTTTTGCGCGAGGAGGGGATCTGCTGGCGGGAGGATGCCACGAACAGTGACAGAACGTACACCAGAAACCGCCTGCGCATGGATGTACTGCCGGTGCTGATGCAGCTGAACGGACAGGCGATCGCACATCTCTGTGAGAGCGCAGGCAGACTGCAGGAGACAGAGGATTATCTGATGACGCAGACAAGCGTACTGTATGAGGAGTATGCAGAAAAGACACCGCAGGGCGGGGTAATCGTGCGGATGACACTTATGCAGGAGCATCCGCTCATGCAGCGCCGTGTGCTTTACCGGGCGCTTCAGACGGTCAGCGGAAGAACAAAGGATCTCGGGGCAAGGCATATTGAACTGTTGCAGGAGCTGTTTTCACATCAGGTAGGACGTGAACTGGTTTTTCCGCACGGGGTTCTGGCAGTGCGGACCTATGAAGGAGTGGAGCTTTTGGCAGGGAGTGTGCGGGATGCGTGGCAGGAAGCGGATGAGATCCTGCCGGAACAGATACACATGGAGGTGCTGGAGCATGTTCCGATCTCGGAAATTTCGAAAAAGAAGTATACGAAATGGTTTGATTATGATAAAATACAATATAGTGTGCAGATTCGCAGACGGGAGAGCGGAGACTATCTGGTGGTAGATCAAGCCGGTCATCGTCAGAAATTGAAAAATTATCTGGTGAACGAAAAGATCCCGAAGACAGCGCGTGACAGCTTATGGTTGCTGGCAGACGGATCCCATGTCATGTGGGTCATCGGTCATCGGATCAGTGACTATTATAAAGTGGATGAACACACAAAGCGCGTGTTAAAAGTACAGTTGAGCGGAGGAAAAGAAGATGAGTGAGAAAATTCGTGAACTGATCTCAGAGAAAGATGTAGCTGAAAAAATTGCGCAGATGGGTGCGCAGATCAGTAAGGATTATGAAGGAGAGAGCGTTTATCTGTTGTGTATCTTAAAGGGTGGTGTTTTTTTTACCACTGAGCTGGCAAAACATATCACCGTTCCGGTGACGCTTGATTTTATGTCTGTTTCCAGCTATGGCGGGGAGACGACATCTTCCGGTATCGTTCGTATTGTCAAGGATCTGGATACGCCGATCGAGGGAAAAAATGTGCTGATCGCAGAGGATATTATCGACACCGGGCGTACACTGGCCTATCTGATGGAGCATTTAAAGCAGCGCAAGCCCAAGTCATTAAAACTGTGTACGCTGCTTGACAAGCCGGATCGCCGCGTGAGCGATGTGAAAGTGGATTATACGGGATTTGAGATCCCGGATGAGTTCGTTGTAGGCTACGGACTCGATTACGACCAGAAATACAGAAATCTTCCCTACATCGGCGTTGTAGAGTTTTAACAGTTGCGCTGTGGGAAGCGAAGGAGGTTTATTTTGAAACGAAATCATCGAGGAGCCGTGCTCTATATTGTATTGATCCTTGCAGTGATCTTCCTGTGGTTTTTCTTCGGATCAAACAACGGCAGCACCAGTGACTATAATATATCTGTTTTTGAGCAGGATCTGGCAGCATCGAAAGTTGCGGCAGTCGATGTTGCACCGAGCCGGGACATCCCGACCGGAACGATCACTGTTACTATGTCAGATTCGACACAGAAGAGCTTCTATGTGTTCGACACACAGAGTGTGATCGAGCTGATGGAGGAGTATCATTTTACAAATTATGCGATGCGCAAGGTTCCCTCTGAGAGCTGGCTGACATCACTGCTACCGCTGCTGCTTGTGTTTGCAGCGATGTTTATCCTCTTTACGATCATGAACAATCAGGCGGGCGGTGGTGGAAACGCACAGATGATGAACTTTGGCAAGAGTCGTGCGCGAATGTCCACCGACGGTGATAAAAAGATCGGTTTTGAAAATGTTGCCGGTCTGAAAGAGGAAAAGGAAGAACTGGAGGAGATCGTTGATTTCCTGCGCGAGCCCGGAAAATATACGAAGCTCGGCGCGCGTATTCCGAAGGGTGTTTTGCTTGTTGGACCTCCCGGAACCGGAAAGACGCTGCTTGCGAAGGCAGTGGCAGGCGAGGCAGGCGTTCCTTTTTTCAGCATCTCCGGATCTGATTTTGTGGAGATGTTCGTAGGTGTGGGTGCCTCCCGCGTACGCGATCTGTTTGAGGATGCCAAGAAAAATGCACCCTGTATCGTGTTTATCGACGAGATCGACGCGGTGGCGAGACGCCGCGGAACCGGAATGGGCGGCGGACATGACGAGCGCGAGCAGACGTTAAACCAGCTGCTTGTCGAGATGGACGGTTTTGGCGTCAACGAGGGCATTATCGTGATGGCGGCGACAAACCGTGTAGATATTCTTGATCCCGCGATCATGCGTCCGGGTCGTTTCGACCGGAAGGTGACAGTGGGAAGACCGGATGTGGCAGGCAGAAAAGAAATTTTAAAGGTGCACGCCAAAAACAAGCCGTTGGCAGAGGATGTGGATCTGGAGCAGATCGCGCAGACGACGGCGGGCTTTACCGGTGCGGATCTGGAAAACCTGCTCAACGAGTCTGCGATCCTGGCGGCAAAGAACAACCGTGCATTTCTTGTGCAGGAGGATGTTCGTCAGGCATTTGTCAAGGTTGGCATCGGTGCAGAGAAGAAGAGCAAGATCATCTCTGATGAGGAGAAACGCATTACCGCCTTCCATGAGGCGGGTCATGCGATTTTGTTTCATGTACTGCCGGATGTCGGTCCGGTGTATACGGTATCTATCATTCCGACCGGAAGCGGAGCAGCAGGTTATACGATGCCACTGCCGGAAAAGGATGAGATGTTCAACTCCAAAAAGAAGATGCTGCAGGAGATCATCGTTGATCTCGGCGGTCGTGTAGCGGAGGAGCTGGTGTTTGACGATATCACGACCGGTGCGTCACAGGATATCAAGCAGGCAACGGCCATGGCGAAAGCGATGGTCACCAAGTACGGTATGTCTGAGCGTGTCGGCCTGATCAACTACGACAATGATGAGGATGAGGTATTCATCGGACGTGATCTCGCACATACAAGAGGATATGGAGAGCATGTGGCGAGTGCCATTGATGAGGAGATCAAGCGGATCATCGACGACTGCTATCTGAAAGCGAAGGAGATCATTCTGGAACATCGCGATGTTCTGGATGCCTGTGCCCAGCTGCTGATCCAGAAGGAAAAGATCACAAGAGATGAATTTGAAGCGCTGTTCCAGTCATAGACGCCGAAAGGCTGCAACACAACAGATGTCCGTATTTCGGGCATCTGTTGTGCAATCTGGAGAGGGAATTTGACAAAAGATGCAGAGAGTTGTTGTAAAAGCGCACAAAAATGTATAGTAAAATTTGTGAACTTTGTGCACACTTCATCTGTACTTCATGCTATTATAATTAACGTAAAAACCCCCCAATACATTATATGGTTTTTGCTACACCCCATAGTAAAAATACCTTCTCCTAAAAAGGCAGCGACTTCGGTCCTGTCTTTTTTACTTTATATACGACCTCAGCAGTAAATGCTTCGGTCTGATTGGAGATAAAAGGAGTTCATTATGAGAGAATATTCAGCCTATGAAATGAATCGGAAAATGCAGTATATGATGGAGATGCGCCCGGTGTTAAAAAAAGGGGGACTGTTTTCGGACGGGACGGCAGATTACCGGATTCCGGCGGAGCCGGAGGCAGGCGAGACGGTGATCATCCGTTTCCGGGCTGCCATCAATAATGTAGATATCGTCTGGCTGTGGAGCGGGGAACGGCGTTTTACCATGCGCAAAACCGAGACGGAGGATGATTTTGATTACTTCAGCGTGCAGATTCCGCTCGGGGAAGAAAAGTTTTACTATTATTTTGAAGTGTGCACGGGAATGGTGCATTGCTATTATGACCGCTATGGAGTAACGACCGAACACAGGCCACAGTATGAGTTTTGTATCCAGCCGGGCTTTCATACGCCGAACTGGGCAAAAGGTGCGGTCATGTACCAGATCCTCGTCGATCGTTTCTATAACGGAGACCCGACAAACGATGTGGAGGATGACGAGTATTTTTACATCCGGCACGGCAGCAGAAAGATGAAGGACTGGAATCAGGTGCCGTCTGCATTTTCGGTGGCAGAGTTTTACGGCGGCGATCTGGAGGGCGTGCGTAAAAAGCTGGATTATCTAAAGGAGCTCGGCGTGGAGGTCATTTATTTTAACCCGCTGTTCGTGTCTCCGTCAAATCATAAATATGACAGTCAGGATTATGACTATATCGATCCGCACTACGGAAAAATCGTCTCAGATGGCGGCGAATGTCTGGCTCCCGGAGACCGGGATAACCGAAAGGCAACGAAATACCAGAAGCGTGTCACGGATTCTGCAAATCTGGAGGCGAGCAATGAGTTGTTCATCCGGCTCGTTGAGGAGGCGCATGCGAGAGGAATCCGCGTCATTCTGGACGGTGTGTTCAATCATTGCGGTTCTTTCCACAAGTGGATGGACCGGGAGGAGATCTACTGCCAGAATCCGGCGTATGGTAAAGGTGCCTATATCGACAGAGACAGCAGCTATCGGGATTATTTCCGTTTTCAGGATCAGAATGCGTGGCCCTACAACACGACCTACGAGGGATGGTGGGGACATGACACGCTGCCGAAACTGAATTATGACGACTCGAAGGAGCTGTACCAGTATATACTCGATATCGGGAAAAAATGGGTATCTGCACCTTACAATGCGGACGGATGGCGTCTGGACGTGGCGGCAGATCTGGGACACAGCGAGGAATTCAATCACCGGTTCTGGAAGGACTTCAGGCAGGCGGTCAAGAGTGCAAATCCGGATGCAATCATACTGGCAGAGCATTACGGCGATGCCACGAGCTGGCTGCAGGGCGACCAGTGGGATACGATCATGAACTACAGTGCATTTATGGAGCCTGTGACGTGGTTTCTGACCGGTATGGAAAAACATTCGGACAGCTTTGATCCTGCGCAGCTTGGAAATGCAGCGAATTTTGAGGGTGCGATGCACCATTATATGACCAATTTTCTGACCCCGTCGCTGCAATGTTCCATGAATCAGCTCTCCAACCATGATCACTCCAGATTTCTGACGCGGACGAACCACCGTGCCGGTCGCGCGGAGCAGCTTGGAACGGAGGCGGCAGAGTTTGGCGTCAGCAAGCCGGTCTTTCGAGAGGCGGTCGTCATGCTTATGACATGGCCGGGTGCACCGACTTTATATTATGGCGATGAGGCGGGCGTGTGCGGCTTTACTGATCCGGACAACCGCAGAACATATCCGTGGGATGATCCGGATGAGGAACTCATTCGTTTCCATAAGGAGATCATCGCGATCCACAAAGAACATCAGGCACTGCGCACCGGCTCGCTCAAGATGCTGGCTGCAGAATATCAGTATCTGGCGTACGGACGCTTTGACAGGGAGGAACAGTTTGTCGTGCTGATCAACAATGACGACCGTGCACACAGAGTCAAACAGTCCGTCTGGGCAGCCGGTCTGCCGCAAAACTGCGAAATGAACCGGTTGATGATTACCTCAGATGAAGGCTTTTCGACTGTGCCGATCCGTTACCCGATCAGGGAGGGCAAACTGGAGGTGCTGCTTCCGGCGCACTGCGCGGCGGTGTTCAAACGGCTGTAAATTGAATGTACAAATCTGTACTTTGCGTTTATAATGTGATTGTGAACGGAAACAGTATAGGGGAGGGAAATGAAGTGAGGAAAAGGATTTGCTTTACAAAAAGAGTGATACTGATGGTGATGCTTTGCCTGTCGGTTGCAGTGTCCATGCCTTGCTCCGTAAGCGCCAAAACGCAGCAGGTCACATCCGGCAATAAGAAGGTGGACAAAAAAGCGAAAGCCATCATAAAAAAGACGATCACTTCTGATATGTCCGATGCGCAAAAGGTCAAAGCAATTCATGATTATATCGTCTTGAACTGTGCATATGACTATGACAATCTGTTGAGGGGAAAGATCCCGATGGTATCCTATACCGCGGAAGGTGTGTTGTTGAAGAAGACGGCTGTCTGCCAGGGTTATGCAGAAGCCTTCAAGCTGTTCATGGATATGATCGGAATTCCGTGCAAAATGGTGACCGGTTCCGCCAATAACGGAAGCGGTTATACCGGACATGCATGGAATATTGTGAAGGTAAGCGGTAAATGGTATCACATTGATGTGACATGGGATGATCCTGCACCGGATATGAAAGATTATGTGGGATATGCCTATTTCCTGATTCCGGATAAAAAAATTGATGATGATCATAAATGGAATCGTTCCTCATATAAAAAATGTACAACAGATAACTCTTCCAAATTTATTCGATTGATCGGAGAGGTTTCCGAAACGATGGATGAAGCAGTAGGGGCACTTTATGATGATTACATGCTTCACAAGGGCAGTCAGAGTACGATCATTGTCAATAAGAAGCTGTATAACGAGAGGTTCCAATATGATCTCTTTGACGGTCTGGCAGAACAGTATGGTATCTATATTTATGGATGGGGATATATTGAACCGATGGAATATGGTGATTATTATATGATACAGTATTGCGACTTCAGCTATTAGAAATGGTTTTGTAGCTGGAAAAGACGTCGAATTTGTGCGAAAAATCCTTGAAA
The DNA here is from genome assembly GCA_051879675.1 of Lachnospiraceae bacterium. GTDB lineage: Bacteria > Bacillota > Clostridia > Lachnospirales > Lachnospiraceae > W0P33-017. The sequence goes on along the minus strand of JBJEML010000091.1, from coordinate 59,451 downwards.
GTCGCATGCTGATGTGCTATGATGCATGAGTAAGCGGTTTGCGCGTCAGACCGCGTCACGGATGGATTCCCGAGTGGCCAAAGGGGACAGACTGTAAATCTGCTGCAAATTGCTTCGGTGGTTCGAATCCACCTCCATCCATTTTTAAATCATTTCGGACAAAATGTCCGGTTTTGCCACTGAGGGTTGCATTGCACCTGATGTGGCATTTTTACTACATAGGAATGATTGTAAAGAAAAAGCTCCGGCAGTCGGAGCTTTTCTGATGCTGGTATTTAATTTTCACGTATCGCTGACACAATCTGCTGTATGCCAAAGAGGAGCAGGCAGACACCGATAAAAATGCCAAGTATCGCGGTAACGATCATAGGGCGGATGATGATCAGAATAGCTATGAGCACCAGCAATACACCGATGATCATCTGTGTATGGTAATTGTTGATGCGCACGGAGATGTCAGCCTCCAGACGGCGCAGATTGCCGGCAACGAGCAGCCGGAAAATGCCAAGCATCGCGATCCACGCAGCCAGTATGTAGATGATCACTGTGCTGACAAGCGCCTGAAAAAAGTTGCTCGCGATGAGCGCAGCGCCAAACACCAGAGAGAGTATTGCGCTGATGAGTTCATAGTTTTCCGCGAATCCGAGCGCCTTTCGCTCGCGCCAGACACCGATCCGGCTCAGCGCGTGAATGACCATGAACAATCCGATGATCCATGCGAGTGCTGCAATTGTGACACCGGGAGAAATGATACAGTAGATGCCTGCGCATGCCAGTGAGATACCGATTACCAGTTTAATAATTTTTTGTGGACTCATAAAAATTCCTCCGTTTGTATGTTTTGTGGTATAATATTTGCGAATGGCTCTGAATCATTTTTATTATATCTCAACTATAGAAAAATGAAAAGGATGGAACAGCAGATGAATAATGATTTTTTACCAATTAACGAGGATCGCACCGGAACGGCAGACAACCAGCTTCTGATGGTTCCGTTTGTAGATAATGGGATTTTTGATCAGGCAAAGAAAATGGCGGGAACAGTTGTGGAGTATCGGGAACTTCGTATGATGTACAGCTGTGCGATCAAGGAGGTGCGGACAAAATTTGATGTCCTCAACTCTGAATTTAACGTGCGTTATCAGAGAAATCCGATCACATCTATTACTTCTCGTCTGAAGAGCAGTACCAGTATTATGGAAAAGCTCGCGAGGCTGGACGTGCCGTTTTCCGTGGACAATGTCAACGAGTACCTTCATGATGTGGCGGGCATCCGTGTCATCTGTTCCTATATGGATGATATTTACCGGCTGGCACATGCGTTGGCTAAACAGGATGACATTACGGTTTTGAATTTTAAGGATTACATCAAGAACCCGAAGCCGAACGGATACCGCAGCTATCATATGATCGTCAGCGTACCGGTTTTCTTCTCTGACCAGACGCGCGATATGAAGGTGGAGGTGCAGATCCGAACGATCGCGATGGATTTCTGGGCAAGTCTGGAGCATCAGCTGAAATATAAAAAAGAAGTACCGGATCAGCAGGAGATTGTCAATCAGCTGACAGAGTGTGCCACACAGATCGCGCAGGTGGATGCAAAGATGTATGAGCTGAGAAAACGTATCGAACTGGCGGAGGATGAGCCGACCGAGGAGGATCTGCTCTTGGAAAAACTGCGGAGGATCGATCTGGCGACGGAGTAGCAGAAGGTTCGGGGACAGGAAAATGAGGCTCGGGATAGCAGGAATAGAACACACCGGGTGAGCGGGAGAAATGTATGGACAGACAGCAACAGGTGATCGAACAGATACAGAAAGAATTGTTTGAAATGCAGGATGAAGGGTATCGCACATTTCACAGCAAACTTATACCAAACATTGCGCCGGAACGGATCATCGGCGTTCGCACGCCGCAGCTGCGCAGTTATGCAAAGCAGTTTGCCAAACGCCCGGAGGCGGAAGTATTTTTACAGCAGCTTCCGCATACCTATTACGAGGAAAACAATCTGCATGCGTTTCTGATCGAGCAGATCAAGGATTATGAAGCATGTATCGCGGAGTGGAATCGTTTTTTGCCCTATGTGGACAACTGGGCAACCTGTGATATGCCCAGACCGAAGGTATTTAAAAAGCATCTGCCACAGCTGCTCCAACAGATCCGGCAGTGGCTGGACAGTGGTGAGACGTACACCGTGCGATTCGGCATTGAGATGCTGATGAGTCTGTATCTTGAACCGGAGACGTTTGCTCCGGAGTATCCGGAGTGGGTGGCAGCGGTGCGTTCGGACGAATATTACATCAATATGATGGTGGCGTGGTATTTTGCCACTGCACTGGCAAAGCAGTGGGAGTCAGTCATTCCCTATATTGAAGAACGCCGGTTGTCGCAGTGGTGCCATAATAAGTCCATTCAGAAGGCAGTGGAGAGCAATCGGATCACACCGGAGCAAAAGGATTATCTGCGGGGACTGCGGTGGAAATAAAAAATAGAAACAGCCGCGGCTGCTATAAGGAAGATGCTCAACCATTGAGAGGTTGTCAGTATTCCCAGAGAGCCTCGTATTTCATCATATCGAAAGTATTCGAGAATGAATCGGGTGATTCCATAGGAAATAAGATAGAACTCAATTGTGTAATAGTAATTTTTCTTTAATTGCAATAAGAACAACACAACTGAAATAATTATTAACAAACCGGCTTCCACCAACTGAATCGGAAATAATTTCACACCGGGCAATGCGAAAGAATTTTCGGGAAAGACAACAGCGCCTATTCCATCATAAGGTATCCCATAGCAGCACCCTGCCATAAAGCATCCGACTCTGCCGAAGCAGTGAATGAGTGGAATGAGAAAAACAAAATTACGGATATATGGAGCGGGATTGATGTGATGGATTTTTCCGGCGATGAAAATAAATGCCAGACCCAGAATAAGTCCGCCATAGAAAACAAATCCGCTTTGCATTAATGCATGAAAGTAAGATGGTTCTGTCATTTTTTTCCAGTCAATGTCCTGAAAGGAAACAATAAGATATAGCAGTTTAGAACCTATAAAGGCACCCAAAAAGCAGTATGCTTCAAGGATGATAAAATCATTGAAGTCCAACTGCGTTTTTTTTAGGACAAATAGAGCCGCAAGATTTGCGATGATGACGCCGAGTGCGATCAGTAATCCGTAGGAAGGGATCGAAAAGCTGCCAAAATGGACATATAAACACATAGTTCCTCCGTGAAAAAAAGAGTCTCCTGTGTCTGGCACAAGAGACTCTTCGTGTAATTGATATTATAAAGATGCTAAACCGCCAACACAGGCTGCGCATGCAACGTATAAAATCAGGCAAAGAACCAAGCCGATGATAGAGCATACTAAACCTGCTGTAGCTAAACCTCTTTTCTCAAGGTTTCTTCTTCCGAGTGCTCCAAGGATGATACCAACGATAGCCATAATAGCTCCTAGCCATCCCAAAAGTCCGCTGGAGAAAACTCCGATTACTAAAGAAATAATACCAAGTACTAATGATGCAACACCCATTAACTTATCCTCCTTTTGATTATGGTATGTGTGTATAAATCTAGCATATCAGAAAAAATATGTCAAGAATTGTCGGGTAAGATGCAAAATTTATACAGGTGTGTAGCATGAAATGTGTAAAACCGTGTTTACAATGGTTGGCAGTCGTGATAAGATAACGTTTAGTTAAAAAGAATGTACAGGAGGATAATAGAAATGAAGGATACTACTATTTCAGAAAATATCATTTACATAGGCGCGGATGACAAGACACTGGATCTGTTTGAGAGCCAGTACATTGTTCCCAACGGCGTATCCTATAACTCATATCTGATCCTGGATGAGAAGATCGCGATCATGGATACGGTAGATGCAAGAGCAACCGATGAGTGGTTCAAAAATCTGGAGCAGGCCTTGGCTGGGCGCACACCGGATTATCTGGTGGTCTCCCATATGGAGCCGGATCATGCGGCGAATATTGCAAAGGCGGCAGAGAAATATCCGGATATGCAGATCGTAGCTAATGCGAAGACATTTCCGATGATGAAACAGTTTTTTGGCACTGATTTCGCAGGACGCAATGTAACTGTGGCAGAGGGCGATACCTTAAGTCTCGGAAGCCATACATTGACTTTTGTGATGGCGCCGATGGTACATTGGCCGGAGGTAATGGTAGCTTATGAGTCCAGCGAGAAGATCCTCTTCTCAGCCGACGGATTCGGTAAGTTCGGTGCGCTGGATACCGAGGAAGACTGGGCCTGCGAAGCACGCCGTTACTACTTTAACATTGTCGGAAAATATGGCGTTCAGGTACAGGCATTGTTAAAGAAGGCAGCCGGACTGGATATTCAGATGATCTGTCCGCTGCACGGACCGATCTTAAAAGAGAATCTGGGCTATTACATTGATAAGTACAATACCTGGAGCAGCTATGCACCGGAGGATAAGGGTATTTTCGTAGCATCTGCATCGATCCATGGCAACACAAAGGCAGCCGCAGAAAAGCTGGTAGAGAAGCTGCAGGCAAAGACAGATCTGAAGGTAGCATTTACCGATCTGACCAGAGATGATCTGGCAGAGGCAGTGGAAGACGCGTTCCGCTACGACCGTCTGGTTGTATGTTCTCCTACCTATGATGGAGGGCTGTTCCCTGTCATGGAGGACTTCCTGCATCACCTGAAGGCAAAGAACTACCAGAAGCGCACGGTAGGTTTTGTGGAGAATGGCACATGGGCACCTGTCGCAGCAAAGCAGATGCGTGCGCTGTTTGAAGGCATGAAGGAGATCAAGCTCTTAGATCCTACCGTTACCATCCGATCTACACTCAATGCGGATTCCGAGGCACAGATGGATGCGCTGGTAGACGCATTGCTGGCTGAATAATCAGTCAATACTTATTTGAAGCTCGATTGGGCAGTGGTCTGAACCGTAAATCTCGGTGCGGATCGCTGCCTTTTCTAATTAATAGAAAGATGAAATTGTTCGAAAATTATAAAGATAAAAAGAAAAAGTCCGATAAATATATTGACAGAACCATAGAAGTCTATTAAAATGGCTGTATCAACAAGTTGTTGAATAGAATCAAGGAACAACAAGATCTTGTTGATATAGGTATAAAAATTCCCGGAAAGAAGGTGGACATCGCAAGATACGAAAGAGGATTTTCAAGCATCGTACCGGTCGGTGCAGTGACTCAGATCCGGTACTCTCCGAAGCGCGAACAGCAGCAGAGGCAGGGTGAATCAAAGGAACATCCCTTCCAGATGATGTTTCAGATGCAGTTGAAGGAAGCACCTATGGAGGAGAACCAGAGTTTTCAGTTGTATTGTTGAAAGGAGTAACAAAGTTTCATGAACCAGACAATTGCAGATGAGTAAAGGCGCCGTGTCGATACATGTATGTACGATGCGGCGTTTTTCATCGTATAGAAAACTTCGTCTTCAATACGATGAAAGCCTCCGGCAGGGCGCACGATGTCCGGTGGACATCGGTTTTGCGCCGACCGAAGTGAAACGTAGAGTGCGCACCTCGCGGAGATGAAGTATATGCTTCGCATACCGCGCCCGGCGCAAGAATGTGCCAAGGCACATTCTTTTATTGCACATTTTTATTTGAGGTTGTATAATGAGCGGTGAATGTGGATTGTGAGCGGTTTTGCCGCAAACGGTAATAACACGCATAAAGATAAGAACAATAAGAAGCCATAAAGGAGAGACATCATGAGTAAAGTAAGAACAAGATTTGCCCCCAGTCCGACCGGAAGAATGCACGTCGGAAACCTGCGTACTGCGTTGTATACCTATCTGATCGCAAAGCATGAGGGCGGTGATTTCATTTTAAGAATAGAGGATACGGATCAGGAACGTTTTTTTGAGGAAGCGCTGGATATCATCTACCGCACGCTGGAGAAGACGGGCTTAAAGCATGATGAAGGCCCGGACAAGGACGGAGGCGTTGGCCCTTACGTGCAGAGTGAGCGCTGCAAGAGCGGACTTTATATGGAATATGCAAAACAGCTCATCGAAAAGGGAGCTGCTTATTACTGTTTCTGTGACAAGGAGCGTATTGACTCCCTGCGCAGAGAGGTGGCAGGAAAAGAGATCATGATGTATGACAAGCATTGTCTGCACCTGTCTAAGGAGGAGATCGAGGCAAATCTGGCAGCGGGAAAGCCTTATGTTATTCGTGCAAATATGCCGACGGAAGGAACAACCACCTTTCATGATGAGATCTACGGTGATATTTCCGCGCCCAATGAGGAACTGGACGACATGATCCTCATCAAGTCCGACGGATATCCTACCTACAACTTTGCAAATGTTGTGGACGACCATCTCATGGGTATCACACACGTGATCCGCGGTTGTGAGTACCTGTCTTCCACGCCGAAATATACGATCCTGTACAAGGCGTTCGGATGGGAGGAGCCGAAGTACATTCACTGTCCGCTCATCGTGAATGAGGAGCATCAGAAGCTCTCCAAGCGCAGCGGTCACAGCTCTTATGAGGACCTGATCGAGCAGGGCTTTTTGTCAGAGGCAGTCGTGAACTTCGTGGCATTGCTTGGCTGGAGTCCCAGCGACAACCGTGAGATCTTCACACTGGACGAGTTGGTGGAGGCCTTTGACTACAAGCACATCAGCAAATCACCCGCTGTGTTTGACATGGTAAAGCTGAAATGGATGAACGGTGAGTACTTTAAGGCGATGGACGATGAGCGCTTTTACGAGATGGCTGAGCCTGTGATCCGTGAGGTCATCACAAAGGATTATGACCTGAGAAAGATCGCCAAGATGGTAAAGACACGTATAGAGATCCTGCCTGATATTAAAGATCACATCGATTTCTTTGAGGCAGTGCCTGAATATGATGTAGCGATGTATACACATAAGAAGATGAAGACGAACGCTGAGACTTCGCTGGAGGTGCTTACAGAAGTTCTTCCGAAATTAAAGGAGCAGACCGATTACAGCAACGATGCACTTTATGCAATGCTGAGTGCTTATGTTGAGGAAAAAGGTGTAAAGAATGGATACGTGATGTGGCCGATCCGTACAGCGGTTTCCGGAAAGCAGATGACACCGGGAGGAGCGACGGAGCTCATGGAAGTGCTGGGTAAGGATGAGACTATCGCCCGTATCGAGGCAGCGATTGCAAAATTACAGAACGCGTAATTTCGAAGCAGTGGATCAGCGAGCGGTTTAAGAATGGACTAAATACGATCTTCGGCATCTGCGCCATGACGATGGGTGTCAGCTCGATCGCACTCATGGAAAATATGCCGGCAGTGATCCTGTCTGTGATCGTGGGCACCTGTCTGGGTTTTCTGATCCATCTGGGCGAACGTATCACGGCAGGCGCGATGCACATGCAGCGGGGGATCAGCCGGATCTTTGGCGAGAAACTGATGTCAGGATCGGGACTTGGCAGAGAAGAGTATGAGGCGACGCTGGTGACGGTGATCGTGCTGTTCTGCGCCAGCGGAACCGGCATATACGGAAGTATTGTTTCCGGCATGACCGGCGATCACAGTATTCTGCTTGCAAAGTCGATACTGGATCTGCCCACGGCACTGATCTTGCCTGTGCGCTTGGCGGCGTGCTCCTGCTGGCGACCGGCTTTCGCATGATCAAGGTCAAGGAGTTCCCGATCGCGGATATGATACCGGCGATGCTCCTTGTGATGCCGGTCTCGCACTTATGGGTGACTTACATATTGCCGATCGTGGCGGGATAAGGGCGCATGTAAAAATACCTATACACAAAACTATTTTATTGACTTTTAGTGAGTAAACATATAAAATTTATTTATGCATCTTTAACGCGCTGAAGTGTTAAGCATGTAAAGTGGTGCTTGCAGTTCGGGTGAGAAAGGATGCATAAATATAAAATGATCAAAAGGATCAGGCGCAGGGAGTTTAGTGCAGAGGAGGAAATCAAATGGGAGAGAACGAACGAAATAGTGTTACAGGGGGAACGTCGGTATTTACGGTAAAAAATATTTTACGGGCATTTTCATTGTTTTGTATTATATTTGTTTTTTGCCCGTCGTTTCTGGTATCTTGTTCAGGACAAAACGTGAATGTCAGTGTGATGACCGCGGTTAGCGGTGTTTCGGTATATGATGAAAAGGTAGTGGATCCGCATCCGATCATGCTGGTAGCACTTTTACTTCCGGTTGCGATGCTCGTGTTGCTGTTGATCAAAAAGTTTGCGGATCATAAGACAGCCTCAATTATTTTGGGATGTTCTGTAATAGATTTTATTATTTGGGTAATTTTTAGTTCTTCAGTGAAAAGAATTGCAAAAGAAAATTATTGTGAATGTAAGACAACCGTATGGTTTGTATTGAATATGATAGCGTTGATAGTGATCATATTGTTAACGGCATTAGTTGTTATGAAGAAGCTGCAGTTGGAAACGGATTTGGTGCTGTTTGCTTCCGGAGGCAGAACACAAAATGCACTCAATCAGATGTCAAGTGCTGTGACCCTCATGTCAAGTACCGTATCTCAGATGGCAGGCAGTGTAGTAGCGAATGTTGGAAATAAAGCATCAAAAGAAAATACAATTGGATTTTGTGCAAAATGCGGATCCCCGATAGAATATGGTTGTAAGTTCTGTACATCCTGCGGAACGCCGGTTCCGGAAAGTATGCTGGCAGAGGCCGAAGCGGCGCGAAGAGAAGCGGAAGAAGCGAAGCGGGCTGCTGAGGAAGCGGCGCGAAAAGAAGCCGAAGAACGCGCAAGGTTAGCGGAAGAGGAAGCCAAGAGAAAAGAAGCAGAAAGACAAGCTGCGGAGGTTGCGCAGGCAACGCAGAGTGAAGAACGACCGATGTTTTGCCAACAATGTGGCGCAAAGTTATCACCCGATGCGTTGTTTTGTGAGTCTTGTGGGACGAAAGTAGAGTGATTGTTATTTATACTCCCGGGCAGTGATGCCTGGGAGTTTTTTGTAAGGAGATCGTGAAAATGTTTTGCAGAAAATGTGGAAATCCCATTCCGGAAGGAGCGAAATATTGTAAGAAATGCGGCACTAAAGTTATGCAAAAAGCAACGGATATTGAGTCTGATGAAAAACGTATGATAAATGATACGGATGAAAATTCGAATAGTAGCAAAAAACCTAAGAGAAAAAAGAAAAAAAGATGGTTTTTATGGTTTGTAGCTTTTTTGTTGCTGTTATGTGTGATGTATTGTGTGTTAATGCGTTTCTTTCATGTGGGAATATGGGTGCCGCGTGATGCAGATACAATCACAGATATTGAGAATGATCATGATATGGAAGCTGATGTCGAAACTGTAGCTGGTCCCGTGAAGATATATGAACTGGATCAGGCTTCGGTGAAATACGATGAGGATGCGGATATCCATTATGTCAACAATATGATTATTGCATTTTTTTCTCCTTCTGCATCAAAAGGGGACATTGATGAAGTGGTGACCTATTTGTCGGGGCAGGTGGTTGGATCCATTCCTGCTATCAATCAGTATCAGATACAGGTGCCTGAATGCAGTTATAGCGAGCTTAATATATTGTGTAGTGAAATCGAAGGATTTGAATGTGTTGAAAGTGCTTCCATAGATGAAGCAGTGAAATTAAGGGAAAATGTAATACCGGAGGACCCTTGGAAAAAGAAGCTGTTGTTTTTTGGGGAAAAATGGGATGAAGATCATCCACGTGGGTCGAATTGGTGGCAGGAAGCGATCAATGCTCCCGGTGCGTGGGAGTATGACGATTATTATGAAAACATAAAAATCGGAATTGTCGATGGTGGATTTGATACGCAGCATGAGGATTTATTGGGAAGGATAAAATTCACAACCGGGAATAATGATGCGCAAAGGCATGGAACACATGTTGCGGGTATCATAGGTGCGATACCAAATAATAAATGCGGAATAACGGGAGTCGTATGGAATGGAGATATATACACAACTGACTGGGAACTGTCAAAAGAACAAAGTGAAGAGGAACGTTATAGTACATGGAAGTCCAAAAGTCAGATTTATGGGGGCGTATCCGAACTGATCACAAATAAAGGCGTGAAGGTTGTTAATTTATCATTGGGTTTAAAGTTAGAAAAAAAAGAAGATGAGACGGATGCTTTTATACAGAGAGAGGGTGAGATTGCATCATACTATTTGGCAAGATTATTGAGGTGCGGATATGATTTTATGATTGTTCAGAGTGCGGGAAACGGAGACAAAGATGGCAATTCAATAGATGCCAGATACAATGGTCTCTTTTGTTCGATCACAGAAGATAACTGTCTTACAGTAGAAGGGGTGTCGAAGAGCGATGTTTTAGACCGCGTAATAATAGTAGGAGCAGCAAAAAACGATGAAAGAGCTAATTTTACGCAGGCAGCATTTTCGAATGCAGGCCCGAATGTTGATATTTGTGCTCCGGGAGAAGATGTTTACAGTACAGTACCGGGTGGATACGATTCGCTTTCAGGTACATCTATGGCTGCTCCGATCGTGACAGGAGTTGTTTCGTTAGTGTGGTCGGTTGATCCGGAACTGTCCGGAGCGGAAGTAAAGCATATCGTTTGCTCGGTAGATAACACAAAATATGTTGTGCGCGACAATACATCTAAACGACATCCGCTTACAGATACATACAGATTGGTAAATGCCCAACTGGCAGTTGAGGCAGCATTAGCCGGAAAAGAAGAACGGGAAGGCGAAGACAGTCCGGACAGAAATCCGGAGGCATCCGGAGGAGAGATCAATGCAGAACCTTTGCATTTCTCCGGAGCTGTGCGAAAGCCGGAGGATGTAGTCTTAAAAATGTATGATGCATTACAGAAAGGAGATTATGAAACAGCAGCGGAGTGCTTAGATCCGGAAACAGAGCAACAGATTGATTTCTGGGGAGGAATAGCATCTTCGATTGTTGAATTGTTTACCGGTGAGTATATGTCGTGGGGACAATTGGTTTTGGAAGCCGCAGGTGCAACCGATGTTGAGGTGATAGAATGTCATTCCTATCATATGGAGTACCGATCGAATATGGATATTTTTTCTGAGTTATCCAAGCTGTTTCCACAGATAGAGGGATTAAAAAATGCTCTGTGCACAGATGCGGATGTCTATGTAAAATATCGCTATAAATATAATGATAAAACTTACATTGAAGAAGAGTCCTGCCACGTAAAGAGATACGAATGGTCCGGATGGAGAATAGAGAAAGAGAATAAATAGGCACTTCATGGAAGGATAGTCTTATTAACAATTTGAAAAAACATATCTAAGGAGGAACGAAAATGTTTTGTGGTAATTGTGGAACAGAAAATGCGAACGGTGCAAAGTTTTGCAAGGGGTGCGGTAAGCCGTTGGGTAATGCCGGGAATAGGGATGTAAAGATCATACCGAATGGTAGCAGTCTGCCCGGAGGGGAAGCCGGTGTTGAAACAGGCAGCCCGGCTGCATCGAAAGTCGGTGCAAGTCAGTTGGTGGACAAGATCAAGGCAGTACCTAAAAAGGGTTTGATCGGTGTGTGCGCAGCAATCATAGCTATTATCGTGATTGTTTGTATCGTCACTACTTCGGGGAAAACAATCAAGTTAGATAAATATCTTGTTGTAGAGACGGAAGGCTATAACGGCTATGGTACGGCGAGAGTTTCTGTCGATTGGGATGCCATCGAGGCAAAGTATGGATCAAAGCTCTCGTTTACCGGTGCAGCCAAGAACGAATACGGTGGGTTGATAAACATGATGACTCCGATAGATGCAGTCCGGGATAGTGTGAGCCTTGAACTTGAAGAGAACAGTGGGCTTTCCAATGGAGATGTGATCCCGTATACATGGGAAGTTGATGAAGATCTGTCGAAGTATGTAAAATGTAAAATAAAATATAAAAATGATAAATTTACCGTTTCGGGTTTGACAGAAGTGGGTACGTTTGATGCGTTTGCTGATCTCAGTGTTGAATTTTCGGGCGTTGCTCCAAATGGCAGCGTGAGCTTCAATTATACCGGTTCAGAGATGAATGGTTATGATTTTAGCTGCGACAAAACAAGCGGGCTTAGCAATGGCGATACCATCAAAGTCACCATTGATGACAGTCGGGTGGAGTATTATGCGCAGAATCTCGGAAAAGTACCTGTTGAATTAGAAAAAGAGTTTAAAGTAGAAGGCCTTGAGAGTTTTCTTTCGAAAATTGCCGAAATCGATGATGCTTCTATGAAAGCCATGCAGCAACAGGCTACAGATGTGTACAATGCGAATGTTGCGAAGAGTTGGGGTGAAGGAGAAAAACTGGAAACCCTTACATATATTGGAGATTATTTGCTGACAGTAAAGAATACGGATTCCTGGGGAAATAATAATTTCCTGTTTCTTGTCTATAAAGCACAGGTTAGAAATACTTACTCAAATGATAAAAAGAAATATAATAAGTTAAATGATATTTACTGGTATATCAGATATGATAATCTGATGGTGGAGCCGGATGGAAAAGTAAGTGTAGATGTAACAGCTTATAGTACGCCCGGTGACAGATTCACAATTGATTCCGGCGTTAGTACAGGATGGTGGGGAACACAAACGTGGTACTATTACGGATACCAGACATTAGGTGAATTGTATAAGAATGTTGTAACTGTTAATATGGATTTATACAATTATGAAGACCATGTAGATGAAAGCGTTGCACCCGCAACTGTTCAGGAGGAAGTACCGGAAATAGAAGATGTGACGGCAGAAAATGGATATATTCTTCCGAATAGCGAAAAAGAATTGCTTACGAAGGACGATCTGGAAGGATTGACAGCAGAGGAATGTAAAATTGCAAGAAATGAAATATATGCACGTCATGGAAGAAAATTCAAGGATGCAGAGCTACAAGCATATTTTGACGCGTGCGATTGGTATGAAGGTTCGATCGAACCGGGCGATTTTTCAGAAACGGACTTATCAGATATAGAAATTGCAAATAGAGATCTGATCGTTGAGTATGAGGAGGAAAATGGATACAGATGATCTGTAGATTTAAATATGTGATAGGTATTCTTTTGGTCGTCATATCATTATGTGCGTGTGGAAAAGATGCTGAAACAAATACTAAAGTATCGAATATTGATAGTCAACCTATCGGAAATCTAATTTCGGAAGAACCGGAACAAGGTAGCGAAAACGAGATAGCGCCTCCAAAGGAGGAGGCGCTGTCATCATCTGCTGATGATAGCGTACAGGAAACGGATATCATTGAACCGGAGGAGCCGGTTGTTACCGAAGAAGTGATAACCACGGATCGGGTAAGAGTTCGTACGGAACCATCTACGGAAAGCGAGATTTATTGTACGCTTGAAAGAAGAACCGCTGTTCAGAGAATTGCTGACGAGGGTGAGTGGAGTAAAATTCTGATGGATGGAAACCAGTATTTTATTTCCAGCCAATATCTGAGAGTGCCGTCGGATACGGAAAATGGTTATGTCGTAGTGATTGATGCGGGGCATCAGCAAAAAGGTAACTCGGAGCAGGAGCCGATAGGACCGGGAGCTTCGGAAACAAAGGCAAAGGTTTCAGGCGGAACTTCCGGAAAGAGTAGTGGTCTGAGTGAATATGAACTCACGTTGATGGTATCGTTGAAGCTGCAGGAAGAATTGGAAAACCGCGGATACACGGTGATCATGGTTAGAACCACTAATGACGTAAATATAAGCAATTCGGAAAGGGCTGCTATCGCAAATGAAAATCATGCGGATGCATTTATCCGGGTACATGCGAATGGATCCGAAAATACAGCGGCAAACGGAGCAATGACAATTTGTCAGACGGCATCTAATCCATATAATGCTTCGTTATATACGGAAAGTAAGGCACTGTCCCAAAATGTGTTAGATGAATTGGTGTCTGCGACAGGATGCAAGGAGCAATATGTTTGGGAAACAGATACGATGAGTGGCATTAACTGGTGTCAGGTTCCGGTAACAATCGTAGAAATGGGATATATGACAAACCCGGATGAAGATTTACGTATGGCTTCGGATGAATACCAGTGGAAAATAGCTGATGGGATTGCAAATGGAATAGATTTGTATCTGCTACACTGATTTATATCTGTGTATTTGGAAAAAAAGAATACAAGAGCTATCTTTTGATTGATTTTAATGATGTCAGTGCTGTGGTGTTGGATGCATTTCATAATTATCTGAATGATCCGGATACATTCTTTATGATCCTGTCGACAGAAATGCGAGTGCAGCTCTATCCAAGAGAATCGTTGATCATTTTTGACGAGATCCAGCGGTTTCCGAAGGCCAGACAATCGATCAAAAAGCCGGTGAAAGACGGACGTTTTGATTATATTGAGACAGGCTCGCTCATCTCTGTTAAGGAGAGTGTGAAGGATATTACCATTCCGTCAGAAGAACGAAAACTGAAGATGTACCCTATGGATTTCGAAGAGTTCTGCATGGCACTTGGCGAAGGGCAAATGGTGGAGTACATTAAGGATTGTTTTGAAAAACAAAAGCCTCTGGAAGAAAAACTCCATCAGAAGGCAATGCTTTTGTTCCGGCAGTTTATTATTGTGGGAGGAATGCCGCAAAGCGTGGCAGCGTATGTAGACAGCGCAAAGAGCTTTCAAAAGGCCGATCGGGAAAAGCGGGATATCTTGTCGCTTTACAGGGATGACATTATGAAAATTGATAACAGATATCAGTCAAAAGTGCTGTCGATCTTTGACCAGATCCCGGCGTTTCTTTCGAAGCATGAGAAACGTGTGATCCTTTCTGATATCAAATAAAAGTAAGACGAGATACCGGGATCGGATCGGAAGGGCATATGTGATTCATACGAAAAATCTGAAAGTAACGGATGAGATCCTCTATCTGCCGGCGTATATGGTGATGTGTTTGTAAAGACTTGACAATTTCTGGATATCGTATTATAGTTTTAACGTTGTGAGTAGTCACAACACCTGCCCAGTTAGCTCAGTTGGTAGAGCAAAGGACTGAAAATCCTTGTGTCTTTGGTTCGATTCCGAAACTGGGCACGATAAAAACCGGCTGACACATGTACGAGTGAGAGTTCGTATATGCGTCAGCCGGTTTTTCATGTTTGTAAAGCAGTTGCTTCTTACATATTTTGGGCGTATAATGGGGGCAATAGAAAAAATGTTTGTGTGTAGAAAGGCGGGGGAGAAGGATGATACTTAAAAGAGCAGAAAAAAGAGGCCGTGTGTGGCGACGGATATTGGCTATCGTGTTGACGGCAGCATTACTTCCGTTGACACCGTTGCAGCCGGCGAGGGCGGCCGGTGCCGCGGAGACGGTCAGCATACAGGTGACCTACGGACAGACAGAGGCGCGTAAGCTGGCAGACCAGATCAATAATTTGAGAGATACAAAAAGTCAGGAAGCGCTTGCTGCATCAGGCACAGCGATACAGGCATTAACCTACGATTATGACCTGGAACAGAGTGCAATGCAGCGTGCGGCGGAGGTTGCACTCGTCTATAGTGCAACAACGAGGCCGGATGGAAATTCCGTTTCATCGTGCTATAACACCTCGAATGTCGTAGAAAATATCAGCTGTGCGGGTTCAACGGCTGCACAGATCTACAGCTCATGGACATCGGCGCAGGCGCCATCCGAGTATGCGAATATGACAAGTGCCTCAAACGTGGCGGTCGGCATCGGTCACGTGTCCTACAACGGAAAAGACTACTGGGTGGCGGCATTTGCTGATAAACCGAGTGGTATTGGATGGTTGCCGGAGGGCAACGGAACGGTCACACGCACGGTTAATATTGAAAGTACCCGGATTACTGATCGCGTGATTGCAAGTGTGCCGACGGGTAATGTCACGATTAATGTGGGTGACTATTATGATCTGAGTAAGTGCAAGGCATCCGTGCAGATCAACGGTCATTATCCCATGAGTGATTACTGCCCGCTGATCGGCTCGGTGAGTGCCACGGTGGCAGATACATCGGTTGCTACATTTAATGGAACCACTCTGTATGCGCAGGGAATCGGCAGTACGAGTGTGAACATTACGTGCGGCGGACTTGCTGCGTCGCCTTTTACAGTTGTCGTGCAAAAGCCCAGCATCACGCATGCGACGATCGATGCGATCGCAGACCAGAGCTATACCGGATATGAGCTCAGACCGACGGTGAAGGTGCGCATCGGAAGTACTGTGCTGACTGAAAATATTGACTATACCGTAGAGTACAGGAATAATACCGCGATCGGAACCGCGCTTGTGACGGTGACCGGTATTGGAAAATATTCCGGAACCGGAAGCTTGTCGACATATTTTCGGATCATTGCACCGACTGTGACAAATGCGACGATCACGTCCATTCCGGATCAGTCTTACACGGGTTATGCGATCTGCCCGGCAGTCACGATTTATGTAAATAATGTTCTGCTGCGCGAGGGTACGGATTACACTGTATCCTACTCTAATAATATCAATATGGGAACTGCGATTGTGACGATCACGGGTATCGGAAGTTATAGCGGAACGCGGACGACAACCTTCCGTATTACCGGGCCGAATCTGTATTCTGCGACGATCGCGGCGATACCCGATCAGCTCTACACCGGATCGGAGATCCGCCCGACGGTGACTGTCACTGTGAACAATATGACACTGCGGCAGAATACAGATTACTATGTGAGCTACAGCAACAACCGCAATGTCGGCACGGCGACCGTGACCGTGACCGGAAGAGGGGGTTATACAGGTACAAGAACGGCAACATTTCGCATTATAGGAAAGGATATCAGCAATACAACGGTGAGCAATATCAATACGCAGCGTTACACCGGGGATGAGATCTGTCCGGCGATCACGGTGAAGATCGGCTCTGTGGTGCTGCAGCGGAATGTAGATTATACGCTGGAATATCGCGATAACATTGCGCCCGGAAACGCGAGTATTGTAATCACCGGAGCAGGAAGCTATAGCGGAAGCAAGACAGTTACCTTTAAGATTGCGCAGGCGAGCCTTTCGTCTGCAACCGTAAAGGTGTCCAACCAGACCTATAATGGAAAAGCAAAGACTCCGGACGTGACCGTGAAACTGAACGGTGAGACACTCTGGGAGGGCGAAGATTATGAGGTGGAGTATCGCAATAACAAGAAACCCGGAAAGGCAACGGTTGTGATCACAGGTATTGGTGACTACAGCGGAACGAAGAAAGCGTATTTTGTCATCAAGCCAAAAAAGATGACATGGGTCAGCGCAAAGGCAACCGTTAATTCGAAGGGTAAGGCGGTGGCGCTTACATGGAAGAAAGACAGCTACGTATCGGGTTATGAGTTGTACTATTCCAGAAAAAAGGCTTCCGGCTATACCAAGCTGGGAAATGCTGCAAAGGCCTCGTATACATCTGCAACGCACGATCGGCGTTCATCCGGCACTTATTACTACAAGATCCGCAGTTATGTTGTGGTTGACGGAACGAAATATTACGGTGCGTTCAGCAATGTGAAGAGCGTTACCGTAAAATAACTGTTGACACCCGCGAAATACGATGATATAATATAGTTCGTTCGTGAGGCGAACGGAACAGAATATCGTATTTTGCGGGTGTAGTTCAATGGTAGAACACCAGCCTTCCAAGCTGGATACGTGGGTTCGATTCCCATCACCCGCTTTTTTTATACCTAAAATAAAACGACTGAAAGCCGGCGTCGGGAGTAATGGGGTCGGGACGCTATGATATGAATATGAAAAAAGGAGCATATGATGAAAACAGCGATCGTAACTGATTCAAACTGCGCGATTTCGCAGGAAAAAGCAAAAAAGTATGGCATCTATGTTTTGCCGATGCCATTTTATGTGGATGACGAGCTC
This sequence comes from Lachnospiraceae bacterium, assembly GCA_051879675.1. Lineage (GTDB taxonomy): Bacteria > Bacillota > Clostridia > Lachnospirales > Lachnospiraceae > W0P33-017. Next base: position 41,616 of record JBJEML010000091.1, on the reverse strand, counting down.
TATTTCGAAGACCGTACCATGACACATGATGAATTTTACATCCGCCAGCAGGCAGGCTCAAAGATCTACAGCTCACAGCCGTCACCTGCGGATGTGATGGATCTGTGGGACCGGGTACTGGAGGAATATGATGAATTATTATATATACCGATGTCCAGCGGCTTGAGTGGCTCCTGTGCCACCGCGCAGGCAATGGCACAGGACTATGACGGAAGAGTGCTTGTGGCGGATATCGGCCGCGTCAGTGTGACGCAGAAGGCGGCAGTTTTAGAGGCGCGAAAGCGTGCCCTTGCGGGGGAGCATGCCGCACAGATCTTAAAAGAGCTGGTCTATGCAAAAAATGACTGCAAGATTTTCCTTACCGTGGAGGATTTAAAATATCTAAAGCAGGGCGGACGCATTTCCGCATCGTCTGCCATGTTGGGGAATCTGCTGAATATCAAGCCGATCCTTGCATTGGAGGATGCCAAGGTGGAGGCAGTCGGTAAAGTGCGCGGCGATAAGCTGGCGCGCAAAAAGATCATTCAGTGTCTGGAGGAAACCTTGCAGAACAAATTTCATACCGATGATCTGAGTGAGTTCTATCTGGCGGCAGCAGCAAGTATGTCAAAGGAAGATGCACTTGCGTTTAAAAACCAGCTGGAGGAGCATTTCGGTGTTCGCTGCAGCATGTCACCCATTCCGTTAAGTCTGGGATGTCATCTGGGGCACGGTACATATGGAGCTGCACTGATCAGGCGTATGAAATAGCAAAACATTATGCGGTGGACAGTGCGAAGTGTCGCTGTAACAAAACAAAAAGGAGGATTGGTTTTATGGAATGGACAAGAAAAGACTTGAAGGACAGGGCAAAATTCAGCGTCAAGTCATTTTACTGGAAATCCGTGCTGGTTGCTTTTGTTCTGGCACTGGTAAGCGGTGGTTTCGGTGGCGGAAGCGGCAGAGGATCGGGCAACAGTGATACGACAGAGGTTACCGGGAATGAGTTTGTTGATGCGATTGGCGGAAGATATGCAAGTATGCTGATGTTTGTACTCGGACTTGCGGCAGTTGTCGTTCTGGTGGTCGTGATCGCGGCAATGGCATTGTCAATCTTTGTATTCAATCCGCTGCAGATCGGATGTAAGAAATATTTCCTGCATGCAAGCGACGGAAATGCAGATCTGAACCATATGGGTTATGGATTCAAGAGCAACTATATGAATGTTGTATCTGTGGTCTTTTTGCAGAACCTGTTTATTTTCCTGTGGTCACTGCTGCTTATTGTTCCCGGAATCGTCAAGGCATATCAGTACCGCATGATCCCGTATCTTCTGGCGGAGGATCCGGAACTTAGCTTTTCTGAAGCAAAGCGTTTGTCCACCGAGATGATGGATGGTGAGAAATGGGATGCGTTTGTGCTGGATCTGTCCTTTATTTTATGGCAGATCCTGGCAGCTGTTACATTTAATCTCGTAGGTATTTTCTGGGTAGCCCCCTATTATCAGTATACTTGTGTGGAGTTGTACAAGGTGCTGCGAACAAAGGTGCCCGGACCGTACTATGAAGGAAGCGTAGAGATGAGTTGAATTTGCACATGATTTGCACATCACATTAGGAAATGATGAAACCCCGGATCTGCATATAACTGCAGACTTCGGGTTTTTTTGTTGAAGACCCCTTTGCATTCGGGTCGTTTATCGTATATAGTTAGTATAGCGAGGTGATGAGATGAAGGAAGTATCAAACTGCGATTCCTGCGTGAACTTTGTTTATGATGAGGATGATGAGTGCTATGTCTGTGATATGAATCTTGACGAGGATGACATGGTGCGTTTTTTGACAGGTACATTTGACAACTGTCCATATTATCAACTGGATAATGAATATCTGGTCGTACGACATCAGATGTAGGCGTGCGGTCTTCACACATTGACTTTCTGTGTGATTTTCGATACACTTAGTGCAAACTGTGAAGGAAATAAGTGGTTCCGACACAGTTCTGAAAACAAAAGAACAGGAGATTTTGAGAACCAATGAAACAATATATACGAAAAATCTTTGTGATCGGTCTGGGAATGGCGGCAATTGCGCTGTGTGCGCCTGCGCAGAACGTTTTCGCGGCAACGACGGAAGTGAATACGGCTGAGGTCGTTGAGGTAACCGGGCTGATGACAAAAGCGCGCGCTACGCTCACGGCACCCAAGCCTAAGGCAGAACAGATCGGTTATGATTCTGTGACGCTTACATGGAAAACGGTGGGTCAGGCTGCCTCCTATGAGCTGCAGCAGTCTGTGGACAAAAAGAAATATAAAAGGGTTGCCCGCTTGAAGAAGGGACAGGAGCTGCGTTATACGGTGACCGGTCTGGATACGGCAAAAACCTATTATTACCGGATTGTTGTGAAGGATGCAAGTGGAAAGAAGGCGACTTCCAGTGTACTGTCGGCAAAAACCGCGATGTCTGCGCCTGTTATTACAAAGCTCGAACCCAGTGCCTGTAACAAGCTTGATGTTGCGTGGACGGCAGTCGAGGGCGCGGATTTTTACCGTGTGTACCGGACGACGGACCCGGCGGGCACCTATAAGAGGGTGAGAACGATCTATGATACTTCTTATACAAGTACGGTGACGACAGATGTGACCTACTATTACAAGATTGCCGCAGTCCGCATCAATTCGGATGGCAAGAAAGTGCGCGGGAAATATTCGGAGCCGATGAGTGCTGTCGCAAATATAGGGAAACCGGTGCTCACGGATATCACGAACAGCGCCGGTGGCGTCGCTTTGAATTGGAGTCTCATACCCGGTGCGGACGGGTATGAAGTGTCCCGGAGCACGGATGGAAACGGTGTTTATGAGACGATCGCATTGACCGGTGCGGATATTACCGGCTGGCTGGATGCGACGGCAGGTGTAGGTATGGAATATTATTATAAAGTCCGTGCTTATAAAACAGTAAAGGGAACCATGAAATACGGCGAGTATTCGGATGTGAAAGCGATTCTGGCTGCACTGGCCGCGCCGGGTGATGTGTCAGTGACACAGAATGGCAATGGAGCCGTATCAGTGAGCTGGGCACCGGTACAGTCGGCAGAGTATTATCGATTATACCGGGCAGAGGGAACATCCGGAAAATATACAATGATCGGATCAAAGGTCACGTTATGCACCTATATGGATACCGGCAGGATCAACGGAAAGACGTATACTTACCGGGTCGAGGCAGTAAACGGATCGCTTGTCAGTGCAAGGAGCACTGCGGTTTCCATCACAATTTCTGCGATAAAGCTCAACACACGCACGTTGTTTCTCGGACCCGGAGTGACAGGTACACTCTATGTGACGAACGAAGTGGCGGGCACGGTCAGCTGGAGCAGTGCGGATCCTGCCATTGCGATGGTCGGCCCGGACGGTGTGGTTGTCGGAGTGGCACCGGGAAAGACGCAGATCATCGTGTCGGCTGATACGATCGAAACGAGCGTGAGCGTCACAGTGACGGACTGTTCGTACAATGGGATCGATGTCTCCAAGTGGCAGGAGTTGATCGACTGGAAGACGGTAAAGGCATCCGGAATCAACTTTGCAATGATGCGTCTGACTTATGGAACATCAAAGGATACAAAGTTTGAGAGTCACTATTCAGGTGCAACCGAGCAGGATATTCCGGTCGGTGTGTATTGTTATTCGACGGCAACAACCGTGGATGAGGGTATCGAAGAGGCTGAAAACCTGATCAAGCTGTTGAACGGAAGAGAGCTGGGTTATCCGGTGGCATTGGACCTGGAGGATAAAGCCCAGAAAGACAATATGGATAATGATCAGCGGACAGAACTGATTCTTGAATATAAACGCATTGTGGAGGAGGCCGGCTATCAGTTTGTCGTATATGCAAATCTGGATTGGCTGAAGAATTATATTGATCAGTCTGTGCTGGAGAGTGAGAGTGTGGATATCTGGATCGCCCGCTACCGTGGACAGACGCTGGGACATGGCTATACCGGCGGAGGAAATGTGCGCATGTGGCAGTATTCCAGTACCGGTCAGGTGGATGGTATTCTGAAGGATAACGGATTATTTGCAAATGTAGATTTGGATGTGTGCTATGATGGATATTGATGCGGAAAGAGGGCGGCCGATCGGCGTGTTTGATTCCGGCGTGGGCGGGATCAGCGTATTGCAGGAGCTGATCAAGGTCATGCCCAACGAGAATTATATTTATCTTGGAGATTCCAAGCATGCACCTTACGGTACAAAGCCGTTAGAGACGGTGAGAGAGCTTACATTTGAGAATGTGCGGGTCTTGCTGGATCAGGGTGCGAAGGGATTGGTCGTAGCTTGCAACACGGCGACCAGTGCAGCCGTGCGCCTGATGCGCGGCATGTATCCACAGCTCCCGATCGTGGGCATTGAGCCGGCATTAAAGCCTGCCGCGCTGCAGAAGGAGCACCCGAGGGTGCTCGTCATGGCGACACCTATGACCGTGCAGCAGGAAAAGTTCAGACAGCTGATGGCGCGTTATGAGAACAAGGCAGAGATTTATCCGCTCCCGTGCCCGGGACTGATGGAGTTTATCGAGGCAGGGGATCTGGAGAGTGACAGACTGCACGATTTTCTTGAGAAGTTGCTCGCGCCATATCTGGATAAAGAGCTGGATTCGATCGTGCTGGGATGTACACATTATCCGTTTGCGCGAAAGATGATCCGGGGAATTGTCGGTGAATCGGTGACAATTTTTGATGGTGGTGAGGGAACCGCGCGTGAGATGCGCAGGCGCCTCGCGGCGGCGGATCTATTGAATCCTTCACAGGAGCAGGGCTGGGTCAGATTTGAGAATAGTGTGGCCACAGAAGCTGAGCTGGCATTGTGCCGGCGGTTATTGAAGCAGGAGATATAGATGAATTATAAAAAGATAAAGAAACAAAAAGGAAGAGGGATGCGCCTTGCAACAGGTGCGCTGGCCCTGATTTTGACAGCGTCAGCGCTTTTTTGGCAAGTGCCTGATGTGACGCTCGGTGCACAGCGGGAAACGGAGCCGATATTGCCCGCGGGCGGTCTGACCGGCTTCATCATAGAGACAGTGGATGATTCCGTTTCAGAGAAGACGGACCGGATATATTCGCTGCGAAGCATTCGTTCGGAGCTTTCGGGCAATGACTGGGACTGTTATGGCACGGACTACTATTACAGTAAACTGTCGGCAAAGGAGCAGCGGTTTTATGAGCGGCTGGATGCGCTCTGTCTGGAGCTTCTAACTTCATCGGGTGTGGATGCACAGGCACACACGATCGCCGGGACAGGTGAGAGGCGCGTAGGAACAAAACTGGTGAGCGGACAGGGGCTGAGCTGGTATCAGATGGAAAAGGTGGTGGCGCTCTTTAACTATTCAAATCCGCAGTATTATTTTCTGAATTCGATGCTTTTTTCAAATGCTGCGAAGGATGCCTGCGCGCTTGGCATTTACAGCGCATTTGAGAAGGGGAGCATACGTGCACAGGAGACGCAGAAGGTGCTCACCCGGCTGGAGACGCTGCAGGCGCAGATCAGTGATCATGGGATTCCCTATGAGACAGAGGCACAGATTCATGATCTGCTCTGTGATAAACTGACTTATCTGGATGGGGATGCCGGGACGACGGATCCTTATTATACGCAGACGATTTACGGCGCACTCATGACCGGAGCGACTGTGTGTGCGGGTTATGCCAAGCTGTATACGATGCTGTGCAATTATTTTGGCATTGACTGTATTCCGGTGACGAGCGAAGACCATGTGTGGAATGAGGTGCGTTACGGAGATCACTGGTATCTTGTAGATGTGACATGGGACGATTCGTGGGATCGGGCAAAATATTTTCATATTACAGACAGTCAGATGGAAGCAATGGATCAGAATGATTTACATGTTCCGCGCAGTTATTTTGCCGGCATCCGCCCGGTGGCGGACACGGAGTTTTCCGGGAATCTGATGCTTCTGCCGGGACTTGATCAGCCACAGGTGGAGATCAAAGATACGGCGGCAGGTGTAATGATCACGATGACCTCCGGTGTGGGAGAGATCTATTATACACTGGACGGAACGACTCCCGGGGAGACGGACCGCTACACGAAACCCATCGAGCTGACGGAGAGCGGGACTCATATTGTGACAGCGGTGACGGCACGCGATGGAGCGATTTCCAGTGCTTACGAGATCTTTCCGGTGCGCATCGCGGCCGGCAGAGTGAGTATTGCTTCTGCGGTGAATATTTCCGGTAAAAAGATCCGGGTGAAATTTCAGACATCCCGAAACTATAGAGGCTATGAGATCAGCTGGGCAACAAAAAAGGATTTCAGCAATCAGAAATCCGTTGGATTTGATCGGAGTGAAGTTAAGAGCAAGCTGGTCGAACTCAGCAGATTGAAAACCGGGAATTATTACATACGTGTGCGGGGTTATCGGAAGGATGTTTACGGTAATTACTACTATACACCCTATTCAAAAGCGAAAAAGGTAACAGTTAAAAAATAGGAACTGCAGGGGAACGCGGACCTGCAAAACAGGTACGGGAACAGGTAGATCAGGTATGGCGAAAACAAAAGAAAATACGCTTAAAAAATTGAAAAGAAAGAGCTTTTGGCCTTCGATTGTTTTGTTTTTGTCGTTTTTGGTCGTGAGCGTTGCGGTCATAGGTGCAATGATCGACCTGTTTGCCGTATATCTCATCGGATCGAAGGTGGTAGGACTGCATGATCAGGCAATGGACGTGGGTATTCTGATGGAGCGCTGCCTAGGAGAGGGTGATAATCTGACCTACGCAGTAAACTATGTTTCGCAATTCCGGAATAATTCATGTGATATTTATGTGAGCGATAAAGAGGGCAACCGGATCGTATCTACGGCGGCAAGTGAGCCTGTTTTTGACCAGAGTATTCCATCGTGGTCGGATGATCGGTATGTCATGTATAAGGACAGCATGTGGAGTTATGCGAACGAATCCATCGATGATGCCCGAGATCTTTTTGATCTGCGTGTTCCGGAACTGGCAAACCGCGCATTTGACGGAGCTCCGAGGATTGGGGAAGGTGGTTCGCACAGCCATTGGCTGCAGGAATCGATTGTGGAGCAGCAATTCTGGATGTATGTGCCGGTAGATCTGGAGAAGTATAATGTATATACGAAGTGTACTGTCGCCATTCAGCGTCAGGATGTTATCTACATCTTTCTGCTGGGAGGAGTTGCACTGATCCTTCTGTTTGTTCCGCTGCTGTTTTTATTTATCAATACAATTTTAAATATCCGGATGCAGCGGCGTATGACGAGACTGCTCTATACGGATCCGGTGACCGGCGGACATAATTGGCTTTATTTTCAGGGCTATGCAGGAAAAGTGCTGCGAAACGGATGGAACAGCCGGAAAACCTACGCAATGGTCAATCTGCACATGGAGCGTTATACCAATTATATATCCTGTTTCGGAAGCAAACAGGGTGAGGAACTATTGGAGTGTATGGATGGTTTTCTGAGTGCGCGCATGAAGCGCAGGGAGGTGTTCGGACATTACGGAAGTGCGGACTTTGGTCTGCTGATGAAGTGTGAGGGGACGAACGAGGAGGAGTGTAAAGAATACTGTTACCGGCGGCTGCGGTCGCTTCTGGCAGAACTGGCGGGACTGCAGCCGGAGCGAAAACTGCATTTTCATGCGGGTGCTTATATGATCCTGCCTGCAAATGCAGCGAAAGGCGACTGGTATAATATGCGTAAAAATGTCGATATCGATCAGTTGTTCAGTTTTGCGAATACAGCGCAGGCTTCCGGACATAATGAGGCGGAACAGATCTTCTTTTTCAGCGATCGTATGCTGGAGGAACAGAGCTGGGAGCAGTGGGTGGAGAACAACATGCAGGCGGCACTGGCTGCCGGTGAGTTTCAGGTTTATCTGCAGCCGAAGTACAGTCCGACAGATCGTCGTCTGGTGGGTGCCGAGGCATTGGTACGCTGGGTTTGCCCGGAAAAGGGGCTGATTCCGCCCGGACGGTTTATCCCTCTTTTCGAGGAAAACGGCTTTATCATGAAGCTTGATGACTATATGCTCTCCCAGATCGCGAAGCTGCAGGCGGAGTGGAAGGTGCAGGGAAAGAAAAGTGTACCGATCTCCGTGAACATTTCACGTGCACATTTTACGCAGGAGGGACTGGCGGAGCATATCAGCCAGCTGGTGGACAGCTATGGTCCGAAGCACGGATTGATCGAACTGGAGGTAACGGAAAGTGCGTTCTTCGATGACAAGAACGTGCTGATCGACACGGTGAAGCAGTTACGCGCATACGGATTTCCGATTTCGATGGACGACTTCGGCGCAGGCTACTCTTCCCTGAATTCTTTGAAGGATATTCCGCTTGATGTATTAAAGCTTGACGGCGAATTTTTCCGCGGCGAGGACGAGATGGGACGCGGATCGATCATTGTCAGGGAGGCGATCAGCCTGGCGCGTGAGCTGAATATGCGAGTGGTGGCAGAGGGTATCGAACAGCGCGAGCAGGTGGATTTTCTGGCGAGTGTCGGCTGCGATATGATTCAGGGTTATTATTTTGCAAAGCCGATGCCTGTCGCAGAGTTTGAGGTGCGGATGGCAGCGGATGCATAGACAATACCTTTGCCGGAAAATGATGTTTCGATAGAAAAAGGCTCTCGGGGAGGAGATGCGATGTACACATTTTTACTTGGAGTACAGTATATAGGGATTGGTGTATTGCTTCTGACAACCGTTCATGTGCTGAAGCAGCGCACGACCAAGCAGCAGGTCATCATGCTGGCTCTGTTGGTGGCGCAGCTTGCTAATTTTGTCGGGTATCTGTTTGAGATGACCGCACAGACAGAGCGTGAGGCGCTGCGGGCGGTGCAGTTCATCTATTTCGGAAAACCGTTTATTGTGCTGATGATGTTTTTGTTTGTTATGGAGTATTGCCGGATCAATCTGCCCAAGCGGATGATCGAGATTTTAGCTTTTTTTCATCTGGCCATCACACTGCTGGTGCTGACCTGCGAACATCAGGGACTCTATTACAGCAGCTACAAATTTGTGAACACGGGACTGTTTCCGCATCTGGTGCTGGGACACGGCCCGATGTACCTGATCTACCACGGTGCGGTGATCGTCTATCTGATCGTCATGTTTACCGTGTGTATCCGGCGTTTTGTACAGCTGAAGAGTGATCAGCAGCGCAGGCAGGTGTGTAAGCTGGCCATCATCATGGTGGTCATGTTTGTATGCTTCGTACTGTTTGCAACAGGAAAAACACATGGCTATGATGTCACGCTGCCGGGCTATCTTTTCAGTACGCTGCTGTTGGCATCAGCCATGATAAAGGATCATCTTCTGAATACGTTGTCCATGGCAAAGGATATGGCGGTGGATGAACAGACGGACGCGCTGATCGTGTTGGACAGTGACAATCAGCTGATCTACCACAATAAAAAGGCGGAGACATTGTTTGATTTCACCGTCTACAGCAGGCATGCGGAGATCTGGAACGAGCTGGATACATGTATCATTGATAAAAAGAATCTGGAGCGGGATCATCGCGTGTACGAGGTCATCAGTCGTCTGCTTACCGAGGGAAACACCTATTTTGGTAAGCTGTATGTCCTCAATGATATCACGGAGAGTTACTATTACATCAAGAACGCGACCGAGCAGGCAGAGATCATGAAGGCATTAAAGCAGCAGGCGGAGGAGGCAAACCGGGCAAAGTCCATGTTTGTCTCAAATATGTCACATGAGATCCGCACGCCGATGAATGCGATCGTTGGTATGACAGAGATCCTGCTGCGGGAGGACCTGCCGGCGCAGGATATCGGATACCTGAAAAACATCAAAAATTCCGGAAATGCACTATTGGGGATCATCAATGATATTCTGGACTTTTCAAAGATTGAGTCCGGAAAGCTGGAGCTGGTGGAGGCGGATTACGAGCCGATGTCCATGCTGAGTGATCTGGGCATGATCTTTCTGACCCGTGTGGGTGAAAAGCACGTGGAGCTGATCTTTGACATTGACGAAAAGCTGCCACATTCCCTGTACGGAGATGAACTTCGTATCCGACAGATCATCATCAATCTTGTAAACAATGCCATCAAGTTTACCGATGATGGTTTTGTGCGTTTGAAGATCGTCGTCGGCGAGGTGACGGACAACGATATCGAGCTTCTGATCTCTGTGAAGGATAGCGGACAGGGTATCAGGGAGGAGGATCTGAGTAAGCTGTTTGCATCCTTCTCTCAGGTGGACAGCAAGAAAAACCATAATAAGGAAGGCACCGGACTCGGACTTTCTATTTCCAAGCAGCTTGTGGAGATGATGGGAGGAAGTATCGGTGTGTGCAGCGTTTATGGTGAGGGCAGTGAATTCTACTTCAATATCCACCAGCGCCACGGGCAGGATGCACCGGCGGCGCAATTGCGCAGTGAATCACAGCGCGCGATACGCGTTGGCGGATACTTTGGAGCAGCGGTGCTGACAGAACAATTAAAGCATCTCTGTGAACAGTTTGGGGTCGTGTATGTGGAAAATGCGTCGAGCAATCTGCCGGAGGAGCCGGTGGACTTCTTTTTCACGGATGTGCCCGGCGAGGCAATTCTCGCCGATATATCCGGAGAGCGTGAAGCGGCACTTGGCGAGATCTGTGTGCTCATCAATCCGTTACTGGAGGAGAGCGGCCGGATGCTTGCAAAGAAGGTCAATAAGCCGTTATATACATTGAATTTTTGCCAGATCCTGAATCATGAGGAGATGGAGAGCGGCTGTGATGGCGAGGAGTACGTCAATTTCACTGCACCCGACGCGAAGATTCTGATCGTGGATGACAATGAGATGAATCTGAAAGTAGCTACAGGACTTTTAGAGCCGCTGAAGATGCACATCGACACAGCGGATAGCGGCAGGCGCGCACTGCAGCTCGTGAGTCAGAAGCAGTATCATATGATATTCATGGATCATATGATGCCTGTGATGGATGGTATTGAGACGACGGAGCGCATACGTGCCATGGACGGTGAATACTATAAGAATGTGCCGATCATTGCACTGACCGCCAATGCGTTGATGGATGCACGGGAAAAATTCAAGGCGGCGGGCATGGACGACTTTGTGGCGAAACCGATTGAGATGAGTGAGATCTGCAGCAAGATCAAGCATTGGCTTCCGCGCGCGCTGGTCGTGCACAGCTGTGCATTGCCGAAACTTGCGGCGGCTGATGGAAATGATGTTGCTAAGGCGAAGATTACGGATGCAGCACAAGTGCCCGAAACGCCTGCTTTGACAGTACTTGGAAACATTGACCGGGAGGAGGGCATCCGCTGTTGCGGAACGGAAAAGCTGTGGCGTGAGCTGCTCGGAGATTTTTACAAGCTGATCGATACGAAGGCGAGCAAGCTGGAGCAGTGTGTGGCAGACGGGCTGATCCGCGATTATACGATAGAGGTACATGCGCTGAAAAATACGGCGCGCATGATTGGTGACAAGGAGCTTTCCGAGTGGTTCCACCGCATGGAGGACTGCGGTAACGCAGGCGATGCGGATACGATCCGTGAAGAGACACCAAAGCTTCTGGCAGCGTATCGAGGCTACAAGCCGATACTGGAACCGTTCGCAAGGACGCAGAATGAGGCTCTGGAGGAGTGTACGCCCGGTCAGCTTCGGGAGATCGTGCAGGCGATCCATGACGCGGCAGATGCGTTTGACCTGGATGGGGCAGATGAAGCGATGAAGAAGCTGGAGAGCTGCCGTATACCGGAAGAATGTCGGGAAAAGGTGGAGGAGCTACGGGTGTATCTTGCCGATGTAGCGCTCATGGAGGTTATGGAAGTAACGGATGAACTTTGTACGATGCTTAAATAAGGAGGGGCACAATGTTAAAAAAAATTCTGATCATTACGGAAACACAGGGATATCTGATGCTGAGCCTCAAAGAAAAATTTGAGGAGGCGGGTTATTTTGTCACGAAGATGAAGGCTGACATTGACGAGATCAGTAAAGCGGAGGATGATATCTGCGCGCTATTGATCTATGGGGATGAACAACTGATAGAACATAAACCGGCACTCGTTTTTGTGAAGGACTGGGCTTTGGAACATGAAGTTCCCGTATTTATTACCGGAAGCAACGATGAGCTGCAGGAGATCGAGAACGCTGTTGGCGAACATCTCGTTCGACAGAAGTTTACGCGTCCGCTGAATGTCAATGATATGGTGCAGACGATTGACCACTATGTGCAGAAATTTGGTTTTCAGGCAAAAAAGAAGATTCTTGTGGTGGATGATTCCGGCGCAATGTTACGCAATGTGAAGGGTTGGCTGGAAGATCATTATCAGGTGGTTCTGGCAAATTCCGGTGCGATGGCGATCAAATATCTGGCGACAGACCGGCCGGATCTGGTTCTTCTTGACTATGAGATGCCGATCGTGGACGGTAAACAGGTGCTTGAGATGATTCGGGCGGAAAAGGATTTTGCGGATATGCCGGTTATTTTTCTCACGAGCAAGGACGACAAGGAAAGCGTGCTTCAGGTGATGTCCTTAAAGCCGGAAGGCTATCTTTTAAAGACATTGGAGCCCGCGAAGATCATACAGGCGGTAGATGATTTCTTTGAGAAGCAAAAAGGAAAGAGTCATGCATAAAGACGTTGCGGTTCTTGCCTTTACCGGACAGGGCATACAGACAGGCGAAAAAATAGCGGCAGCGGTAGAGGCGTCGGGCAGTCAAGTGAAAAAATGCGCGCCCGCCCGACTTGTAACCGGGGGCTGGAAGGGCTTTTCCAACCTGACAGAGGAGCTGGAAAAGCTCATTTTCTTTGCAGATGCATTTATATTTGTGGGTGCGGCAGGTATTGCGGTGCGGGCGGTTGCGCCTTTTGTGCGGGATAAGCTGAGAGACCCCGCAGTGCTCGTGGTCGATGAGAGCGGACGATTTGTCATACCACTGCTCAGCGGTCATGCGGGCGGTGCCAATGAGCTGGCCCGTCTGCTCAGTGAGCGGCTCTCTGCGATCCCGGTCATCACAACGGCGACGGATATCCAGGATGTATTTTCGGTAGATACCTTTGCAAGGCAACAGCATCTGTCGATTGTAGAGAAGGATGAGATCAAGCATCTTTCGGGTGCACTTTTGGAGGGGAAGCCGATCGGGGCATTGACACCGGAATGTGGTTTTTTGATCTCGGGAGAGCCCGTCGGGCAGCCATTTACGCATACGTTGCATCTTGTGCCGCAGGATCTGGTCATTGGTGTCGGCTGCCGGAGCGGTGTGGCGGGTGATGATCTGTACCGGTTTGTGTCGGAAACCTTTGATGCACAGGGTTGGTCGCTTTACCGCATCCGCGCGGTCGCATCGGTTGATGCAAAGAAGGAGGAGACAGGGCTGATCGAACTCGCAGACCGGCTCGGTGTACCTTTTTTCACATATTCTGCCGCTCAGCTTGCGCAGCAGAGGGGGGAGTTCCAATCCTCCGGATTTGTGAAACAGACGGTTGGTGTCGATAATGTGTGTGAGCGCAGTGCGCTCTGTGCGGCGGTCTGTGAGGGCTGGCTGCCGAAGGAGAGCCGGTTTGAAGATTTTTGCCTCCTGTCGAAGCACGCAGGAGACGGAATGACGCTGGCAGCGATCGCGCTTTATCGGACAGCAAAATCTTCCTGAAAATTTATGAAATTTTGCAGAAGATATAGTTATTTGGAATGTTTGAATCGTTATATTATATGTACAGAAAAAATGGAATTTTATGTAAACTGCTGTAACGAAGTATAAAATTCAGTGTCTGTACAGATAGAGGCATCCGGGGAGTCGGTCATCGGGACGCTTCGCGGAAGAAGGAAAGAGGGAAAAACATGAGTGAAGAGAAGAAGGAAGTAGTAACAGAGACAATGGCGCAGCCTGTAACAGAGGAAGCGTCAAAACAACGGAAGGCGCCAAAAAAGGGTAAAAAGACAGTGGGTCACGTGATCGCCTGTGTGGTGGCGGTACTCCTCGTCGGGGGTGTCGGCACTTCGATCGGCATGAATGTGATGTTCATGAACCGGATGAACACGCAGAACGAAAAGGTGAGCCGGTTCATTGACGATGAGCGCGCCAGACAGGCGAAAGAGGCTGAGCAGGAGAGCGACTATCAGGAGGACGGCTTCAAGGTCATGGACCAGTATGAAATCCGCAGCACGACACATATCTCGGATGCCTATCTAAAAGATGACCCGTCCGGTCTCAGCGGTGAGGACAAAGAGACCTATGACATGGCAAAGAGTGTTCTGGACGAGATCATAAAGGATAACATGTCAGGCTATGAGAAAGAACTCGCGATTTATGAGTGGATGGTAGAAAACATCGGTCAGGGTAGCGGGCATATCATTTCCATGCCGGGGCAGAATTCGCAGGCGTTCACACCCCATGAGGTGTTGAAGAGTCACAGCGCGGTTTGCGTCGGATATGCGACCACGTTCCGTCTGCTTGCAAATATGGTCGGACTTGAGGTGCACATCGTACATAATGATTATCATTCCTGGGATATGGTAAAGCTCGATGACGGTGAGTGGTATCAGCTGGACATCTATTCGGATGTGAACGGTGCAAGATACCGCAATTTTAATATGACGGATGAAATGGCACGAAACGGCCATGAGTGGGACGGATCTTCTTTGCCGGAGGCGAAGGGTACAAAGTATTCTTATGCAGTTCAGAACGCAGTGGCAGTGAAGGACCTGTTTGAAGTTCCGGCTAAAGTTCGTCCGTTGCTTGGCGAGAAAAAGAGTGCCAGCCTCTACTTTAAGTTCCCGCAAAAGCCGGATGAAAAAAATCTCGCGCTGGCAGATCAGATGATGAACCTCATGCAGCAGGCCATGTATTCCGTTCCCGGCGTGGACTCAAAGGATCTGAGTGCCGCGTGGATACCGGATGGCGAGGATAGTCTGGTACTGGCGATCTATGTCAATGACTATACGCAGGCAAATTCATCACTGGAGGATGCTGTCCCTGAGAAGGTGACAAAGATGACAAATAAGATCAATGAGCTGTTTGGCAGTCAGGTGATGGATCCGAATCAGAGTGGTGCTGTTCCGGAGCCGATGCCCGTGGAGGATGGGGCTGCTGAAGTGCCGGAGAAGGCAGCCGGAGTACCGGAGCAGGTTGCGGATACGGTTATGGAACAGGAAATCATCGGTGAGGCTGACGGACCGACGGCAACCGTTTCCGCGACAGAAGCGGATGAGATGGAGAAAACCGTCAATGAGGCAATGAATAGCGAGCCGGAAGAAGTGGAGCAGGCAGCTGAATAAAATGAGCAGGTTGAAATACCGGAATGCAGAGGACTATTAACGAGGGAAAAATAACATGAAACAAATATATCATAAACTGACAGTACTTGCATGCGTTCTGCTGCTGACAGCCGGCATTGCCGGCTGCGGCAGTGAAGAAACGATGCAGGAGAACGGCGCTGCCGTAGATATGCAGGCATTGCGGGAGTCTATGCTCGCGGCGGACACGACCTTGCCAAAGATGAAGGTGGCAACGAGTGATGATGAGCAGGCCGAACTGAATTTCAGCGCATTTTCTGATTTTGCATATGACCGCGTACAGAGCTATTTCTATGCATATGCTGCAGATGGCGGTTCACAGGAGATCGCCGTAGTAGAGTTGAAGGATGCGGGTGATGCTGCGGTGCTCATGAATACGATGAAGGATCATCTGGAAGACCGCCGGGGGGCACTCGTCGCGTATGCGCCGGATCAGCTGCCCCTTGTGGATCATGCGGTGATCAAACAGAAGGGACACTGCGTGGCGATGATCATCTCGGAAAAGAGTGGTCTTGTCCAGCAGGCATTTGAGGCAGAGTAAAGTGAGAATGAGGTAGAGACAATGGTTTTCAGCAGTATGATTTTTCTGTGTGTCTTTTTGCCGGTTGTATTGATTGTTTATTATGTATTGCCAAAGCAGCTGCGAAATCTGTGGCTGCTTCTGGCAAGTCTTTTTTTCTATGCATGGGGAGAGCCGCGTTATATTCTCATCATGCTTTTTTCGACTGTTTTCGACTATTGTAACGGGCGGATCATTGCATATGCAACAGAGAAGGGCAGACATGATACGCTGGGACGAGTGGCACTTGTGGTGTCGGTTGTGGGAAATCTGGGCATTCTATGCTTTTTTAAATACACGGATTTTGCACTGGAGACGGTAAACCGGCTGACGGGTACGCAGTTTGGGCTGCTGCAGCTCGCCTTGCCGATCGGTATCTCTTTTTATACGTTTCAGACGATGTCCTACACGATCGACGTGTACAGGGGAGAAACTCCGGCGCAGCGCAACATCATTTCCTTTGGCATGTATGTATGTCTGTTTCCGCAGCTCATTGCGGGCCCTATTGTACGCTATAAGGAAGTGCAAAAAGAGGTGGATGCGCGAACGACAACGATTTCCGGTGTTGTTCACGGCTTGCAGCGGTTTTTGATCGGTCTGGCAAAAAAGGTGCTGCTGGCGAATCAGATCGGCGCGCTCTGGGATTATATTAAGGAACTCGGCAGCGCGGATATGAGCGCGGCGATCGCATGGCTCGGAGCATTGGCGTTCACGTTTCAGATCTACTTTGATTTTTCCGGTTATTCGGATATGGCGATCGGTCTGGGTAAGATGTTCGGATTCCATTTTCCGGAGAACTTCGATCATCCGTATGAGTCAAAGAGTATCACGGAATTCTGGCGGCGCTGGCATATGACGCTTGGCACATGGTTTCGCGAGTATCTGTACATCCCGCTCGGCGGCAACCGAAAGGGAGTCATAAGACAGATTTTTAACCTGTTCATCGTCTGGTTTCTGACCGGACTGTGGCATGGCGCCGGATGGAATTTTATCTTGTGGGGATTGTACTATTTTGTGCTGCTCATACTGGAAAAATTTGTGCTGCGCGGCGTGCTGGAGCGGCTGCCCACCATCATGCAGCATTTGTATACGCTGTTTTTTGTCGTTGTTGGTTGGGTGATCTTCGCCTGTGATGACATGGGACTGCTCGGCAGCTATCTGAAGGCGCTGTTTGGAATCGGTGTGCCTGCCGGCAATGCGCTGGCGCTTTATGAGTGGGATGTCATGGCACCGTTTCTGGTGATCCTGCTGATCGCATCCACAACGATACCGATGCGGATCGGAAAGCAGCTGACGCGCGAGGATCAGCGGTCGCCGTTGCTCATGGTATACACGGTTGTGCTGCTTGCGCTGTCGCTGGCGTTTCTGGTGAGCGGGAGCTATAATCCGTTCCTGTACTTTCGATTCTGAGCGTGCGTACCCGGCCATGACAAAATGACCAATCCTGTGATCGGCCATGCGCGAAAACATTGACAGAGCTTTGGCATTCGGTTATGCTCCCCGGGAAATTCGCGCGATCGGCACAGAGTAAAGCAAAACCGGCTTTCTCTGCTGCCGCGTTATGAATAGCTATATGCTTTTGCCGCACGTACCCGGTCGCATAAACGACCTGCCAAATTCTCTGCAACGTTTTCTCGCGCACGGCCGTCACAGGATCTGCAGCATCGGATTTTGAGCTTTTGCCCAACAGGGCACAGCAGTACACGGATTGAATATGCGACCGAACCTTGCGTGACAGTGTGCGACAGTCGTTTATGCGGCGGGTACACGCGGAGAAAACGTAGTGGAGCCTAATATCAGGCAGCAGGGACAAGCATTTATGCTTGGACTCTGTGCCAGTCGCGTGATTTACCCGGTAAGCATAACAGACTGCCGCACACTGCCACGCAGAGGAAGGGCGCATATTTGATAACTTGATCAGCGCGAGTTGGGCAACGAAGCAAAATCCGATGTTGCAGGTATAGTGGCAGGCATGGCTTGGGACAGAATGTGGTGGATGACCAATTTGTGGAGGTTTTGAAATATGAAAGGAAAAGCAGAATCTGGCAAAAAGCATATGGAATGGCTGTATGTGCTGCTCGTGATCGGCGCGCTGGCGGTGGGCGGCGCGGCAATCTTTGTGCTGCCGCAGCAGTCCTATTCGGAAGCGGAAAATCGCTACCTGACGAAGCTGCCGCGCATTTCTGCTGAGGGTATACTCTCCGGTGAGGTGCAGCGGGATCTGACAGAGGCGGCCAGCGACCAGTTTCCGGAGCGTGACCGGTGGATGCAGATCGCAACGACAAGTCAGTATCTGATCTACCACCGTGAGATCAACAGCGTGTATGTGGGAAAAGACCATTATCTGTTTGACAAGATCGTAGACAGTGACCTTTCAGAAAAAAACTATCAGACGAATCTGGGCTATGTGACAGCGATGAAGGCAAATACGGATGCAGATGTATCCGTGATGCTTATCCCTACGCCGGGTACGGTGCTGACAGAGAAGCTGCCGACTCGGGCGGTACTCTATGATCCGGCGCCTTATGAGGCGCTGGGAGAAGAACTATGCGAGGCGGACAGCGTGCGATGGGTGCAGACGACAGCTGCGCTGAAGCGTGCAGACAGGAATCGCTTTGATGATATCTATTTCCACACGGACCACCATTGGACGACGAATGGTGCCTATGTGGGTGCACGGACTTATTTGGATACGCAGGGTATTCAGATCGCGGAGCAGGAGTATTTTGATGTACAGACTGTGAGTGATTCATTTTATGGCACACTCTATTCCAAGGTGGCAGGCTTGCCCGGAGCGCGCGCAGACGAACTGGAACTGCCACAGACGCTGCCTGAGAACCTCATCATAGAGGCAGACGGAGCACCGGCGGATGCGCTTGGCGCGGACGGCGAAAAGACGATGCCGGAGCTTACCGGCATCTACGATTTGTCCAAGCTGGACATGAAGGATAAATATGCAGTTTATTTTGGGGGAAATTACGGAAAGATCACCATCAAAAACCTGCAGACGGAAGGAAAAGGTTCACTTCTGATCATCAAGGACTCCTATGCCAACAGTATGGTGCCGTATTTGCTGGGTAACTATGAGCAGATCACAATGATCGATCTGCGCTATTACAACGAATCTGTACCGGAATTTGTTGCAGAAGACTGGGATGAAGTACTGGTGTGCTATGAGATGAGCAATTTCATCAAGGATCGCAATCTTTTTAAGCTGATACGGTAAAAATTAAAATTTTCGTGTAGTATTTCACTGATCACCTACGTTTGGTTTTATGTAAGTACCTCAAAAGAGCTGTAGTGACGACCACAGCGGGCGCGCAGAGGAGAAAACAAATGTTACTATTTTTAGCAATGCTGGACACGGCGGAGGAGCAGAGCAAATTCACGCTTCTCTACGAGAAATACCGCTATCTGATGTGGTATGTGGCAAAAGATATCTTAAAGGACAAGGATCTGGCGGAGGATGCCGTGCAGGAAGCATTTCTGGCGCTGACAAAGCATCTCGACCAGGTGGAGGAGGTGGACAGTCCCCGCACAAAGCGGTTTCTGGTGACGATCGCAAAGAGCAGGGCGATCGATCTTCTTCGCAGGGAAAAACGTGCACAGTTCACGGAATATGAGGATGCGCTGGGGGATGAACCCGACAGAAATGACATACTGGATACATACCTGCAGACAGAATCTTATGAGCAGCTCGTGGAGGTAATCCGCAGTCTGGATGAAAACTACCGGGTGGTTCTGGAGTGCCGATATCTGCACGAATTGTCGGAAAAAGAGACGGCGGGCGTGCTTGGGCTGGCAGAAAAAACGGTAAACGTGAGAACTTACCGGGCGAGAAAAAAACTGAAGGAAGTGCTTGTACAGGATCAGGGAGGTAACAGATGAGTCTGAAAGTAAGTGGTGAGCGGCTGCTGGCGGAAGCACTGGCAGATGCGATGGACCGGGATCTGGCGGGCGTTCCCCCGAGGGAGCAGTTGGAACAGCAGCACCGCTTTTCAAAAAAATTTGTAAGAAGGATGAAGCGGCTGGAAAGAGCCGCAAGTGATAACAGGGAAATACCCACAACCGTAAATTCGTCGGAAAAGTCTGATGCAAAAGAGAGAAAAACAGTAGATTTTCGCAGACTGGGTGCGGCGGCGAAACGCTATAGCGGGCTGGCGGCGGCATTCATATGCGTGATCGGACTGGCAGCAGTGGTTGGGGTGATGAGCCGGTCGCTTCGAATGGGTAAGTCCAGTACAGCGGAGGGCATTGCGGAGTCAGCGACAGCAGATACCGCGGCACCGGAGGAAGCATGGGATGATGTGGCAGGAGAACCGTCCGCGGAGGCAGCGGAAGAAGCTGCCGGGAGCGAGACTCCGGAGAACAATGCACCGAACAGTATCACGGACAATGGCACACCGGAGGATGAAAAGGGAGAGCAGGCGATGGTTCCGGACTGGCAGGAACAACTGCTTTTAGAGAGTGCGAAAGCAGATGAACTTGTGACCTGGCATCTGAACATGATCTACGACGATGGCTCGATCGGCCTGACCTCCGATGTGGTGAACCCTTCGGACAGTTCCGTGGCAACACCCGGGCAATCTCTGTACGTGAGTGGTGTGTTTGAGGTATACTATGAACAGCGTCCGGATGAATGGGATTGTATTTACCGGACGAAGCGCACACGGGATAACTATTCGGCAGCAACGAGCTGGGATGAATGGTATGCACTCGACGAGCTGCATATGACACAGGCGGGTACTTATCGCCTGGTGCGTCAGGTCAACAGTTATCGTCAGGTATTGCAGTTGACACTGGATGAACGGTGAGTGTTCGGGAAGCATCGGCGTTGAAGCAGTGTGGTGTATAGAAACGGATGAGCAAAAAAGGAATCTAATGAATGGGGAGGAACAAGGATATGAGGAAAAATTTGAAAAAGGATTTGAAAAAGAGATTGTGTGTGACATTACTGGCAATGACCATGGCATTGGCGTTAAGCGGTTGCAGCGCTTCGGGCAGCAAGGGTTTTAGTGAGTCGGCAGCGGCAGATATGGCGATGCCGGAAGAGGCACCTGAAGCAGACTTTAAGGTGACGGAGGAGGCTGTGGAAGAAGCATGGGATAATGCCGAAGCTGAAAACGGTATGACAGATGCAGGCGCAGGCGAAGTTAAAGCAGAGACTGTGCAGTCAAATGAAAAGATCATCTACACCTACAACTATTCGGTCGAAACCAAGCAGTTTGATACGTTCATGCAGGCAGTTCAGAGCCGCATCAACGAGTACGGCGGTTATCTGGAGAGCTCTGAGTCGAACGGCAATCCGGAGATGAACATCCGACGTTATGCGAATATGGTCATCCGTATTCCGGCTGACAAGATGCACAGCTTTCTGAATATGGTAAAGGAAAACTCGAATGTGACCTACTCCAGCAGTTCTACAGAGAATGTGACATTAAGCTATGTGGATATGCAGAGCCACATCAAGGCGTTGAAAACCGAGCAGGAGACGCTGATGGGTATCTTAGAGCGTGCAACAAAGCTGGAGGATATCATCACGATCCAGAATCAGCTCACGAACATCCGTTATGAGCTGGAGTCCTACGAGTCACAGCTTCGCGTGTACGATAACCGCATTAATTACTCGACCCTGTATCTGGACATCAACGAGGTGGAGCGTGAGACGAACGTGGCGACAGAGTTGACTTACGGTGAGGAGATCAAACAGGGCTTATCCGATACGTTCTACGATATCGGACAGGGACTTCGCAGCTTCTCCATCTGGTTTATCGTAAATCTGCCGATCCTTCTGATCTGGGCAGTGATCATAGCGGCCATTATCCTGATCGTGCGCAAGATCTTAAAGATCCGCGCGAAAAAGGAGGCACGCAGAAAGGCTGTGCAATCGAAACCGCAAGGCGGCATTTGGGCAGAAGCGGCTGCCCGTACAGAGGAGAAGAAAGCATCCGATGAGGGCTCCGAAGATTAATAGGAGCTGCAAAAGACCGGCTGATTTTAAAAGTTCTGTAAATTCATGCCAAATATCAGAGGGCAACCCTTGCGGTTGCCCTTTCATATGTGCTAAAATACAATATATAGTGTCTGTAGAAGGACATATGAC
Source organism: Lachnospiraceae bacterium (assembly GCA_051879675.1). Classification (GTDB taxonomy): domain Bacteria; phylum Bacillota; class Clostridia; order Lachnospirales; family Lachnospiraceae; genus W0P33-017. The sequence goes on along the minus strand of JBJEML010000091.1, from coordinate 19,660 downwards.
ACAAGAAGAGCGAACTTTTTTAAGAAGGAGGAACAAACAATGTATCAGAAAGCAAAAAAACTGCTGGCGATCCTTTGCATCATGACATTGGCGATCACGGCAGTGCCGGCGATTCCCGCCAAGGCAGCTGCAGAGCCGAAATTTAAAAAGGCGTATGCAAATCTGTACGAAAACGGAACCGACAAGGGAAAGTATACGTTTACCTTACAGAACCTGTCCAAGGGGCAGACTGTGAAATGGAGTGTGAGCGGGGCAGGAAAGTCCTATGTTACACTCAAAAAAGCGACTACCAAAGTGACAGGAAAAACAGTCAGCAATGTGCTGACCGTGAAGACCGGCGGAAAGCTTGCTGCAAAAAATAAGCAGGTGGTATTGACGGCACAGGTTTTTTCTTCCACAGGGAAATCTCTGCGCAAGGTGATTGCCAAAGGCAGGATCAAGGTTAAGCCGACAAAGGTGACACTGACATCTCCGAAGGGAGCGGATGGAATCCTGTTCGTCGGAAAGAGCTACAATTTCAGCTATAAGGTGACCCCTGCAAATGCCACATCTACAAATGTGTGGACTGTAACCGGTGAGGATGGCTTTGACTATTCCTCGTACATCAGCAAAAACGGTGTGTTCAAACCGATGAAAGCGGGAAGTTACACGATCAAGGCATCCGCGAAGATAGGTACAAGCACCGTTAAGTCTGCAAGTACAGAGGTTGAGGTCGCAGATTATATGGTATCTGTAAGGCAGACTGCAGCGGATAAGATCGAGCTTGTATATTCCGGTGACATGCGCGATAAGATAGATGTGGATGATTTTTCCATCAAGAATTCTGCAGGTGCCAGTGTGGTGGTGAAGAACATTGCATTTTCAGCAGATGGAAAGATCGTCACGATGACGATGTACTCGAACTTCAAGGACGGTGTTTCCTATTCTGTCAATGATCTGGTATCACAATTGGGATTCAAGGCAAGTGTGGGTATTCCGGTAGAATTGAAGATCCTTACCCAGACGGCGACGGTTGGAAAAGAGACTGCCATCGAATATGCACTGAATGATATCAATGGTATCGATGTATCCGCCGCGTATCCGGGAACCATCGAATATATACCGGAAGTGACAAACGGCTACATTAATGAAGAAAACAAGCTGTATATGATGACTGTGGGCAAGACTGCGACCATCACCTTGAAGTATGTGAGCAAGACAGATAACAGCATCAAGTTGGAGACGACTTCGGTGATCATGTGTGTGGCAGCACAAACATCGGGGGTGACGAATTTTACATTGACAAACAGCACGGTTGATCCGGATTATACGGCCGACAGCTACAAGGATAACCGAAAAGTATCGATCGGAAGCAAATATTACGCACATTTTCGTGCAATTGATACAGACAAGAGTGAGATCAAGTACAGTTCCGTAAAATATGAATCTTCTGATCCGGATACGATGATCATTACTCCGGAAGGAAAGGTTACACCGATCACAAGCGGTAATGTGAAGGTGATCGTGACTGCCGTTTATGCCGGTGAGGATTATACCTACAGCTATGACGTGACAATTGCCGAGGCACCGTATCTGAAGACGATCCGGCTGGATCAGGACAGTGTCACGATGTCGAATGTCTATGAAACGAATTATCGGAAATATTTGAAAGTGACGGCATTGGACCAGTATGGAGAGAGTCTTGCGCTTTCCAACGAGACCGCTGTCATTACAGATAATAATGTATACAAGCAGAATCTTGTCACCTACGATGCGGCATCCGATTCTCTTGTAGTAAAGGCATCTTCAGCAATTCCGGGCACATTCTCGTATACATTGACCCTGACTCAGGACGACAAAAAAGCGTCTGCATCTGTGAGTGTTGTTGTTTGCACGGTTCCGACGACCGGAACGGAAACCTATGAGATGGAGATTGATAAGAGTAAGGCAGATCTGTCGTTGAATCAGGATATTTCATCCAGTCAGTATGTGAATGTTCGACTGGCAAAATATCGCGGCGGCGTATTTATGAATTATACGAATTTTACATCGGCTACTGTCACGAAGGATGGGTATTATTACGGAAATGACCTGACTGTTGGCGGAACGACAGCGAAACAGACGCTTGGTGCATCCAGCTCCGTCAATCCCTTGTCTTTAAAGATACTGGATATCACATCCGGTGTCTGCCGAAAAGCGGAGACCGGTACTTATACGATCTCCTTGCAGTACTACTCTTCTGTGGACAAGGGATTCCTGACACAGACGGCGACGCTGACGCTGACGGATACACAGGATGAACCGGAGATCCGCATCGATCGTATTAAGTCAAGCAAGACCTGTGCGAATGCGTTGGAGCTGGCACAGAATTGCCTGACACCGGAAACCGGTACGATCACGGAATGTGTAGTGACAGGTGAGAAAGAATCCGGATCGAAGGTGGCACTGAAATCAGGCGATCAGATCAATATCCGCTATGTAACGGTTGTCAACACTTACAAGATCTCAGGCGGGCAGGAGGTCACGGTGACATATCAGATACCTGTTGGCAAGACATTGACAAATATATAAAACATATTCAAAGAAGAACAATCAAAAAGGTGTGATCCGGTTACGGGTCACACCTTTTTTGCAAAATAATATGTTTATTCATCCTGATCAGTTAAAAAACGCATCCGGTTGCGGTCTTTTTTAGAACCGAACGAGATACAGGAAACTTCCTTGCTGCCGTTCATGATGCGCATGCAGTCCGGGCACAGCGTACCGAACGTGACCGGTACACCACAGCGCTGACATCTGGTATTCATCATTTTATTGTCGCCGGTGACATACTCGATCCGGCCCTCCTTGATCCATTTGCGCACTTTGCTTTGCGAGATGTTGAAAATTTCAGCCAGCTCGAATTCGGTCACTTCGTGGGTACGGATATATTCGCGCACTTCCTTAAAGAGCACGTCATCCTCACAGGCCGGGCAGAACTCTTTTTCGTAATCGATTGGCATTGATCTGCCGCACATGGTGCATGATTTATAATTTGAATATTCATCCCTTTTATTCATGGCGTACCCTCCTTATCATGGGAATAACAGTCAAGAATATCTTTTAAATACTGCTGATATTGGGTGCGTATTTCCGGCGGGGAAACAATCTGCACACCGCTGCCCAGTCCGGTGAGCCAGCCGAAAAATTGGCGGCTGACAGCGACATTCGCACGCACGCGTACCTGTCCTTCCTCTGCCGGGCGCATAGGGGCATTGAGACCAAAACGGTCGATCATAACTCCGGTCAGGGAGGTATCACATTGCAATACTACAGTTGTCTCGTCTCCGGCAAACATTCCGAAGGTCTTTTTTGCAAATCCGGCGATATCCAGAGCATCAAAGGCGGCTTGTCCCCGGCGGGGCGTCTCGCAGGCAGACAGATGAAGCATCTTGTCCACACGGTAATATTTTAATTTTTCCGCAGCACTGTCGTAGGCGATCAGGTAATAATTTTCGTCCTCCCAGGTCAAAAGCCAGGGGCTGACTTCATAGTAAGCGCCGTTTTTTCGTGGAACCATTTCTTTATGTACAGACCACTCAAAATATTGAAACCGGATGGTGCAGTCACGAGCCATGGCTGTATAGATCTCATCCACATTATAATAGATCTGTTCGTTGGAAGACTTTCCACGCTCTGCGACGACCACCTGACGGTGGAGTTGTCCTGCCTCACTGCGGCTGGTCAGCGTTTCCAGCTTGCTGATCAGCTCACGGGACTTTTTTGTTGTCACAAACCTTGAGGCCTGCACTGCATCCACCAGGAGCTTGAGCTCCGCCAGTTCAAATTGACGGCTTGCGAGATAATAACCGCCGGGCTTCTCGCGGATAGAGATGATATCCATGCCAAAATTTTGCAACGCACTCACGTCGTCGTAGATGCTCTTGCGTTCTGCATGGATTCCCTGTGCTGCCAGATGATCAATGATCTCCTTTGTCGTGAGGGGATGCGATTCATCTGAGCGCTCCAGAAGAAGCTGTGCCAGATATAAAATTTTCAGTTTCTGACCATAGGATTTTGGCATGAGCGACTCCTCACAGGCAAGTTTGCGATAAATGTATAATCTACAAAATAGTTTACCATATTTTATACAAAACGACCATAAGAAAATGTAAGATTCCGCAATGAAAAAACGACCGCTTGCGCGATCGTTTTTTCGAGGAGTTTAGTTATGAAAATGTTACATCTATATAGGGAATTGTTGCTATCAACATCTCTGTTGATAGTTCATAGTATATGCGGTAAATGTGTCAAAAATGTGTCTGAAACATAAAAGAATTATAAAATAAACATAAAAGAATTACAAAATATTCCGTATAAGTGAAAGGTTTCATGCCTTGTGCATGAGGAATGTCTGTGCTAGAATATAGTCGGCAAAAGTATCGAGAAAAATTACCGGAAAAGGAAGAATATAAATGACGCCAGAACTCTTTTTTTCACAGATGATCAGTAATCAGGTACTCATGGGCGGCATCGCAGGATGGTTTGCGGCCCAGTTTTGTAAGACGCTGCTCTACGCAATTCTTAATCATAAGCTGGATATCAGCCGTTTCTGGGGAGACGGAGGAATGCCCTCGGCCCATTCGTCGACTGTCAGCTGCGTGGCTGTGTCGGCGGGGATCGTATATGGAGTCGGTTCCTTTCAGTTTGCGATCTGTTTGATCATTGCAATGATCACGATGCGTGATGCGATGGGTGTGCGTCTGGAGACAGGCAAGCAGGCAAAGCTGCTCAATGAAATGGTGCGCCTTTTTTCCAAGGACAATCCGGAGCTTCCGGAGGAGCGTCTGAAGGAATTTGTCGGGCATACGCCGGCGCAGGTGCTGATCGGCTGCCTGACCGGATGTGTGATGGCATTTTTGTTAAACTTGTTATATATAAAATGAATTGGAATGTTTTTGCGCCCGAACTGCTAAGACTTTGGATGTTCTGGCAGAGGATAAAATAATATGAGAGATTTGACGACGGGCAGACCGATGAAGCAGATACTGCTCTTTCTGCTGCCCATTCTGATAGGGAATATTTTACAGTTGACCTACAGTCTGGTGGATACCCGCGTGGTCGGTTCCGTGCTGGGTGGAACGGCATTGGCAGCGGTGGGGGCTACCACTTCACTGAGCACAATGGTCATCGGTTTTTTGCAGGGACTGACTAATGGATTTGCGGTGATCATTGCGCGATTTTTCGGCGCGGGTGACTATAAAGGGCTCAGGCGCTGTGTGGCGGCGACCGTGACACTGGCGTTGGGCGTGAGTCTGGCGCTGACTGCGGTAACGATCCTGTTTTTGCCGCGGATCCTGGGTGTGCTGCATGTGGGAGACGATATCTATGGGATGTCGTACCAATATATAGTTGTGATCTTTGCGGGAATGACGATCTCCATGCTGTATAATCTGTGCGCGGCAATGCTGCGCGCCATCGGAGATTCCGTGACTCCATTGATCTTTCTCGGTATTTCGGTTGTTTTAAATATTTTTGGTGATCTGTTCTGTATCTGCGTGCTGGATATGGGCGTGCGCGGTGCGGCAGTGGCGACGGTGGCGGCGCAGCTCTTTGCGACGGTTCTCTGCCTGTTCTTCATTTATAAGAAGTACGAACTTTTACATATTGGAAAGCCGGATTTTTCGTTTTCCGGTGTACTTGTGCGGGATTTGGCCAGCTGTGGATTATCCATGGGCTTTATGGGATGTCTGGTGAATATCGGTTCCGTGGCACTGCAGACCGGCATTAATACACTTGGCAACGACATTATCGTGGCACACACGGCGGCACGAAAGATCACGGAGCTGTTCATGCTGTTGTTTGGCGTTATCGGAACGACAATGGCTACCTACTCCGGACAAAATTTTGGAGCAGGACGTTTGGACCGCGTAAAAGAGGGCGTGCGCGCGGCACTGGTCATCGTGTTTATCTGGTGCGGAATCGTGCTGCTGTGCAGCTATACCATCGCACCGGTACTGATCCGGCTGGTGACCGGAACAGACAGCGAGACGGTGATCTCGGCGGCGACATCTTATCTGAAATTTGATACACTGCTCTATTGGGTAACGGCGATCATTGTTGTGTTGCGCAATACGATGCAGGGCATCGGTGATCACATCACACCCATCGTGTCCAGCAGTATAGAGTGCATCGGAAAGATTATTCTTGTAAAGCTTTTGGTGGCACCTTTCGGCTACTGGGGAATCATTGTGGCAGAGCCGATTACCTGGTGTTTTATGGTCATTCCGCTTATTGTACAGTATTTGCGGAATCCGTTGCTGAAGACGAAAAAATCATAACTGTGAGGGTATGAAGCAGAGACAAAAAGAACGCGTCGCATGATGGACGCGTTCTTTTTATGAAATTTATCATTTATTTTTCCTGATACTCCAGTGCAGCCTCCACAAATCCGCGGAATAACGGATGCGGGCGGTTGGGACGGGACTTGAGCTCAGGATGGGCCTGGGTGGCTACAAACCACGGGTGATTCGGCTGCTCGATCATCTCCACAATATGCCCGTCCGGTGATAGACCGCAGAGGCTCATGCCGTTCTGTGTGAGGATGGCGCGGTAATCGTTGTTGACTTCATAGCGATGGCGGTGACGCTCATGGATCGTCTTTGCACCGTACAGGGCATACGCTTTGGAGTCGTCCGCCAGTTCACAGGGGTAAGAGCCGAGGCGGAGCGTGCCGCCGATATCGCCGTCCTCGTCCTGATCGGGCATCAGCGCGATGACCGGATGTGTGGTCTGGGGATCGATCTCAATGCTGTGTGCATCGTGAAGCTGGCAGACATTGCGAGCAAACTCAATGATGGATACCTGCATGCCCAGACACAGTCCGAGATAAGGTACTTTATGCTCTCGCGCATATTGGCAGGCAGTGATCATGCCTTCCACCCCGCGTGTTCCAAAACCGCCGGGTACAAGGATTCCGCTGACATCTCCAAGTATTTCTTCTACATTTTCTTCTGTTACCAGTTCCGAATCCACCCACTTAATATGAACGGTGGAACGGCTGGCGATTCCGCCGTGCTTTAACGCTTCCACAACAGAAATATAAGCATCGTGCAGCTGGGTATATTTTCCGACAAGTGCAACCGTGACATCCTTGTTCGGATGACGCAGTGCATCTACCATCTCTTCCCAGTCTTTCAGATCCGGTTCCGGGCAATCGAGGTGCAGACATTCGCAGGCAACCTTTGCCAGATTTTCCCTTTCCATGGCAAGCGGAGCTTCATACAGATATTCCACATCCAGATTCTGTAATACATGAGAACTCGGCACGTTACAGAACAGTGCGATCTTGTCTCTGATTCCCTGATCCAGTTCATGCTCGCTGCGGCAGACGATCACGTCAGGCTGAATACCCATTCCCTGAAGTTCCTTGACAGAAGCCTGCGTGGGCTTTGTCTTCAGCTCACCGGATGCTTTGATATAAGGAATGAGCGTCACGTGGATGAGCATGGCATTCTCACGCCCCACCTCGTGCTGGAACTGACGGATCGATTCCAGAAACGGCTGGCTCTCGATATCTCCGACTGTACCGCCAACCTCGATGATGGCAATATGCATATCATCGGATGTATAATTGCGGTAAAAACGACTTTTGATCTCATTCGTGATGTGCGGAATGACCTGTACCGTGCCGCCGCCGTAGTCGCCGCGGCGTTCCTTCTGGAGCACGGACCAGTAAATTTTACCGGTAGTAACATTTGAATTTTTGGTTAAACTTTCATCAATAAAGCGTTCGTAATGTCCGAGATCGAGATCTGTCTCCGTGCCGTCATCTGTGACAAACACCTCGCCGTGCTGGATCGGATTCATCGTTCCGGGATCAATATTGATGTATGGATCAAATTTCTGCATGGTGACGGTGTAACCGCGCGCCTTGAGCAGACGGCCAAGCGATGCTGCGGTGATTCCCTTGCCCAGACCGGAAACAACTCCGCCGGTGACAAATACATATTTTACGGACATAACACGTTCCTCCTATGGTTTCCTACAATATATGTTAAACTATTCAGAGCCCATTATACATCTCGGCGAAAAAGAAATCCAGCGCGCAGGGCACCGATTTGGTTTATAAAATTAAGAGTTTTTTTAGAAAATGTTTAGAAAAAACGGAAAACTACATATTGAAATCGCAGAGGTTTGCTCTTATAATGAAAAGAAGTATGTTTTATGGGAATTCGAAAGAATTTCCTGTGAAACAAGAATACTATCTGCGAAGGTAACGGCAGATAAGAAAGTTGGGAAAAACGATATGGAAAATGGAAATTTCGGAGGCGGAGGAAGCAATCCGAATAACAACAATAACAACAACGGAGGCAATGATAATCGTGGCAACGGCGGTCGCAACAACCGCAACGGTCAGATGGTCATGATGTTCGTGCTCATCACGCTGGTCGCACTGCTGTTTATGAGCCTGATCAGCAAGTGGCAGACGCAGATGACGGCACGCGAGATCTCCTATACCGAGTTTTTGCAGATGGTGGACGAGGGAAAGGTTGAGAGCGTGGAGCTGAGCTCCCAGCAGATCGATATTACGCCCAAAAAGAGCGGAGATGAGGTCGTGCCGATCACTTATTACACCGGCTATGTCGGAGATGAGGAGCTCATTCCCACCCTGAAAAAAGCAGGTGTTACGATCAAGGGAGAGATTCCCGACAATACGGCAGGCTGGATCTACAACATCGTGAGCTTCCTGCTTCCGCTTGTGATTCTGTGGGTACTCATGGGATTTCTCATGAAGCGCATGGGCGGCGGTGCGATGGGTGTCGGTAAAAATACCGCAAAGGTCTATGTGGAGAAAAAGACCGGCGTGACCTTCAAGGATGTAGCCGGACAGGATGAGGCGAAGGAGTCCTTACAGGAGGTTGTGGATTTTCTGCATAATCCGAAAAAATATACACAGATCGGCGCCAAGCTGCCCAAGGGTGCGTTGCTCGTAGGCCCTCCCGGAACCGGTAAAACATTGCTTGCAAAAGCAGTAGCCGGAGAGGCAGGTGTACCGTTCTTCTCATTGGCGGGTTCTGACTTTGTGGAGATGTTTGTGGGTGTGGGAGCTTCCCGTGTGCGTGACCTGTTCAAGGAAGCACAGAAACAGGCGCCCTGTATCATCTTTATCGATGAGATCGATGCGATCGGAAAGAGCCGTGATACCCGTTACGGCGGCAACGATGAGCGCGAGCAGACGTTAAACCAGCTGCTGGCGGAGATGGATGGATTTGACACTTCAAAGGGTCTTTTGATCCTCGCGGCGACGAACCGGCCGGAGGTACTGGATAAAGCATTGCTTCGTCCGGGACGTTTTGACCGTCGGATCATCGTTGACAAGCCGGATCAAAAGGGACGTCTGGAGACGTTGAAGGTACATTCGAAGGATGTCAAGATGGATGAGACGGTGGATCTGGATGCGATCGCACTGGCTTCCGCTGGTCTGGTCGGATCAGATCTCGCCAATATCATCAATGAGGCTGCGATCATTGCAGTTAAGCACGGCCGCGCATTTGTGAACCAGAGCGATCTGTTTGAGGCATTTGAGATCGTAGCGGTTGGCGGCAAGGAGAAGAAGGATCGTACAATGAGCGATCAGGAGCGCAAGATCGTCGCTTATCATGAGGTCGGTCATGCGATGGTGGCTGCATTGCAGAAAAATACAGAGCCGGTACAAAAGATCACGATCGTACCCCGGACGATGGGTGCACTTGGCTATACATTACAGACTCCTGAGGAGGAGAAGTTCTTACAGACAAAGGATGAGCTGGTCGCAAAGATCAAGACGTACATGGCAGGTCGTGCAGCGGAGGAGCTGATCTTCCACTCAGCAACGAGCGGTGCCGCCAATGACATCGAGATGGCGACACGGATCGCCCGCGCAATGGTGACCCAGTACGGCATGTCCGAGGAATTTGGTATGATGAGTCTGGAATCCGTGGAGAACCGCTATCTGGACGGACGTCCGGTCTTAAACTGCGGTGAGGAGACCGCGGCTCAGATCGATAAAGTCGTTCAGAAGATGATCAAGGATGCCTACGCGGATGCGACAAAGCTGTTGGAGGAGAACCGTGAGATCTTAGACCGCATTTCCGATCATCTCTATGAGAAGGAGACGATCACCGGTAAGGAGTTCATGAAGATCTTCCGTGAGATGAAGGGCCTTCCCGATCCGGAGGAGGAGAAGAAAGCAGCTTCTGATGAAAAGAGTCCGGAAAAGACAGCAGACGCGTTATCAGAGGAAAAACCGGTGGACAGACAGGTTTCCGATGTGATCTACGTAGGTCCTTCCGATGATGCGGATGTGGCAGACAATGCTGCTGATACAAAGGAATCATCGCAGTCGTAAACAAGTGATTGATAAGGAAGCATGTGATGGAATTTAATCTTGAAGAGGAATTGGCAAAGCTTCCGAATAGGCCCGGTGTCTATATTATGCACGACAAAAAGGACGCGATCATCTATATCGGAAAAGCGCTGTCGCTGCGCCACCGCGTCCGGCAGTACTTTCAGGCGAGCCATCATGAAGGTATCAAAAAAGACCGGATGGTTCAGCAGATCGAACGGTTTGAGTATATCGTGACAGATTCCGAGCTGGAGGCACTGGTGCTTGAGTGTAATCTCATCAAGGAGCACCGCCCAAAATATAATACGATGCTTACGGATGACAAGACGTATCCATATATAAAAGTGACGCTGGGGGAAATGTTCCCCAGGGTCCTTTTTTCGCGTCAGTTGAAAAAGGATAAATCGGTTTATTTTGGGCCGTATACGAGTGCCGGAGCGGTCAAGGACACGATCGGACTGATCCACAAGCTTTACCAGATCCGTACCTGTAACCGGAATCTGCCGAAGGATATCGGTGCGGAGCGCGCCTGCCTGAATTATCATATCCATCAGTGCCAGGCACCGTGTCAGGGCTATGTATCACAGGAGGAGTACCGGAGACAGATCGACGGTGTGCTGGATTTTTTAAACGGGCGCTATCAGCCGGTGTTGCGCATGCTGCAGGAAAAGATGGAGGCGGCTTCCGAGGAGCTGGATTTTGAGAAGGCGATGGAGTACCGCGATCTTTTGAATAGTGTGAAGCAGATCGCGCAGAAGCAGAAGATCACCCATGCGGACGGTGAGGATCGCGATATTCTCGCACTCGCCTGTGATGACCGGGATGCGGTTGTCCAGATCTTCTTTATCCGCGACGGCAAAATGATCGGCAGAGATCACTTTTATCTGCGCATCGTGAATGAGGATACGCCGTCACAGATCCTTTCTGCCTTTATCAAGCAGTTTTATGCGGGCACACCCTATATTCCGCGGGAGCTCATGCTGCAGACGGATATTGAGGATCGGGAGATCGTTGAGGAGTGGCTCAGTAAAAAGAAGGGGCAGCGCGTCTACCTGCGTGTGCCCAGACGCGGTTCGAAGGAAAAGCTGGTGGAGCTGGCAGAGAAGAATGCAATGATCGTGCTGACGCAGGACCGGGAGAAGATCAAGCGCGAGGAGGGTCGCACGATCGGAGCGGTCAAGGAGCTTGCGGATTTGCTCTCCCTGCCTCGCGAGAAGGTACAGAGACTGGAGGCATACGATATCTCCAACACGAACGGCTTCGAGTCAGTTGGTTCCATGGTCGTCTACGACAAGGGCAAGCCCAGTCGGAGTGACTATCGGAAATTTAAGCTGCGCACGGTCGCAGGGCCTGACGATTACGCCTCCATGCACGAGGTGCTTACCCGCCGTTTTGAACACGGTCTTCGTGAGCGCGAGGAGCGTATGGAACGGGAGCTGGATGAGGAGTACGGCAGCTTTACGCGCTTCCCGGATCTGATCCTGATGGATGGCGGCCGTGGTCAGGTCAATGTCGCTCTGCAGGTGCTGGAGGAACTGGATCTCCACATTCCGGTCTGTGGGATGGTAAAGGATGATAATCACCGCACGAGAGGGTTATACTATAACAATGTAGAGGTGCCCATCGACCGGCACAGCGAGGCGTTTCGCCTCATCACACGGATTCAGGATGAGGCGCACCGGTTTGCCATCGAGTATCACCGCTCCCTGCGCAGCAAGGAGCAGGTGCACTCCGTGCTCGATGACATTCCCGGCATCGGCCCTGCCAGACGAAAGGCGCTGATGCGCACGTTTCAGTCGATCGATGCGATCCGCGCCGCCTCTGTGGAGGGGCTCGCCGCCGCCGAAGCCATGAATGAACGCGCCGCCCGGGCGGTCTACGAATATTTCCACCCGCAGGCGTGACAGACAGATTCAGCAACTAAGGGCGCGACCGGCACGGTTTTGTTCTGCTCCGGTTGCATGGCGGTGTCTCGCGGTCCCTTCAGCCCCAGCTCAATGTGTCCTTCGCACACATAGCTGGGGACTTCCAGTAGTGTAACCTAAAAGTTGTTTATGCGCTCGCACTTCGCCACGCAAAAGTCGCAGTCCAAAACCGTGTCGGTCGTGCCCAATTTACGGTATTGAAAGTCGGCTGAGCACGAGAGGACTTTATTCCGTTAGTTGTTTGAGATTT